>NZ_JBBPHP010000073.1:0-16196 GCF_038039535.1 Catalinimonas locisalis | reverse complement strand
ATGCTAATGAAAGAGTAATTCTTCAGTATGAGCACTTTAGCTACATTACTTCACATAAATATCTACTCTACATAATGCGCCAGAATTATAGCACTTGAGCCTGCTTTCAAGGCTGAAGCATAGATAAGCTTAGGATCAGCAACAGTTCCGGATATGCCTCCGGAAGAGATATTAACAATTCCCAATACTTTGTTGGCACGGTTGAGCAGTAGGATTTTAAATTCCTCCAGTAATTCCAGCTTGTTTTCATCCCAGTGCTTGCGCAGGATCAGGTAGGCATCTTCTGAAGAGGTGACCTTGGGACGCAGGGAGGCTTTAACTTTGCTTTGATAGTGAAGGGTAATTTCTGAAACCTGATAAAAAGTGAGATTTGAAATAGCAGTCATGATGTAACTATTAAGGTGAAACATTTGATATGCTCACCCCACAGCTTATAGTCCTGGGAGGAATGGTGCGGTTACTGACAAAAGGAAACTGAATACCGGAAGCATGAGGATATGCGGTAGTCTTTTTTCAGTAACTATTGCCTATAAGCTTTCTTTGCATCATCAAAGGATTTCTGCCGGATAGTTATCATGGCAAACATTAAAGATTATCTTTTTAGGAGCACAAATATTACTGACCTGCTCAAAGCTTCCTCGGTAAACACTAAGCTTTTCCAAGATTACTCATGATTTGAAAAAAGAAACATTTGAGCGGCAGGGGATTGGTAATCTATTTTTTCTTCCGTTTTAGATACTGAAATTACTTGCAAAAATTTAGTTTTTTACACCATTTATACTTTATATAAGTATTTGTTCTTATTTTAAGTAAACATTTAAGTTTGATTTGTAATTTTACCCTTAGAATAGAATAAATTAAACTAAACCATGCTAGAAATTTACCGTCCCAGTTTTGAAACCGTATTGTATCTGCCACTTTATTCAGATAAAATATCCGCTGGTTTCCCTTCTCCTGCCAGCGATTATGAGGAAGAACGAATAGATTTAAATGAAGCTTTAATCGCTCGCCCTAGCTCTACTTATATGGTGAGGGCTCAGGGTGACAGCATGATTGGTGCTGGCATATTTGACCATGACCTATTAGTGGTTGACCGTAGCCTTAACCCTAAAGATGGCTCTATTGTAATCGCTGTCGTTCATGGAGATTTAACGGTTAAACGCCTGCGTTTCAGCAATGAAAAAAGTCTAGGCCGTATTATGATCCTGGCTGCTGAAAATCCTGATTATCCGGATATTCATGTACGAATTGAAGATTCAATGATCTGGGGGGTAGTATGCTATGCGGTACGTGATTTATTGAAGTAGTGATATGATAGGCTTATTAGATTCCAATAATTTTTATGTTTCCTGTGAGCGCGTCTTCAATCCTAAACTGGAAAATCAGCCAGTAGTGGTTTTAAGTAATAATGATGGGTGAGTGGTAGCCCGGTCCAATGAGGCCAAATCTCTGGGTATCCCTATGGGTGTTCCCTATTTCCAGATCAAAATTTTAACAGAGATGGAGAAAATACACGTTTATTCCTCTAACTACACCCTTTATGGGGACATGTCCGGAAGAATCTTATCTACGGTCAAAGATATCGTGCCGGATGTGGAAGCTTATTCTATTGATGAACAGTTTCTGGATTTTGGCTACGGTGGTAGCAGCCACTATGGTAATAACTTTATGAAATCCAGTGACCTTTTCAGACTCGGTCAAGAAGTGAAAACTCGTGTGAAAAAACATACTGGAATTCCTACCTGTTTGGGTATCGCTAAAACAAAAACACTGGCTAAGATTGCCAATCACATTGCGAAGAAATCCCTGACCCATGGAGGCATTTATATGCTTGAACACCCAAAGTTGATAGAGACCTTTCTTTCCCTCACTCCCATTGGGGACTTGTGGGGGATTGGGCGTCAATACCAGAAAAAACTTGCTAAACACGGTATCCACACGGCTCTTGATCTTTACAAATGCAAAGAAAGTTTTGTCAATCAGCAAATGACAGTGGTAGGTTTACGCTTATGGCATGAACTCCATGGTACGCCTTGTATTCCAATTGAGCAAATGAGTAAACCAAAAAAGAATATCTGTACTAGTCGGAGTTTTGGTACTTTACAAACTGATTTAACAGCCTTACGAGAAGCTGTGGCTACCCATGCCTCTGCCTGCGCAGAAAAGCTGCGGGGTGAGGGTAGTGTTGCTAATTACGTGCAGGTGTTTATTCATACGAATAGGTTCCGCCCTGATGACCAATATGACAATAGCCATACCTGGACTTTACCTATAGCCAGCAATGATAGCCGGGACCTGGTTCGCTATGCCTATTTTGCGCTACAGAAGATTTTCAAACCAGGATACAAATATCAGAAGTGTGGTGTCATTGTTTCAGGCTTGGTACCTGAAAATGCACGCCAGTTAAGCCTCTTTGAAAGCAGTATGCAGGATAATTCTACTCAGAAAGACCATATGCAGGACAAAAGGATCATGGAAGTCGTAGACATCCTCAACAAACGCTATGGAGCCAGCACTGTCAAACTGGGCGTTACCATGAGTACCCAGGAGACTAAAAGCTGGAAAATGCATCGTAGTTTGCTCTCTCCAAGGTATACCACAAGGTTTAGTGATATACCCATTGCACATTGCAGCTAAGGAAAGTGAGACTAATCTCCCTCTTTATTACCCAGGATGTAATCAACAGCTTTCTGAGTATGAAGAACAACCTCAAGCTAAAAGTGTCCAATACTGTATAAAATACCTCTTGCTATATGTAGGCAATAAGGAAAATCTATATATTCTGCTCATGCTTAGGCATTTCTAGTATAAATTTGTTAAAGGTTAGATTATAAAATACACTTTTTTGAGTCTTATAAATGTCATCTCTGTGCAAGTAGTCACTAGAAATCAACTTTAATTCTCAATGGGTATTAAAGACTTCTTGGTATAAGGCAATTTTGTCTTTTATAGCACTTAATTCAGCTGCTGTAGGGTTTGTTACATCCTCAACGGGAGGTAGCGCTCCAAATCGCATGATGCAAGCCATCAGCAATATTCTTCCTTTGGTAGCGGTTATATTTTGCCCTTCAATGAAAAGATTCTGCTCATTGGTATCCATAAAGCCTCCCGCGTTGCCTCGGGCAGCTTTCAAGACCGGATATCCTTGCAGTACGGCCTTTTCCAGGGCAGCTTCCATAGGAGCCGTCATGCTTCCGTAAGGTGCCAGGCCCTCTCCCACGATGCCTGCCAAAGGATAGTGCTTGAGATTATCCTCAATACGGGCTAGAATATCCACTTCCGTACTGGCATCAGATTCTGCATCATTCTCCCCTCTCCAGCGTGAGCTTTTATAAATCACCACCATCGGTATGGCTTCGGGCAAAAGAGCCCCTTCCGCATTTTTGATCTTTACCGCTGTTTGGCTTACCATTCCATTGATCAGGCATACTCCATCTACTTTTTCGGGTATCCTTGTGGTATTTACTTCCGATAAATAGGTATGCTTTCTGGAAGGCAGGTAGGTCATTTTTGCTCCATAGCCGAGCGTTCCCATCACTCCTCCGTGGCCTCCGGTAACTTCGTAGCCTCCTGGGCGTGCATCAGCCTTCTGTACTTCTCTGACTGCATAGATAGTCTGGGCTTGTATCAGACTGCTCCCTGCCAGATTTTTACCTTCTTCACTCTTCCATACTCCGGACGTAATATAGTCTATGGCATCAATGATGTTTCTATCGCCATCGGCGCTCAGGCTTTTTCTTTTTCGCTGGGCAGCATTAAAGACGAGGGGTTTATCCGTATCTATGAGCAGGCTCATCCAGTAAGAGGTATTTTCAATACTGGGGCTTCCTTCCAGCCAGATGCCTCCCTCATACTTGCCCGAATTCATGGCTTCCTGCACCACATTGGTAGCCCTGGCAAGGACGGTCCTGTTGGGAGAAGAGCCGTAAGGTCCGTAAGTAAAAAAGTCTTCACCAATCACTTCAGGAGCAATGTCACCATCCCCCACATCTGTTCTTTGGTCAGCGTCCAACCCTTGGGTATAGCCCCCTGAGGGTGCAGGGCGATAAAAATCATAGGAAGCTTTTTCATATATCCTTCCTCCTTTACGTTCTATTTCTTCAAAAATCCGGGAGCCATCGGGATAAAATGTCTGGCGAGATTGCTCAAACGGGGCTCCAGAATAGGCGTATTCGGCATTCCACGGCTTTCCATCACTCTGCCGCCCCATATAGGGCAAAGGATACAAACCATCTTCTGGCGTTAATGTGACTTCATAAACAGGCACATCGTCATTTGAGGTAGGCTCTTTGTGAAAAGAACCTGAAGCATCTACATAGCCATCCGCTGAAGCATAAAGCTCTTTGGCATCTTTTTCCAGAGGGTGTGCGGAAAACATTTTGACGTAAAGGGTAACCGGAGCGGCCAGTCTTTGCATAAAGAGGCGATCCATCAGGGTGTCTCCTTCCTGATCCAGCAACGACGGCAATCCGTATTTATGCCTTGCCTTGTTACTGGTAATGAGTGGCTCACTATTCTGAATGGTGGCGGTAGGACCTGAAAAAACCGCAATAGTTGGTTTGTCCTGTGCCTGTAAACGGTAAAATGTAATAGTAAAAACAATAACTAATAAAAGCGATTTCATAGGCTAGCTGCTTTTGTACCAGTAAGGAAATTGATGGTTTGTGAAAATTGACTTGGGTATCATGCCATGTACACCCAGATTACGGTCTACTACCTGGGTCACTTCAAAATCAACGGCAATGCTGGCAACAGATAAGGCCTGATTATAACTTAAGCCAGTTTTTTCCTGGATGATTCTTATCGTTTCTCTCACTGCATTACGCATGGCTTCATCTACATCCGGATCCAGGCCAATGGCCATAAAATGAGCTTCACTCTCAGCCCAGGGACCTTTGATACTTTTGCCTTTGTGTACAACAAATTCTGCCACCAGCGTCATGGAGGTTTCTATGGCGGTACCGCTGACTTCTCCATTGCCCTGTGCGGCATGTGCATCACCGGTGGTAAACATACCCCCCGACACACTTACCGGCAGGTGTAGCGTTGTCCCTTTTACCAGGTGTCTTAAGTCCAGGTTACCGCCAAAATACCCGGGAGGGATAGAGCTGACTCTACCTTCTTCAGGGGCAGGTGAAAGTGCCATGACACCCATGAAGGGAGAGAGCGGAATCTCTACCCCGGGAAAAGGTGAGGCAGTCTGCTTGTCAAAATCATAGCGATAAACGATAGATTCTCTTTCCTGCACATCATCGGGTATCGCACCTCCCCCAGGCCTGGTGTGGTTGACACCAAAATCAGATCTGAGTTTGATATCATGAATCCTGATCTCCAGTGAATCTCCTGGTTCAGCACCTCTGATATAAATGGGGCCGGTAAGCATATGTCCTCTGATTCCCGAAGGTTCAGGTTTCACATGCTCTATGATGGCCAGCACCTCTTCTGTATGCTGATTGGATGGAATTTTATTAGCTTCAAAAAAACTTAATGGGTCTTCTCTGGGAATCCCAGATGTGCTGATGGAATGAATTTCCACCACATCACCATCACTGACTTCGGCTACTGCCGGCACATCCGCTCCATAGTACCCCCAGACCATGTTTTCCGGTACAGATCGTATCACATGATCTGGTGGCTTGGGGACAAAAGGATTTTCTAATTTGCCGGGAGATAAATTGAGTTCAGGCTGGGTAAGGGTCAAAAGCCCTCCCAAACCCGCCTGCTTGAAAAATTTTCGTCTTGAATGGATATTTGTCATATTTTGTTTCTTTTTATAAGGGAGGTTTCTGCCATCCACCGGAACGGCTTTCCAAATATTCGGCCACTGCCAGGGAAACATCTTCTCGCCAGGGATGTGCCACACACTGAATACCGATGGGAAGACCGGTTTCTGTTCCACCACAACGTACTACTGTGGATGGCCAGCCAGTAGTATTATAAGGTCCGCAATAACTAGCGCCGGGTTTACGCTTTGTCCAGCTGATCTCTTCCAAGCCCTGGTCTATAGGTTCAGCTGGTGAAGAGGTAGTAGGACATAAAATAACATCGTATTGCTGAAACCATTCCAGCATTTTGGAGCGGTTAGCATCCTGCATTTCCAGAAGTTGGGTATAACGGTCTGTAGTGATGGTTTCAGCATTATCCAGACGATTCTGAATGGTCTCGCTTACAGTTTTGCTACCAAACTTATCGGCAGCGCGTTGCAAAAATGTCCATCCATCTCCTCCAACCAGTTCTCTCCTAATCTCTGCAAGTTCCTGTAGCAGGGCTTCGGGTAAGTCTTCTGTCACTTCCGCACCGGCTTCTTCCATCCACTTGGCCGTTTGTCTGACAGTATCCTGCGTCTCCTGTGCAGTGTCAGCCACTTTATTGCTAGGATAAAAAGCTACTTTGAGCGTACTAACATCAACTTCATCCGGGTCTAACCATGGGGCAGGAACGACAGCAGCATCTATAAAATCTGGTCCACTTAAGATGGGGGTAAGCAGCTTTAAGTCTTCTACCCTTCTGGCCATGGGACCTGGCTGCTGCCATAAGTCAAAGATCCCCCCATAATCCACAATATGTCCGGTTCGTGGTAATCTCACAGAAGTAGGCTTAATCCCGGCAATTCCATTGGTATTGGAAGGAAGCCGCACACTTCCTCCCCAATCCGTTCCAATATCAAATGCCGCACCTCCGGCAGCCAATATTGATCCGGCACCACCACTGCTACCTGAAGTTCCACGGGTAAGGTCATAAGGATTCTTACTTACTCCATAAATAATATTACCGGTAGTTTGTACCCCTCTCATACCACCCCCAGCAAGAGTAAATTCAGGTGTATTGGTTTTTCCCAGCAAAATGGCCCCCTGAGCCCGGGAGCGCCCCAGCACCGTGGCATCCTTTTTTCCTACTGTATTAATTTTACCTAATGTCCCTCCTGTGCTCACAACCCCTTCTGCTTCAAAAGAATCTTTGAGCGTCATGGGGACGCCATGTAACGCACCCAGTGAACCGCCTTTCTTAAGGGCTTTATCCGCTGTACGGGCTTCTTCCAAAGCACGGTCAAAACACTGCATCACCACCGCGTTGAGGTGGTAGTTGACATCCTCAATTCTGTCAATGTAGGCCTGTACCAGTTCCACTGAAGAAACCTTCCTGGCTTTGATCATTTCGGCCAGTTTGGTAGCCGACATAAAGATGAGTTCGTCTTCTGCGTCTTTACTACTTTTAGCAGCATAGAAATTTCTATTGGATGTGTTGACTTTTTTGGAACGTACAACTTTTAAGAAATCCCTTCTGCTGCGCTGTATTTTTTTTGCTGTAAATGTGTTCATTAGGTTAGCATTTAATCATGATAAATCGGGCTTTTGCCAGCCACCGGAACGGCTTTCCAGATAGGCGGCAGCGGCCAAAGAAACATCTTCTCTCCAGGGTTGGGCCACACACTGTACTCCTATGGGCATATTGTCTTCGCTAGTACCACATCTGACTACCGCTGAAGGCCATCCACAGGTATTAAAGGGTTTGGTATAGCTTTCTCCGGGATTGTCCATATAATAAGCACCTTCTTTTTCTCCGGCATTAATTTCACTGGCTGCCTTTGCTGCTACCGGACAGATGAGCAGATCATAGTCCGAAAACCATTGCAACATCGCCGAGCGGTTCTTATCCTGTAGTTCCAGCAAGCGGGTATATTCGGCAGTACTGATGGGACTGCCGCCGTGAGCTAGTCTACTTTCTAAAGAATTTCCATAAGCTTTACTGCCCTTGTCTTTCACCGTCCTGAGCAGCCATGACCATCCATCACCCACAATCAAATCACGGCGGATGGTACCAAGTTCTACCAGCAATTCTCTGGGTAAATCTTCCGTTACTTGCGCCCCTGCTTCCTCCATCCACAGCGCAGCCTGTTTCACGGTTTGCTTTACATCTTCATCTGTATCAGCAACCGTATTGTCGGTAAAGAACGCTACTTTCAGCCCTTTTAGGTCAACCTTACGATAGTCCGGCCAGGGCATAGGAATTACCACCGCATCTTTGAAATCAGGCCCTGCCATGATGGGAGTGAGCAGATCAAGGTCTTTTACGTAGCGAGCCATAGGCCCTGGTTGCTGCCAGGAATCAAAGATTCCACCGTAATCCACGATATGTCCGGTACGGGGTAAGCGTACCGAAGTAGGTTTAAGGCCTGCAATGCCATTGGCATGAGAAGGACCTCGTACACTTCCTCCCCAATCAGTACCCACATCAAAAGCAGAACCTCCAGATGCAACGATGGCTCCGGCTCCCCCACTGCTACCTGATGTACTCTTTGACAGGTCGTAGGGATTACGGCTCAATCCATAGATGATGTTGTTGGTGGTGTTGACTCCCTCAACACCACCTATCAGTGTAAACTCAGGGGTATTGGTTTTTCCTAATAGGATAGCCCCTGCTTCTCTTAACCTTGCCACGACTGTAGCATCGGCTTCCGGCACCCGATTAAGATACCCCAGCGTCCCTCCGGTACTGATCACCCCTTTGGTATCCAGAGAATCTTTGATGGTCATAGGCACGCCGTGCAGAGGACCTTTCTTGGCTCTTTTTCCTTGATTATCAGCCTGCCGGGCCTCCTCTCTGGCCCTTTCAAAACAATCCATCACCACCGCATTCAGGCGGTAGTTTACCTTTTCAATCCTGTCAATGTAAGCGTCTACCAGTTCCAGGGAAGAGAGCTTGCGGTTTCTGATCATTTCTGCCAGCTCAGCCACTGATTTAAACACCAATTCATCATCTGCTTTTTTTTCGAGAAAAGGAGAATGAATCTCCTTTTTTCTTCTGAAAAATTCCTGGCGATTTAACTTTTTTGTATAAGTTAGATTATCCATCGCTAATAAAGTTAAATGGCTGGCATATCCCAGCCGCCGGTCTGTGCTTCAATAAAACTGGCTACAGCTAGTACCTGATGTTCCTGCCAGGGCCTTCCGACGATCTGCACCCCTATGGGTAAACCCTCAGGACTGGTACCTGCTCTTACTACTGCTCCCGGCCAACCGGTGAGATTGAAGATCCCCTTGTAACCATAACTGTCAGGATCTCCCGGTTTTCTGTCAAAAGTTTCAGGGTTGGGTTCAGCAGGACTTGTATCTACCGGACAGATGATGATGTCATAACTTTTCAGCCATTGCAACATCTCACTACGGGAGGCATCCAGTTGTTCTACCATGGCAGTAAACTCTTCTGCCGGAACAATATCTTCCTCATTTCCAAGGCGCAGCAAAGGATGAGTGGTTTGAGTTCCTTCTCTTTCCACAAGTCTTCTTACCCAGGCTCTTCCATCGGCTTTAAACATCTCAGAGCGTATTTTCTCAGCTTTTTTGATCTGGCTGACGGGAGCGTCTTCCTTGATGTTGAAGTTGGCGTCTCTGAGCATAGCCACTACACTCTGCACGGCTTCTACCGTCTCATCGGTACAGCTCTCGCTGCTGCCATGATCTATGAACCAGGCATACTTCAATGCGCCAAGATCCACGGAGTCCATGCTTTCCAGAGGTACCGGATGTATGGCGGCATCAATTTGATCAGGTCCTGATATGATGGGCAACAAATAATCTAAGTCCTCTACCCAGCGTGCCAGTGGTCCCAGTACCTGGTAGGCATCAAACAGTCCTCCGTAATCTACGATATGGCCTGTTCTGGGCACACGACCCATAGTGGGTTTTAGACCGGAAATCCCGCAAAAATGAGCTGGCCCCCTTATACTTCCACCAAAGTCTGACCCGATATCCATGGGTGAACCACCGGCAGCAATGATTGCCCCCGCTCCCCCACTACTTCCTCCCGGCGTATAGCCTTCCTTATAAGGATTGCTGGTCATACCATAGATCAGGTTGGCTGTAGTGCCGGATAAAGTAAATTCCGGGGTGTTGGTTTTGCCTAATAAGATGGCGCCTGCATCGCGCAAACGCGCTACCACAGTAGCATCTTTTGCTGGTATATAATTTTTCCTACCCATCGTCCCTCCAGTAGACACTACACCTTCAGTATCTAGCGAATCTTTGATGGTCATAGGCACCCCATGCAGAGGCCCCATTGATTTTCCTGCTGCCCTCATCTTGTCGGCCTGTTCAGCTTCCATCATTGCTCTTTCGCGACACATCATCACCACCGCATTGATTTGTGGATTCACTTCATCTATACGCTGGTAAAACATATTGACCAGTTCTGTTGATGATACCTCTCCGGACTGTACCATTGCAGCAAGCTGCTTCGCAGAGGTAAAAAGTGGGTCTGCAGGAAGTTTTACCTTATCATAAAAAGTTGATTTCCGCCGAGGGGTTACTTTCAGAGGGAGCATACCACTCATACCAATGGCCGCTCCACTCAAAGCAGTGGTTTTCAGGAAGCGTCTCCTGTTTGTGGTTGGAATTTTCATATTAAATTAATTATAGGTTAGATAGTGAATATATTACTCTACATCCCACCATACTCTGGTTGCCATATTATCAGGGCCCTGACGACTGATAGCAGCATCGTAATTAGCTTTATTCAGCGTAAGCTCAGAAGGTGGATAGCCCTTGCGCCTGGGAATAGATCTTCCAGACATGGCATCTGGAGCCGGAGCTAATTCAGGATATCCCAGTCTTCTCCATTCCGACCATGCCTGTATGCCTTGCATGTAAAATGAGATCCATTTTTGCTCTCCTATGGATGCCAATGGCTCGCTGGCGTTAAATGCAATGGATGGCTCTTCCATGAAAGTATTGATCTGCTCTTCCGGAACGCCCCAATACTCCAGCGAAGCCCGTATTCCTGTTTTGTAATAGGTTTCAGCATCTCCATCTATCCATCCTCGGGAAGCAGCTTCGGCTTTCATAAAACTCACCTCTGCATATGAAAGGATAGTAAAAGGACTGGCTGCACCCAGTACTTTTTCTGCGTCAGGCCAGGAGACAGCTTCATCTCTGATGCCACTCCCTTTGGAACGATCAATTCCATAGGGCATACCGATGTATTCTCCGGCATTATCTCCCAAAGCAGCCACATCTGCGTAATAAGCCAGGCGGGGGTCATTCAATTCTATCAATTTATCCACCATGGTATTGGACACCCCCAGATTAGGGACAGAAATAAAAAAGCGATAGTACATAGGGTTGTTATTCCCGGCAGATGCTGAAAAACGGTAAAGTGCATTCTGACTGTTGTCTGAGGGTAAACCTGCCTGATAAGCTTCCTGAACTACCTCCTGGGCCATGGCAGGATCAACCTTAGAAAGCCTTAAGCCAAGTCTCATTTTCAGGGCATTGGCAAGTAGTTGCCAGTTCTCCATATCTCCTCCAAAAATGATATCTCCTTCCACTGGTGTTCCTTCCAGTTCTATCTGGGTTGAAGCTTCACTTAGCTCTTTGATCAAATCTTCATAAATCAGCTCCTGAGGATCATAGGTTGGTAGTACCTGGTCAAGGCCTGCCAAAGCTTCAAAATAAGGTATATCACCCCATATATCGGTAATGTTACTGAAAGCCCAGGCTCTCAGAATTCTGGCTACTGCAATCTGATTATTATTACTGCCGGATTCACTTACCGATACTGCTAATTCAGGATCATTATTTAGTCGGATGATTTCCTGTAAATCTATCAGTCCTTCCTGGTAAAAGTCTGCAAAGTCACTTTGTACATCCAGATAGATGCCATCAAAGCCCCCCCTTAGGTTTGCCAGATACTGCATGTAGATATTGGCATATGAGCTTTCTCCGAAGTTGCTATTGTTTCCAAAAACTTCCTTGACTAGATTTCTTTGCGCACTTGTAAGCAACTGTGATGTAGGCACTGACGTGGGTTCATTGGGGTTGATATTGATTTCTTCAAAATCATAACAACCACCTACTACTAGCGCCAAAAATAGTATTAGTGTTTTTCTAATATTTTTCATGGGATAGAAAGTTATTCTTAGAATTTCATTCTGATGTTGAAACCTAAATTTCGTGGAGCAGGTAGCGCCGCTCCTTCCAATCCTTGGGCATTATCGGATCCGTAGGCCAGTTCAGCTGGGTCTAAATGAGGTATATTTTTGTGTAATATCGCGAGGTTTCTACCCACCAACCCGAAAGAAGCTGACTGAAAGAGTGAGTTTTCAAGCCACTTTGAAGGTAAGGTATAGGTAATCACCACCTCCCTTAGCTTGATGTAACTAAGATCATATACCGTAAATTCATCAATTGAATAATACTGTTTCAGGTAGTTTTGAGCTTCTAGATACACCTGGTTTTCCATGCCACTTTCCGTAACCGCTACCGCTCTAATTCCTCCTCCATCCTGCACCGGATCTCTTTTGCGTACCCCCCGGTCGTTGAGCCCTACCGATTCAATAAACTGCCCATTGGCAATTCCATTGGATACGGTTTCAGACCAGACATCTCCCCCTTTCTGGAAATCTAAAAGTGCACTGATTCGCAGGCCTTTGTAGCTGAAGGTATTCATAAAGCCTCCGGTAAAGTCTGGCTGAATGTTACCCAATACCTTACCCGGTTCCAGTTGATAATACCCTGTACCATCTACTATCGGGATGCCATCTTCGTTCTTCTGTACTCCAACGCCAATGATGGCACCATACGCTTCTCCGACCCTGGCATTGATGGAAACACCGTCCCTCATTCCAACTTCAAGGTTGTCCTGACCAGCTGCCAATGCCAGCACTTTGTTATTATTCTTGGCCCAGTTAAAATTCATATCCCACTGAAAACCACCGGAAGTAGAAATCGGGGTTGCGGTGAGCATCAACTCTATTCCTTGATTTTCTACCTGCCCGGCATTTACAATCACTGCGTCAAAACCAGTACTGTTAGATACTGAAAGTGGAATAATCTGATTACGCGTTACATTATGATAGTAAGTAGCATCAAAGCCAAAAATTCCATTAAAAAACCGCATGTCAAGACCAAACTCATAACTGGTGGTGATTTCGGGTTTGAGGTTACTATTATTCAGAATATCTGGAACAGTATATACAGGTAGGCTCTCATATGGAGTTAGCGAATTATAAGTTAACCCGAGTCTGTATGGATCAGTATCATTTCCTACCTGTGCCCAGCTAGCCCTGAATTTACCGAAGGACAGCACACCAGAATTTGGCATAAGTTCCGAAAACACTAGGCTGGTAGAGATAGCAGGATATAAAAATGAATTATTATCTACCGGAAGTGTAGAAGACCAGTCATTTCTTAATGATCCATCTAGATAAACCAGTCCACGATATCCAAATGATGCACTACCATATATACTATTTACAACCCTTTCAGTTGTAACATCCTCTGTAAGCAAACGGTCTATAGAAGCACTTAGGTTATAGAAGTTTGGTACGCTTAACCCATTTTGCGTTTTAGCCCAGTTCCGGTTAAACTTATTTCTCCTGGTATTGGCTCCCAGGTTCACATACAAAGACATGTCACTAGCATAATTTTTCTGATATTGAGCCAGAAATTCATAATTGTCCTCACGGAACTGAATTACATCCTCTTGATATGCATTTTGCAAATACCCTCCTAATGCAGCACGATCTTCTCTTCTTTCTGTGTAAAAGTCCGTACGTGCTACACCTTTAATACTTATTGCATCGGTAAGTTGATATTCCAGTGAAAGATTACCATATACTCTGTCGCGCGTATCATTATTATAGTTTTCGTATAAAGTAAAGTACGGATTGTTGTTATAACTCTGCTCGTTATAGGATTCAGGTCCCCTTACGTTCCAGGTCATATGGCGATAGCGTTCAGATTTGTAATTTCTTAAGCGATCCGGGTCTAACTGTCGCTGGGTCCAGGCATACCAATAGGTAAGTACATTTACAGGTTCTTCTGACGACCAATCTCCTGTTGCTGGACGTCCGACTGCATTATTATTGATATAGTTTACTTTTGTACTCACCTTGAATTTATCAGTAAGTTGTGTCCCCGCACTGATAGCCACTGTATTTCTCCTTAAGCTGCTATTAGGAAATATTCCCGTCTGATCCAGATTAGTGTAAGACAATCGGAAGGTAGAGTTGTCATTACCCCCTGATAGAGAAATATTATTGGATAATGTTCTGCCTGTCTGAAGGAAGTCTCTGATATTATTAGGAGAAGCTACCCAGGGACGTACTTCCTCATAATTAGGTTCTCCCGGATACATACTATCCCAGTGCCTCACCATCTGTCCTTCAAATCTAGGTCCCCATGTATTGTTGGCATTGGTATTGACTATCTTAAAAGTTTCTCCGGCCGCATTTGTATATTCGTCAAAAGTAAGCTTGAAACCACCCCCATATTCATTTTGCATTTCTGGCAAAATGAAGGCATTGCTAAATGAAGTGGTAGAATTAATACTAACGCCTATGCCTTCATTAAGCTTACCACTCTTGGTAGTAATTAGAATCACTCCGTTAGCAGCTCTGTTTCCGTAAAGGGCAGCAGCACTTGGACCTTTTAGTACGGATATGGAAGCAATGTCATCCGGATTAATATCCTGTGCTGCATTCCCATAGTCACGACCTCCATCTCCCACTGACTGCTCTCCTGTATTGTAATTGGAATTGTCTATTGGTGTTCCGTCTACTACAAATAGAGGCTGGTTATTTCCGGAAATGGAATTTATACCCCTTATCAGGATACGTGAAGAACCTCCAATATTACCTGAAGAATTTGAAATTTGAACTCCGGCAATTTTTCCCGTCAGACTATTTACAATATTGGTTTCTTTCGCCTGATCAATACCTTCGGTATTAACCTCTTGCACTGCATACCCCAGAGAACGTTCCTCTCTTTCTACACCTAAGGCAGTTACGATCACTTCAGATAACTCTTTGGTATCTGATATCAGGGAAACATTAATTTCAGACTGACTACCAACTTCTATCTCTTTTGTCTGGTAACCAATGAATGAGAATATTAGTACAGGGTTTTGCTTTTCCACGGTAAGAGAAAACTTACCCTCCACATCAGTGATTGTTCCTTTATCTGAGTCTTTTACCAAAACGTTTACTCCAGGAATAGGAGCATCACTATCATCCGTTACAACTCCACTAACACTTTGACTCTCTGATTGCCCATATATAGTTTGTGGCAACGTAAAAGTTAGTAGCAGGGATAAAACAAGGAGCTTTTCACTTGCATTTTTGTATATTTTTTTCATAATTTTATACGTTTTTACATAAAACAATAGTCCCTTTCTTCATGTAATACATGAAATCTTAACCGACACGAAAGGGGAATTTTAACGAGCGAAGATGTTGCCGCATCTTCGCTTTTCTTTTCATTCTAGCATTTCACAAGTTATTTTTAATTGTAATAGGTAAGCTTTTACTATTGTAGGATTTAGAGGTTAAACACTTAAGTAAAAGATACCTTGTTCACTGAAAGGAGCAGCTGCAACAGTTCAAAGGTAGAAAGTCTATTTTTACATATCAAATTATTATTCTATTTTTTTATTATTTTTAAAATAAAAATCTGATTAAATATTCATTTTCATAATTTTAATCTGAAAAGGTATTATTTTGAAATATATAAAATGGAAAATTATTAAGTAAATAATCTTAAGTATAAGATATACCAAGTGGTTTAATATTTCTTCTGATACATTTTTTAACAAGAAAGGAAGGCATTTATAGCACATCTAGAATGAAGAAATCCCGCAAACTTAAATTCAGCTACAAAACCTCATTTAAATGGAAAAAATATGTTTATGACATGTTCTTGCGATATTACACGTTTGCCTCATACTCTCCTACTGCATTTTACCTTAGGAGTCCAAAGGAGAACTTTTACTAATGCTCCTGACGATAGAAAACCTTTTAAGTTAAGATTAAAGTAAAACGAAAATAAATATGCGGGTATATTCATAAACCATGAGTGGCAATAAAAGAAGGGACATGGAAATGAAAAACTCCAATATAATTTAAAGCCTATGAAATAAATTATTGCAAAAAGCTTTATCCATTTTCGGTAGTCCTGAAAATCATTGAATACAGGCTTCCAAGCTTATTCAACTATTTTTCAGTGTTAGAATTCAGGTTAACTATCACTAATCTTGTTTCGTGTCGTCTTACTTTAGCATGTTACAATTCAGACTTTTTCAAGATGCTGATCGGCATTGTTTAGCTCTTTTTTGATACTCTTTCTAGCTAACCAAATCAGTACTACAGAAAGTAGAAAGAGTAAGCCTGCTATAACTGAAAGAATATACACTCCTTTGTTGAA
>NZ_JBBPHP010000072.1:0-16730 GCF_038039535.1 Catalinimonas locisalis | reverse complement strand
GAATAGGATTTAAAGTTGGGAGTGATGGACCTTCTTTCTTCTGAAATGAAAATAGAGTAATTGCCGTCCACTATCTTCTTTACATAGAAGTTGATTTGTTCTTTCCGGCAGATGAATGTGAGTTTGTCCAGGTCGCGGCGGTTCATTTACATTAGATATTAAATTCATTTAAGCATTGGTGAGTGATCTATAAAAAGTTATATTGAAAATAAAAAACATGCTTGACTATTATCAACTCTCTCAGCTTGCAAAAGATAAAGAACAAGAAATTAGAAATATATCTGAACAAGCTCATAAATTCTTTAACAGTTTAAAAAATTCTATTCAGGAAAAATTAAACATTCCCAGAAATCCTAAGAATGTACATGAGTCAAAATTACAGTTTTATGATTCTGAACATGAAAATCAAACGCCTCACGCTGAAAGCGCTCTTATATATAGTCCTGAACAACGCGGATACTATATTAAAATGATTTTTGATCTTGAGCCAAATCAAAATGACGAGATAAATATTTACCCTGGGCCAAGGATTGCCATGGGGTTTTATTTATCCTACAAATCCAAAAAAACTGGTAATGTTTTTTCTTGCAAAATTGAAGGAGCAGAGTCAGGAACAGAAACAGAATATCCAAGTAAGGGAGATTGGGACTTTAATAGACTGATTGAACTTATATCTACTCACCTAAAAGAAACTTTAGAAAATTATTATGAGATCAACAGATTAAGCGGAGAAAAAAGGAAGATAGGATTTTAAAAAACCGCCAGGCCATCACACCCAGCGGTTACACTTAATTATCAGGCATCATGACAACGCCTAATGCCTGCAATTAAGTCAATGTAAAATTACTGTACAATACACATTATACAGTATAGTGTATACAATACACTGTATACTATTCGTTTTCATCAGCCCATTTATCAAGGACTTTATGTATTAATTCCCCAGGGAAAGCAAACCCACGCTTTGCAGCAATTTTCTTGTATCGCTGTAGGGTATTCGTTTTCATCCTGAAGGAACTGTATTTGTCATCATTAACTTTTCTCAGGTCATCAAACATATCTTTGCTCTCACTGGATTCTTTTTCACTACCCTTTGTAGCTTCACTCATTAGGTCTCTTCTTGATCTTGACTTTGCCATCACTTTATAAGTTTGAGGAATTCTTTAATGTATTGATTGTATTCATCGGTCGGATCATCAGGGGAAGTAATCTCATTTACTGTGCTCACATCCCTTTTGTACCTGGCCAGATTGCTAATGTAAGCTGTCATAAGCTCCATGCCGTTATACCCATCTAATCCGGATAGTATTGCATGCTCTACGGTCCTATCTCTTTTATTGATGATACCAACTACCGTTTTATCCTGCTTATCAACCAGAGGCTTTATTTCGTCCAGGAAAGCCCGGGCAGACTTCACGTCAAAAGGAGAAGCCACCAGAGGAACAACTACAATATCTGAGGCGCTTATGATTAGATTCGTTTCCTTCTCATCTATCCGGCCCGGAGAGTCAATGAAGATCAAATCATATTCCTGATCGGATTTATCTACCAGGTCAATGAATTTCTCATGACTTCCTTTTTGCTGCCAGTTGAAAAACTCTACCGGCACCCCATTGTCTGGATTGCCTTCCAGTTCTCTGAGGTCTCGTAAAGTGCCTTGCTTATCTGCATCTATGATAAGCACTTTCTTTTTGGTTCGGTTATGTATCGCAGCCGCTGTAATCGCGGTAAGGGTGCTCTTCCCAGATCCTCCCTTTTGAGTTGCGAATGCTACTATTATTGCCATGACTGTAAATATACACTATACAGTGTAATGTACACAGTACACTAAATAATTATTTACCAAAAAACACAATTATTTTGCAAAATGCCTTATTAAAGCAAATAAATCAAACAAATGTACACAGTATATTGTATATCTTATACATTATACATACATTAGCATTACACTTAATTATCACTTAATCATTTTTATCATGACAACTACGAAAGCAAGCCAGACCATCACACTGGCAGAGATTCAAAGCAAGATTCATGTTCCTAAATCACAGTGGAACGATCACAGCAAGTTCAATTACAGAAGCTGTGAGGACGTATTGAACGCAATTAAAAAAGTAGTGCATCCGCTGGGCTACTGGATAACCTGTCAGGATGATATCATCCAGGTAGGAGATAGGATCTACATCAAAGCTACTGTTACCCTTACCAATGGAGAACAGACCTTTATCAATGTTGCTTATGCCCGGGAGCAGGAAGTAAAGAAGGGTATGGACAGCATGCAGATTACAGGCTCTGCCAGTTCCTATGCTCGTAAGTATGCGCTCAATGGACTGTTTGCCATTGATGACATAAAGGATGCTGATAGTCAGGATAATAAAGCAGAAGAGCCGCAACCTGAAAAGGGTAGTACTACCGTTACTACCCCCGCAAAAAAGCCTGAAAAGAAAGAATATGTACCTAGTGATGAACCACTAATGTCATTCAAAAGAAAGTTTGCCGGGGGTACACCTGGACAAATTGAAATGCTTTTTGATATGCTGATTCTATTGACTGATAAGGATATGGAAGAGGCAGAAGCTGAGTATAACCGCCGGGGCCGTACTCGTTCAGCCATTAGTGATTTGATTACCAGGTATCAGGCAAAAGTTGATAAGCTAAAGTCTGAGGATCCTGCTACCATAAGCTATAAGAAGGACCTCATTAAGAAGCTTGCTAATCCTTTGATTACCGAAGAAGAGCGTACTGCAATGATCTCAGGTATCAATAAGATGACCTTTGGTAGGATCACTAAGGCAATAGCTGAATTAGAGCAGACCATTGCAGAACGTCAGTACACCCAAAAACAGACAGCATAATGAAGCCAGTAGATAAAGAGAAAGTCATTTGCCCTGAATGCCGGGGCAGTGGCTTCAAAGATGAGCATGTCTGTGATGAATGTCACGGATCCGGAGAAGTCAAGCCTAAAACCAATTCAAATAAATAATCCACCTTTAATCTTTTCAATTATGAGAACTGAGAATTTATCACCCGAACAAAAAGAAAGTATTATTAACGAAGTATCAGACTTTATTTTTGAAACTGGAGGAGTTGAATCTGTCAAGCCAACTCTTGATGAGATATTTGAAATCACCATGACTAAATTAAGTGGAGAATTTGGAGAAGATTATGCTAAGAAAGCTTCAGAGTTTTACTTTTTGAAAAAGCAAATCTTAAGCCTTTTAGAGAGTGTTGAAGATACGATGAAAGCAAAAGAGGTTGCCTGATGGGCTTTAGATTCCAACAAAGAAAGAAGATTACCGACTGGCTAAGGCTAAACTTTAGCCGGTCCGGTATTTCTCCCAGTATCCGCACTAAGATAGGCTCATTCAATCCTAACGGTTTTAGCCTGCTTACAGGCATCCCGGGCCTAACCTATAGAAAGGGTAGGGGCAAGGGTAATAATCAAATAGGGCTTATCCTGTTGATCATAGGAGGGTTAATTCTGATAGTGGCCAATGTTTGCCGGTTGTTGTGGTATCTGGTTGCTTTGTTGGTTGGATTCATTAGGCATCTGATAAGGTAGTCATGCCTTACGATTGTATCACTTAAGCCTGGCTAAAGCTGGGCTTTTTCTTTTTCTCACCAGCTGATAAGCAAGATGTGTTTTTGGTGCCCCCAAAACTCTTTTAAGGACTGCTAATGCTCAATTTGGGTAATGTTGGTTGACGTTGGCTAATTTTGGGTATAGTATAGCTTAATTTGGCTTACTATAGCCTAATGTAGCTTAGTGAAGCTTACCGGAGCCTAACGTAGTCTACTGTAGGTTAATGAAGCTTACCGGAGGACTTAAGGGAAAGGAATCTGCCACGGCCCCATTTAGGCCATTTCGTTAATGCTAGGATTATGATAATTTACGGGGAGGTAACCCTATGAATTTAGGTAGTTACGAGCTTGTTTTATAAACTTTATCCTCTGAATGCCTACAGGCCCAGAGTAATCTGGTATTTTTTCAAAATATTCATCTACTGCTTTCTCTCTTTTTTCCCTAGAATCTCTAGATTCATACAAGTAATAGTCTTTCATTTTTTGGCCTAACGCATTAATATCAAAGCCTTCAGAAGTCATTAAATCAACCACGGCTTTTTCTCTCTTTAAGGCCGATTCAACTTTTTGCATTATACTTTTACAGAAGTGATGCATCATCATAGTTTCAATATTTAAGACATGGCCAATATTTACCAAAGTTTCTTCTTCAATAAAAAGCTCTACTCTACTGTAAGCTATATTTGTTTGATTATAATATTTTTCCATCTCATCTAGCTTTTCTTGAATCTTATGTAGATTGCCATTATTGTACTCTACTATAGGTATGCTAAGACCATCATGAAACCACTGATTCAGATTGGCAAAATATTGAATAATAGCCTCTTTCTCTTCAGTAAATATGAGACTCTTCTTACTTGTCAGAACCTGAAGCTCCGCCCTCAAATACTCAGTTTCTTTAGTAAAGCGCTGCTTAACTTCCTCAACAGATTTGGTAAGCTCTTTTATGTCTTCAAGCTGGGCTTGGTTCTTAGCTTTTTCTCTTACATAGAAAATCAATCCAGTTGCTAATAGACTAGTGATTATCTGTAGAATGATAATTGCAAATTCCATTTGAGTAGATAAGGCTATAATTAACATTAAATCATTAATGCTAAGTTAATACATCATTAACGCTAAATTGATAGGAGTTTACGGTAAAGTCACGGAGTTTTAATGGTAAGCAACTGAGAATTTATGGTAGGTTAATGCTTGGTTTATGATACGTCATTCGCTTCTTTCTGCTTTTTTCTATCTGCATGCTGTTGAGCCCAAGATATAGGATTACTTATGAGGTCTCTCTTACTAACAGTTAAATTTGCTATAACTACCTTTTTGTCTTTTGCATATAAATGCAGCTTAATCTTATAATCCTCTTCCCCTGATTTGAAAAAGTTATACATCCTTTTGTAACTAACTCTATCAAGTCTCTCATCATCAATTCTTTTTACCAACATTGCACACATTTTTGATGCTATAGTCAGGTTAGAACAAACCATATAAGGTGTATCTTCTACTTGCCACCTGTCTCTCAGTTTATCTATACTACTTAAACTTTCATCAATCGTGTCAATTGCATTTATAAAGGCCTGCGCCTCTTCATGAGTTATCTCTTTTTTGCTGCCGACAATTTTATAAAGTCCCTCAAAATATTCATTATTCTTTTGGATCAAGAGTTCTTCTTTTAGGTTCAATAATGGCTTATTGTCCAAGGTGATTACATAAACAGAGTTGATCCTTTTCTTTTTATTCTCCATATTCAGTAGGTATAATTCACTTTCACCCTATACAATAGGGATATACTAATATACGGGAAAATATGCAGCATATTTGCTATGAAGGGTAAAATGTGTTACATATTTTGCTCTCTTAGTGATAGATTTGTGTTATAAGAAAAAGCGAGAATTGTGTATATTTAAAAACCTTTTTCGCTTCTGTCATAATTCTTTTACGACATTCCAAGCCCAAAGCCTCGACACCTTTGGGCTTTTTGCTTTTTAAACGACTGATTGTCAACTTGTTAAATACCCCCTCTTAAATATAAACTTTAACTATAGTAGTTTTGCAAGAAAAACTTGCTTAAAAATTACATTCCTTTTCACTTTGTAATAAGCTAAAATCTGCTTAAAATGGCAGTATGAAGCGCT
The DNA here is from genome assembly GCF_038039535.1 of Catalinimonas locisalis. Classification (NCBI taxonomy): domain Bacteria; kingdom Pseudomonadati; phylum Bacteroidota; class Cytophagia; order Cytophagales; family Catalimonadaceae; genus Catalinimonas; species Catalinimonas locisalis. The sequence continues at coordinate 11,022 of NZ_JBBPHP010000072.1, read as the reverse complement.
TTGCTTCTGCCTCGTGTCGAAATTTAGAGGCTATGTCAAAAAAAGAATTATGAACAAAAATGAAATCTCTTTCATGCCAGGGCGCATTGAATCCGCCCGAATCCGGTACATTTACCGGAGAACAATCCACCGTACAAGACTTTCTCAAAGCTTTAGATCAAATTGCAGAACTGGAAAAATCCAGGGACGAACTCTTGTTATTGCTTAAGGAATTAAGCCAGGAGATAGACGAGAAAGAAAGAAAAATACTATCATTCGTTTTGCCAAAGGAGGGGCGTCCAGTATGCTAACCTCTGAGACTAAAATCATTGATGGCAAGTTAAAACGCCGGGTAGGAAGCAAGTACAAAAAAGAAGCATCGCATAGCCAATACAAACAGCGTTCTATAGAATACTGCAAGGCTACGCTTACCGAAATAGGGCTTACCAAACGCTCTAATACCATTACCGTTACAGATCCCCGTACAGGCAATAGTGTATCCGCTGAGCAATTCAGTCCAACCACTAAAATGCATATTAGCCAAAAAGGCTATGTGCAGGACCTCCACGGCATCAGCATTCTTTATACCAATCACAAAGGCCAAATCTATTGGGCTACCAATGATAAAGCTAAAGAATCAGAATTCAGAAGATTCCGTTTTGCTGCCGGCCTGGAATGGGAGAATGCTAAGTACCTTACCGATCCTGGCACCGGGTACTATGCGTTTCTAAATCCCATCTATCAGCATTTTTACAGCCAGGGAGTAAAGAGGCTTAAAAGAGTGTATCTTACTGAAGGTGAAAAGAAAGCTACAGCTGCCGGCGCGCAAGGTATACCCACGGTAGGAGCTGGGGGGATCCATCTATTTGTAAGAACCAAAAAGAACTCACTTACAGGCAAAACAATAGATGCTGAGTTCTTACCCGAGCTACAGGAATTCTTTTCTGAATATGGTGTAAAAGAAGTTGTGTACATCCATGATCAGGATGCTTTAGACAATCTCAATAAGCCAGATAGAGCAGCAAGCTTTTATGCCAGCATCCGCAATGTGTGGTATGCCTGCCAGAAGTTAGGTATTAAACTTATCTACAAGCATATTGCTGATAGTGCCCCAGGTAAAGGCCTGGATGATGTCATCAATGCTGAGCGTAGTAAGGTTGAATACATCAAAAAAGCATTAGCTACTGACAACCATACCGCATATTTTAAAAGCTTTGTTGTAGATGAGAAGAGTTTAAAAAAGATTGCCCGGTATATTCTTTCTTCAGTCAATGAAGCGCAAGCAGATTTACAGCTGAGAGTAGATAAATACACGTCTGAAGAATTAGAGCAACTCTTTAGAATCTGGAATGTGAGGCACATGTCAGCGCTTACCGCTCGTACTGGTACGGGCAAAACTGATATTGCTTACCGCTATGCCTGGCATAAGTTGAATGATCCAACATTTACCGGTAGAATTTTCTTCTGCTATCATAACAATCTGGCAAGTGAGCAGAAAGCCTCCCAGTATACCAATGCAAAGAATAACCCATCAGGTTTAGAGTTGGATATCTGCGTATACAATCAATACACAGATCCGGAAGAAAAGCAGTTTGTAGGGCAGCGTAGAATCATCAATTGCCATGCATCAAGATTGCCGGAGTTTGCCCCAGGGCCTGACGATGTTATTATCTATGATGAAGCACATAAAGGATTCATTGACAATTTTGCTGATACTGAAGCGAACTTGGAGTACATCCTTTCATGTGGCGCAAAAACAATCTTCCTTACCGGCACTGAGTTCAGAGACTTCTATAAGTCTCACAGTATCTATGAAGTTGAAGTATTAAGAGCCCAGGATCCTAAGGTTAGCATTAATTACACTGAATTGATGAAGGATGGGAAAACTTCATTCAATATTGCTCAGTCTCTTAATATCTACGCTTCAGAAGTTGAGCATTATGTAAAGCAGATTAATGCTAGTGAAGAGAAAGTATACATCATCTTCATTCAGTCTATTGATAGAATCAATCAACTGTCAAAGATACTTTCTAGCAAAGGCATAGACATTGCCCAACTGTACAGTGATGATGATATAAAGGCAAATTCTGAGATATGGAAAAGCCTGGTTAACGCCGGCACAATACCAACCAACGGCAAACCATTGGTAGTACTTACTACTCCATTACTTTATGAGTCAGCTGACGTTAAGAATACCAATATAGGACGTGTAGCAATTTTTGGTGAAAGATGGGGCCACAACATCAGGCAAATTGCCGGACGTTTCCGGAATTGTGAACAGGTTGAGATTGATTATTTCCTTACTGCAGCCGATACCAAAAGAGGTTACTACAAGTCATACCAGACTTTCAGGCAAGAGCATTTTAGCGACTTTGAAGCGCTTAGAAAAATGTATGATAAGCTGAATGACATGATCACCGTTAAGGATGCTCAGGAAGCTTCTAAGTATCATCAAATACAAAAGTCTATTATTGAGGCCTCAGACTTTCTAAGACAAGATGGCCGCTTCAATGAATTTCGAAGCGTCCGCAACTGGATCAGGCAGCGCAATGAGTGGTTATCCAATGAACAACGGGTAGATGAGCTACGCCGATATTTTACTGTAACTGATAATGGAACCCGGGAAGTGAGTTCTTCTGAAATTGAAGAGCAGCAGGAAGATGTAAAAGCTAAGAAAAAGAGTGATAAGGATATAGCTTTCAAAAAAGTACGTGAAAATCTTCAGTATGCTTTGTACCTGGTTAATACCTCCAAAGTAGATGCTAAGCTCAGACGAAAGGCCCGGGAGCAATTAACAGCAATTCCCAGCAACATACAGCAAGATCCTGATTACAAAAAATGGTGTGAAGGAATTGACCGTAATGTCAAAAAGCATATAGTAAAAATCATCAGTAAGTACCTTTACCTCACTAGCTACATGCAGGAGGATGAGGGAATGATTAATCTGATTGAAAGCAAGTATACTGAATTCAATAGCAGCGTAAAGCAACAACTAGCAATCATCTATACCCTATATGCTAAGAATCTGTCAGCTGTAGACAAAGTAAACCGAGACCTTTACCAAAGAGTAATTAACGTATTTACGGTAGGGGAGCGCTATTCGCCGGCAGAGATCAAAGAACTTATTGATTATGAGTTTAGAGACTACAAACACCTGAGGATAGGAAAGAGTCACGGCCATTTCTTTAAAATGCTTTTCAGCACAAAGAGAGACAGAAAAGGGCAATACTTAATCCAGGAGAGGATGACCATGCAGGCATATTGCAAAAAGTGTGACACTACTCCATTAAATATAAATACTATAGAGTTCTGTAACACTATCACCAATAAAAAGCAATGTGACAGTACTGCATATAATATAGATATTACTAAGAACTGTCACGTTACTATGGATACCCATAAACCAAAAGAAGAGTCACCTTTCTAGGATTATAACAAAAAACAGTTTACCCCATGTTTGAGGTACTTGTAAGACATATTGAATTGTATTTTAAGTAGTAAAAGGGCGATAATATTCGTATATTATTTTAGTCCACATACGTGAATGAGTTATGAGCGAGAAAACCACAAAAAGAGGCCCCAAAAGTAAATATCAAAACAAGTATGCCCAGCAGGCCATGAAGCTCTGCATGTTAGGAGCTACAGATAATGAACTGGCAGACTTCTTTGAAGTAACAGAGCCTACTATTAACAACTGGAAAAAGGATTATCCCGATTTTGCAGAGGCTTTGAGAAAAGGAAAGATTGATAGTGATGCTGAAGTAGCTGCAAGGTTATTCAAAAGGGCAATAGGTTACGAGCATGAAGATACTTACATCAGTCAGTACCAAGGCCAGATCATTACTGCTAAGGTCATCAAGCGATACCCACCGGACACCCAGGCGGCCATACATTGGCTAAAGAATCGCAGGCCGGACCAATGGAGGGATCAAAAGGACTTCAATCATAAGCATGAGGGAGAGCCCTATGATGTAAAGAAAACACTAGAAGAATTCTTTGGTAGCCATGAAGGGGACGATTAAACAACAGTTAGCATTTAAGTACTTGATGGATAGTACTACCAAGTACATTGCATATGGCGGAGCAGCTGGCGGTGGAAAATCGTTTCTCGGTTGTTTCTGGCTGCTATTTATGGCAAATGCTTATCCCGGTACCCGGTGGTTTATTGGCCGGGAGGAATTAAAGAGAATCCGGCAGTCTACGCTTATCACCTGGCATAAGGTATGTAAGATGAGAAAGTTTGTAGACTATCATACCAACTTGCAGGATAATTACATTGAGCTTACCAATGGTAGCCGTATTGACTTGCTTGATTTGCGTTATCTTCCTTCAGATCCATTGTATGAGCGTTACGGATCAATTGAGTATACCGGCGGCTGGATAGAGGAAGGTGGAGAAGTTGACTTTGGGGCTTTTGATACCCTAAAGGGAAGAGTAGGCAGGCATCACAATGATTTATTTGACATCCTGGGCAAGATCCTTATTACCTTCAATCCTAAAAAAAACTGGATATATTCCGATATCTATCGGCCTTTTATTGATGGCACATTGCCGAAGCATACAGTATTTATCAGGGCCTTTGTTACTGATAACCCTTATCTGCCTGCTGAATATATTGAGAACCTGAAGAATACCACGGATAAAATCAAAAAGGAACGCTTACTCAATGGCAACTTTGAATATGATGACGATCCGGCAGCATTGATAGAATACGACAGCATTACGGACCTATTCAGCAATGAGCATGCAAAAGAAGGTGATAAGTATATCACTGCCGACATTGCCCGGTATGGTACGGATAAGACTGTCATTTGTGCCTGGAATGGATTGAGGCTTATCAATATCCAGGTGGTTGAAAGAAACTCCATTACCGATGCAGCAGAACTCATCAAAAGGATGCAAAAGCAATACGGGGTGCCATCATCCAGAACGTTAGTAGATGAAGATGGCTTAGGCTCCGGCGTGGTAGATATGGTAGCCTGCAAAGGTTTTGTAGGTAATAGCAGGCCATTGAATAATGAGCAGTATGTAAACCTTAAATCCCAGTGTTATTTCAAGCTGGCTGATATGGTCAACAGTGCAAAGCTGTATGTCATGACCAGAGATACCAGTATACGGGATGCTATCATTGAAGAGCTTCAGCAGGTCAAGCAGTTGGAAGTAGACAGCGATAAGAAAAAGGGAGTGGTGCCCAAAGAAAAAGTAAAGCAAATGATAGGAAGAAGCCCGGACTTCTCCGATGCTATTATGATGAGAATGCATTTTGAATTGAAACCAGTGTATAGAGGTAAAGCCAGATTAGTATGACAAAGTATGATTTGATATACTGGAAGAAGCATTATCCGGATCCTGTTAAGCTGCTATGTCAAATGCTCAGGAGGGATGACAGCAAATTTGCTATTACCCAAAGAATGAAGCGCTATCATGTAAACATTCACAAGGGAATGCCGCAAATTTTGGCGCAAGAAGCGCAGCAAACATGGTCCATAAACTAAGAATAGAAATATCACTTTAGGGGTATCACAAAAGTTTAATAATCACCATTATGTTAAACAGGTAGGATTATACCAAGATAATGGCTATTTCTGAGGGGATTCAAGGCCATAGTTTTTATGGTTAAAATCAATATTGTTTTTATAAATCCAATCAATCAATCTTGGTGCATGAAATTTATTATTTAGAACACTATCAAAGTATTCAATAATGATGACATCATAGTTTTCATTTGAAGATTTCGGAATATAATCTTCATTGTACGTTCCATCAAAAATGACATCATTTAAATGTTTAATATATTCATTTTTACTATCATCATCAGGAACGATCACAATATATCTTTCGCCATCAATAAAAAGATAAGAATAGTCTTCTTTAATTTTTTGCGCCTGTTCAAGTGTCAATATCATGATGGTAATATACAATATATAAGTGATTGATTCATAACTGTTTAACATAAGTTTTATTAAGTAACTTTAGTGGCCTACCCATTAAAAGAGTGACACCTATTCATATAACTATACTACTAAGAATAACCGTCACCATACACCCGGTCGAATCTTTGTCGACACCATATTCGTATACTATAGTGTAATCGTCACAGGCTTTCCGGTAAGACCGGAGTTACGCCGCGGCCCCGGCTGAAATGCTGGGGCTTTTGTTTGCCTTTTATTTAATAGCCATTAAGTATAAATATTTGAAATAAAGCCATTTTAAAGGGTTTTGTAGTAGTTTACTACTTTGATATTTTGTATATTAATACGGTAAAAATCAATCAAAATTAAGGGTTTGAGAGCGGACGAAAGTGCTATCTTCTATCTAGTTTTTAAGAGGAGATTTACCAATATGATTAACTACAGATTGCAACGGTCTGGTAAGTTTATCACGTCCTATCATCCCGATAATATCACCTACCTAAGCTGCCAACTACTCACTCAAGAAAACACCATCATTGAGGCACAGAAGCGATTAATTAGATATACCAATGAAGATTAACAAGGGAATGTCCGACATCATCATCAGGCAGTTGGCTCAGGATGCTGAGTACGATAATAAAAGAGTATCACTTGATCAAAGGTTTTTACTCAATGAAATAGACCTGGAAAAGATCAGGCGGCGTGAAGAGGAAAAGAAAGCTCAGCCTAAAATGCCTTTATGGTGGCAGGAAGCACCAATGTATGCTAAGATTCTCACAGTCTTAATAATGGCTGTATTGGGGATTGTGACATTGCCTTTTTTGATTATCTCAGTCGCGGCAGTAGTGATTATCATATTTAGTAAAGACCACAAGAAGAGTAAAACACATGGCAGATCAGGAAGAGAAGATTCTGATTCAAGTAGAATTAGATCAGCAGAAGGCCAATAAAGAAGCCCAGAGGCTTGAGGCCGAAATCCAGCAATTAAGGAACCGGCAGCGTGAATTAAATAAGGCTGTCAAAGATGGCAGTATTTCTCAAGAGCAATATGCCCGGGATATATTGGCCGTTAAGAATGAAATCAAGCAGAAGTCAGCAGAGCAACGGCAGGCAATCAAGGTTAGCCAGGCAGAGGCCGGTAGTATCAATGCCCTACGTGCCCGATTAGCCGAACTCACTAAGCAACGCAATGCAGTAAATCAAAGCACTGAGGAAGGGGTAAGAGAAGCGTCCAGGCTTGACGCTCAGATGAAGCAGTTAAGCCAACGGATTAAACAAAATGAAGAGGCCGGGGATGATTACCGCCGTTCCGTGGGTAACTATACCAACTCCATTAAAGATGCTATTGGCCAACATAGAATCTATGGCGTCTCCTTGGGTGATCTTGCCGATGGTCACCATGCGGTAAGCGCTGGCATCGGTGGGAATGTTACCAAGCTGAAAGCATTCAAAGTAGCATTAGCTAGTACCGGCATTGGTTTGGTATTGGTTGCCCTGGGTAGTTTGGTTACTTACTTCCAGTCTTCCCAGCGTGGAGCAGATAAACTCAATCAATTCCTTAGCTACCTGGGGGCCGGTATGGATGTCATCAGAGACAGAGCCATACAGGTTGGTGAAGGATTATATCAATTCTTTTCTGGAAACTTTCAGCAGGCAGCAGAAACGCTCAGGGCTTCTATATCGGGAGTTGGAGATGAGATCATAACGGAAGGTAAGGCAGCGCTACAGATTGAGAGAGAGCGGCAGCAGTTAGCAAGGGACCGCATCAATCAGAAGTACAGAGAGGCTCAGCTTGAATTGCAGATAGCAAAACTTCAGAGCGATGGGGAAAATACCGAACGTTCATTACTTGCCAGGGAAAGAGATTTAACTTTAGCCTTAGAAAAGCAGGCAGAACTTACCAGATTAAAGGTTGGGTTGCTTGAACGTGAAGAAGATCTATTACGCAGACAGCAGGCATTAGGAGAAAACCTTATTGCTGATGATGAAGCTTTGCAGGAAGCCCGGGTAGCTTCATTACAGGCCCAGACTCAGGCAGAAGAAAAGCTAAGGACCATAAGCAACCAGCGCAATACTGTACGTGCCCAGATAGATAAGCAGACTACTGATGAAATCAATGAGTATAGGCTGAACAGAGAGATTATTACTCTTGAGAAACTGCAATCATTGAAGCAGGAAAGCTTAGGGGATCCGGCATCTTCTCCGGAAGTTAGGAACGCTGAACAGGTTGCAAACTTACGCATACAGGCAGCACAAAAAGAGAAAGCTGCAAAGGATGCATTGAGAAGTGCCGAGTTACAATCTGAAATAACAGCAGGTGCCACAAAAACAGAAGCAGCCCAAAACGTTGCAGGCCAGATTGTAGGTATCACTAATGAACAGACAGCCATTGGCAAAGCCGCCAACATTGCCCAGGCTACGGCATCCACTTACGCAGCGGCCAACAAAGCATTGGCAGCTTTTCCCCCTCCATTTTCTTTCATCAGTGCAGCGGCTACCGTAGGGCAGGGACTGCTTAATGTAGGCAAGATTGTGAAGCTGAATAAAGGGGGATGGGTAAGAGGCCCAGGCACCGCAACAAGCGACAGCGTTCCACTGATGGGTAGTGATGGAGAAGTAATGATCAATGCGAATAGCGCAAAGATTTTCAAACACGAACTATCAGCAATCAATGTAGCAGGCGGCGGTGTACCCTTGGTAAGAAGCTCAACTCCTAAAACACACTATGCCACAGGTGGAGTGATCCAGGCTAACCGTTCGGCTAATGCTAATGTGGAGCAAACGCAAATATTACATTATCTGAAAAACCAGAAGCCGCCAGTAGTTAGCTTCCAAGAGTTTGTGAAGCATCAGGACCGCTATAACAACAAGATCAATATCACTTCTATCTAATAATCAATTACATCTAAATCATAATGATATGGCAGAAGAAAAGAATCTCATCCCCAGGGTGGTAAAGATACCCTCCGGCGACTGGGATAAATTAGCAAAAATTGCCGGTCTACAGCAAAAGAACAGACCGGAAGTAATCCGCAGGGCCATTAAGCATTACATTGGTATTGCTATGCCTCCCAAAGCGGAAATCATGTATTCACAACTACAAAAAGAGATAAGTCATGAATGATCAGGAATTCAAAAAGACCATGGCCCAGATCAGAGCTGACCATAAGGCTAAAGCTGAGGCCAACCGCAGAGCCAGCATGTCAGAGTATGAAAGAAACAGGGAGGACCGGATTAGGAAGGTTACTCAGCAAATGGAAGATGAAAAGGCTATGAATACTCTTAAGCTGAAAATCAAAAAGTTTGTAAAGGAAGAAGAAAGCCAGGCACAGTCTAAGCCCGAGCCAAAACCAAGGAATGTACTTGATGCTATCCGTGGCCTAAGAGAAAGTCAGTATCAGAAAAGCATTCCTAGTAAAGTACTTCAAAAGCTTCCTTCCGGCAGGATAGTAGGGCTTCCCTCTGAGGTAAAAAATCAATTGGATAGCTTGTTAACCGTTGAGGGAGATATGTTTGACATTTCTCAGCAATTGGATAGGGTAATTTCATCCCTGGGAAAGGTCAACTCAAAAGCATCTAATAGTTTGATGATTAAGCTTCAATCCTGCAAAAAAGAGGCATTTGCTCATGAGTCTTCAGCCGCAGCAAACAGACAAAAGATTTTGTCCAGATACTAGAATCAATTATTAACATCTAAATCATAATTGCAATGAATGATTATTTAATTTCAGTAAACGAAAGAAGAGTAAGTGATGCTTATAGAGCAGCTAACCTCTCTCTACATTCAGTCCAGGAGTTCGCCAATGTATACAATGAACTCAGAAAGCAAGCTTCAGCCATGGAAGAAACAAGCGAAGATATGCCGGCACTGATCACTGAGTCACTGCACGCTATGCTTAAGAATCCGGATAGCATTAAGGACCTATACTTCAAAACCATTGCGGTTCCTGAAATGGCAGGAGGCTTTAAGGTAAAGCTTGAGACGCTTGATATTAAGCATCCAGATTATCAATTGGCCATCAATTATGCCAGAGCAACTATGCAGAACATTCATAAGCAACAGTATGCGGATCTATCTGCTTATGCAGTGCGTGAAGGTGGTACCAAGGTGATCATTTCCGATAAGTGGAAAGAGTCTGTAATGGAAAGAAATACCGAAAAAGCCACTACCCCAGTAGACAAAAAGGTGTATGATGCTTTGAAGCAGATAATAGCCATCAGGGAAGAGGTAAAAAAGACTACTGGTATAGAGATTAATCTTGAGCGGATTGCGCCGGCATTAGGTGGTAATGTAAGGCCCTTCAAGGATATTTTTCATTCGTCCCTTCCTTATCCCAGGAGGTCAGAACTCATTGAAGAAACAGAAGAACAGGTAGTTTAGCTTTCTTTGCTGGGAAAAGCAGCCAAAGCGTGGGAGTGCGTGCGGCTGCTTTCTGTTGTTTTTATTGATTGATTTGATTGGCCCGGTGCAGTTTTGTGCTGGGCTTTTCATTTTCCTTACACCGTAATATTCTCACTAAATAGCAGCGGTATTTTATCGCACTAGTAGCGTAATTTACATCAACATAGTTTTACTTTGTTGTTACGTTAAACATAGTTAAGCCCGGTCTTACACTCCCGGGCTTTTCTGTTACCTGGCACATGGAAGAAGAAAGAATGACCTTAGAAGGATTCATGGAGTTATCACTAACCTACCGTGCTCAATACCTTTGGGCTTATGGTAGCAAGATGACGATTAAGGTATTCACTAAGTATGCCTTTACCCTGTACCAGCTGGAGGACTTCTTTGTAGAGGTGACCTATAGCAGCGATGAGAACAAGATTACATCAATTGAAGCCTTTGACAATACCGAACATTTACTAGGCTATGTAGATGATATTCAGCTAAACCATATCCTATGAAAAAGCTAAAGTTCATCCTGGAAGTCATCCTTATGACACCCTTTATTCATCCGAACCGGTGGAAGTATGAGTATAGGAAGCTTTGCTGGAAGTATGGGTATGATACAGACTAGCGCTTCCTCCCTGCCTGGATCCATTCATCATAAGTCATATTGTGCTTACGCAAATACAGGATCTCTTCAATCTTTTCCTTTGCCAGGGAATAGGATTTAAAGTTGGGAGTGATGGA
>NZ_JBBPHP010000071.1:0-17066 GCF_038039535.1 Catalinimonas locisalis | reverse complement strand
TTGTGCTTACGCAAATACAGGATCTCTTCAATCTTTTCCTTTGCCAGGGAATAGGATTTAAAGTTGGGAGTGATGGACCTTCTTTCTTCTGAAATGAAAATAGAGTAATTGCCGTCCACTATCTTTTTTACATAGAAGTTGATTTGTTCTTTACGGCAGATCAGTGTGAGCTTGTCCAGGTCGCGGCGGTTCATTTATGAAAGTATTCCTAAACTAGTTGCTATCAAATAAATAGCACCTAATACAACTGCTCCAACAAAATAATTTAAAATACCCTCTGAAAATGAAAAATCTTCAGGTTCAGGATAACCTAGTAAATTATTTCTAACATAGTTTCCAATGAAAATACATATAAATATGTGAATTGGAATCACTAAAATTAAAAGGATGCTATTCATGTATATTTAACAAAACCCTCCTGAGGTGATGTTTTATGCATGCATATCTCGGGCAAGTTCTCTTTGGGGAGTACTAGAAGTCTTAGGGCGGGGATTGTGCCCATTCCCATTGTGATTTTTAGGCTTCTTTAACAATAAAAAAGCAGTAACAGCAGCAATTGCCGCCATCAGATACATTAAAAAAAGAACCAAATCAAGCATGTCCAATGTCCTTTACTTTAAATATTACAACAAAGTATAAAAAAGTTGTACTCGAAACAAGCACAATGCCTGCATTGTTTAACGCTGTCATATTTGCCTTATTATTTAACTCTGGGACATACATTGCCAACGCAAGCACAAAGCTTGATACAATCACAAGAATATAACTTACTGTCAAGGAAAGGCTTTGACCTCCCATAATTCTAGATTCATTTGCCAATAGATTTACTATTGATAAGTTTATAGCTATTGAAAAGAATAGCCAGTCACTTAGTAGATAGGGTTGATAAGATTCTATTGTTTCGGTAGTAAAGATTAGATATCTACATACTATTGGTAAGCCTGCAATCAGAATTGTAACTATAACGGCAAAAATCTTTTTCATTAAATCAAAGCAAGTTTTAGGTTTGGCTGCAGGGGGAGAATAAACCGCCCGGCCATCACACCGAGCGGTCATTAACATAAAACATCAGGTAGTTACCTACCCTATGTCTTATGCAAATGTAAATACAAAAATGTATGCAATGAAAGCATACATGAATTACTTACCTTTTTGAGATTCGTAAGCACTGATAAAGTTTTGTAGAATCTCATGGATGAGTTTACCATGTGAAGAAATGCCTTCCTTATCAGCAATTTCTTTCATGCCATCAATAACAGTGGTTCGCATCCGGAACTGTGTATACTTACTTTCTGGCTTTTTCTCTTCTTTCAACTTATTCAACATATCATCCATAGAACTAAATATTTTATCTTTTGACTGTGGTTTACTTTTCTTGGGCGCCGATTGCTCCGGCTTTGTTTCCTGCTTTTTGTCAGCTGGGGATTCCTTAGGCTCTTCCTTTTTATCAGGCTGATTTGATTGCTCAACCTTATTACGGTTGGCTATGTTCATCATCCGCTGTAGCTTATCGGTGGGTTGTTTCTTGGCCATCACTTAATGAGTTTTCTAAATTCTTTGATATACATATTGAATTCATCGGTAAGGTCCTCAGATGTGATCAGATCGCTAACGGTGCTCAGATCCCTTTTGTAACGTACCAGATTGGAAATATAGCCGGTCATTACTTCTAGTCCGTTGTAGCCGTCCAGCTGGGCCAAGAGACCGTGCTCCAGTGTTCTATCACGCTTATTGATAATACCGTATACCGGCACATTATTCTTTTCGCATACCGGCCCGATGTAATCCAGGAAAGCAGCTGTAGACTGTACGTCAATGGGTGAGGCAATCAAAGGAATAATAACCACATCAGAAGCATTCAGGATCAACTCAACGTCTGTACCTTCCATCCTTCCAGGTGAATCAATAAACACCAGGTCATATTCTTGATCAGCTGTAGCAATGGTTTCAGCAAATATTTGCGCTGCATCTTTCTGGTCCCAGCTGAAAGGAATTACTCCATAACCTTTGTCCGGCTCTTCTTCAGTACCCTGCAATGCTGCAATACTTTGCTGAGGATCTGCATCAATTACCAATACGCTCTTTTTGGTTCGGTTGTGCATGGCTGCCGCCGTAATCGCGCAAAGTGTCGTTTTGCCTGTTCCACCTTTACGCGACATAAAAGAAACTACTGTACTCATGTATGCAAGTTAGTGAATACTGAATACATAACAATGAATACATGAATAATTTATGCACATATTGCTTTGTATGCTGTATTTATGGTGTTTTAATGCATGAATATTGAATATTTACACATTGAATACTAAATAATGTATTCTAAATACTTGCATACATAATATGTATTCATTAATTTGCATACATCATTAACATAAAACATCAAAAATCATGTCTAACACATCAAAAAGCCAGACCATCACACTGGCAGAGATTCAAAGCAAGATTCATGTTCCCAAATCACAGTGGAACGATCACAGCAAATTCAATTACAGAAGCTGTGAGGACGTATTGAATGCAATTAAAAAAGTAGTGCATCCGCTTGGGTACTGGATAACCTGCCAGGATGAAATTGTCCAGGTAGGGGATAGGATCTACATCAAAGCTACTGTTACCCTTACCAATGGAGAACAGACCTTTATCAATGTAGCTTATGCCCGGGAGCAGGCAGAAAAGAAAGGCATGGACAGCATGCAGATTACCGGCTCTGCCAGCTCCTACGCTCGTAAGTATGCACTCAATGGACTGTTTGCCATTGATGACATAAAAGATGCTGACAGTCAGGATAACAAAGCAGAAGAGCCGCAACCTGAAAAGGGTAGTACTACCGTTACTACCCCCGCAAAAAAGCCTGAAAAGAAAGAATATGTACCTAGTGATGAACCACCATTTTCATTCAAAAAGAAGTTTGCAGGTGCTACTAGGGGACAGCAAGAAATGTTATTTGATATGCTAATCCTTCTTCCAGAAGAAGATTTAAAGGAGGCAGAATCTGAGTACAATCGCCGGGGCCGTACTCGTTCAGTAATTAGCGACTTGATTGCCAAGTACCAGGCAAAAGTTGATAAACTGAAGTCTCAGGATCCTGCTACTATCAGCTATAAAAAGGACCTCATTAAGAAGCTTGCCAGTCCTTTGATCACTGAAGAGGAACGCACTGAGATGATATCCGGAATTAACAAGATGACTTTTAGTCGTATCACTCAGGCCATTAGTAATCTTGAGCAAATTATTGCAGAACGTCAATTCACCCAAAAACAAACAGCATGATGGAAGTATCAGACAAAGAAAAAATCATTTGCCCCAGCTGTAGTGGCAGGGGCTTCAAAGATGAGCATGTATGCGATACCTGCCACGGCTCCGGAGAAGTTAAACCTGAACTTATTAAAGATCCTCATCATGACACAGAGTAATAACTGGGAGGTTAAAAACTCCCATCTTGAAAACTGCAATGTGTATCAGACCATTACTATCAATCAAGATGTAAAGGTTCTGAATATTGCCCTTGAAAATTCCCAGCGCTATATTCAATACCTGGAAAAGGAAGTTGAAGAGTTAAGGCAAGCAAATCAAAAACTCTCTGATAAGTTGGAATTATTAGGGTTTAACACAACTAGACAAAACTAGACTTTCTAAACAAAATGAGTTTCAGATTTCAACGCCGAAAAAAGATAAATGACTGGCTAGGACTTAACTTCAGCCGGTCAGGAGTATCTCCCAACATACGAACAAAGATAGGATCTTTCAGCCCCAGGGGATTCAGTTTCCGGACCGGTATTCCCGGGCTATCCTACCGGGGATCATTCAGTAAAAAAGGCCTGCCGGTATTGGTAATCTTTGGATTGCTATTGGTGGTCATCAATTTGTTTCGGTTGCTCTGGTACCTGCTGGAGGTCTCCGCCGGATTCATTGGACACATGGCAAAAAAGTAAAACAGGCCTGGCTAATGCCGGGCTTTTTCTTTTCCTCACCAGCTGATAAGCAAGATGTGTTTTTGGTGCCCCCAAAACTCTTTTAAGGACTGCTAATGCTCAGTTGGGCTACTGTTGGCTAACGTTGGCTTATATTGGTTAACGTTGGTTAACGTTGGCTACTGTTGGTTAATTTTGGGGTATTGTAGGGCAATAGAGGTATAGTTTAGCCTAATGTAGCTTAATGAAGCTTACCGTAGGACTTAAGGGAAAAGAAGCCATCACAAACCCATTTTAGGCCATTTCGTTAATGCTAAGTTAATGCATCATTAACGCTAAGAGGGGGAGAGTTTACGGTAAGGTGACGGATCGTTAATGCTAGGATTTTGAGAGTTTATTTATTCAGATAATCGCGTGCGTGCTTCATAAATTCATCTCTTAAATGGTATGCGCTTTTGTGGTAAGTAGCCTTTTCTTCTGCATAGCGATTAACCGCTTTGTCTCTTGCCTCTTTGCTCATTTTTGCTTCCCTTAGGTAGTAATCTTTCGTTGGGCCTGGCATTTCTCGTAAAGTTAAACCTTCTGTCCGCTTTTCTTCCATAAGAACTTTTTCATCTAATATTGCTATCTGCAGTTCTCTCAGTATCTCCGAGCAAAACAAATGCATGTCAGCAGTCTTTGTTATCAATGAGTGTCCTATACCTACCAATGTCTCATCTTTTATAAGCAGTTGGATTTTGCTGTATGCAATATTGGTTTGATTATAATATCGATCCATCTCAATGAGCTTTTCCTGAATCTTCTGATAATTATTAATACCATATTCTGCAACTGGTATTTGTAGACCATCCCAAAGCCATTGATTATACTTAGCAAAAAACTCAACAATTGCCTCTTTCTCTTCAGTGAAGATGAGGCTTTTCTTACTTGTCAGAACCTGAAGCTCTGCTTTTAAATGCTCAGTTTCTTTGGTGAAACGCTGCTTAACCTTTTCAACAGACTTAGTGAGCTTTTTTATGTCCTCCATCTGGGCCTGGTTCTTTGCTTTTTCTCTAACGTAGTATGTCAAATACCCTCCTAAAGCAAGACTAATAATTATTTGAGAGATCACTATTGAAAATTCTTCCATTAATTTTAGTTGCAAATTAACTTTCTGGATTGACTGGAATATATTCTATAGACATACTTACCAAATCTGCAAAGTACTTTTCTCCTTTGTCAGTCTCCAAATCAAAACCAATATCAAGATTGTATTTACCTCTTTGGCTTAACCTCCTCCGAATTGACTGATAAAGAGTCATAAACTTCTTCTCACTGTCTATATTATCATAAACTATAGATGGAACTCCAGGCAGGTTTTTAGAGAATGATTTATTGTAATTAAACCGAACTCTCTTCCTTATTTCCAATATCCCAGGCTTGGGAATACTTTTCAGGTAGTTTGTTAAATATGCTAGATTGGTAAAAGCTTTCACTCCTAAACCCCTTTCATCCAACAACCCCAGCAATTCAGTATGAGAAGCCTCAAAAGACTTTCCTGATGCTGAATTTCTACTAGCCGGATCATTATAAGCCATGATTGACTTGAAGTCTTTTGGATGGCAGGACAGAAGGAGTATTTTCTTCATAGTGTAAATATAAAGTATTATATTTACATACCCTATGTGTAAAACTCTCGCTTATGCTGTTTTGCGTTGGTTTTTGACGTATATTTGTTGTAGGCAAAATACAGGAAAATTATGTATTTTCGTGTAGCCTAACTGTTAAATCAGTACCCTAAAAACATTCCAGCCAGTAGCTGTCAACTACTGGCTTTTGTTTTACCCCCCCCTGATACCATATTTTTATTGCTTATTACTTTAATAATTTTTTACAATAATTTGAGAGATACACAAGCATAATAGCCTTCAAACGAAAATAAAGCGTATTTTTTAGTTTCTATTGTGTAATATTTTTTTGATATTTACCATGCATTCAAGCAAAAAGCCTTTGACAGGGGCGCTTGGAAGCATAAATGTTTTTAGGAAATATGATTTTAACAGCAAATGAAAAGTACATTTTCTGGCGTAGCCATACCCGGCAATCGCCAAACCAACCACCAAACCGGTGCAAACCGGATTATCAACTCCCTTTTAGATCAGATTTGCGAGTATCAGGATAAGAAGAAAGTTCTTGAGTTTCTTCTTCAGAATGACTCTGCGCTTATTTGTCATCCTGACTACCGGAGAATTTATGGGCCGCTAGATACGCGCCGGGAATATGTCCAAACAGAGTTAAATCGTATAAATCGATCAATCACTTTTCTGGAATCTAGGATAGAGCTTTTAGAAGCCAAATCAGAAGGAGGGCTAACGATATGAAAAGCTCAAGGGATCAATTAGCCTTGATGGCAAAAGCAGAGGCAGAGAAGCATCTTTCAGAGATAGAGAAAGAGTTAGATCAGCCTGAAGATTATATTACCGAGGCTATACAACATTGTGAAATAAAATCAACGGATAAAATCAGTAGGCCGGTTATTTGCCTTGAGATTCAATCCAAGAACGGTTACACAACAATTGGCACCTTCGGCAACTTCGGTTGCGCAATAGGAAAAGCAAAGAGCCGGAAAAGTGGCCTGTGTGCCCTGTTTGCCTCAGCCATGGTTGCTAATGGTCAAGTGGAAAATGTTAGAGCCAGTATGCCGCTAGATAAGGGTGTCGTTCTTTACATAGATACAGAGCAGGAAAAGTATCATGTTCTCCAGGCAACTAAACGAATATCAAGGTTAGCCGGATATGCTGAAGATGAGCATCCAAAAAACCTAAAAGTTTTAGGGCTCAGAAAATATCCACCAAATAGAAGACTAGCAATCATTGAATATTTGATAGAGAATACCGAGAACCTAGGTGCTGTTATCATTGATGGCATCAGAGACTTAGTTAACAGTATCAATGATGAAGAAGAAGCGACTAAGGTAACCTCAAAGCTCTTAAAGTGGACTGAGGAAAAAGGCATCTACCTATTGACAGTTTTACATCAAAACAAAGGTGATGGAAATGCCAGGGGCCATCTGGGGACGGAGATTGTCAATAAAGGCGAAACCGTGATCTCTGTTACTAAGCTTGAGGATGACAATTTGGTATCTGAAGTCAAATCAGAGTTTGCCAGGAATATGGACTTTGAGCCATTCGTATTTGGGTTTGATGAAAACATACTTCCTTACATCAAAGAAGGTTATATCAAGAAAACCAAAACGAGCAAATCAACTACTGTTGAGCCTGCCGATTTTGAAAGTACCATTCATATTAAGTACCTGAAAGAAATATTCTTAGCTGACAATAAGCGAGAGTATAAGCGGGATCTCAGTACCAGAGAAATGCATTCCCTAATTCATAAGGTATTTACCAACCAGGGGCATAAAGTCTCCCTGAGCAAGGCTAGAGCCTTTCTGCAATACCAGGAGACAGAAGGGTTCGTAGTTGATAGGAGCGAAAGACAAGAGCGTAAAGCTTCAAAGTATTGTCTGAACGACAAATACAATGATCTGAAGTTAGGAAGCTTTGAATATTAATCCTTTCAACTGTGTTAGCCATGAATTCAATAAAAAGATATACTGTGCTAAAACTGTGTTGTGTTAGGCCCTTATATATAGGGCCAACACACACACACAGTTTATTTAGTTGTGTTAGAAACTGTGTTAACACAGCAACACAGTTTAAAATATCAAGCTATGTATGATACTATCTTGAAAGATGATATATCGCTTGATGAGCGCAGGCCTGGGCATGTGAAAAAGAAATTTCAGTGTCCCAGCTGTGGGCATAAGAAAAAGTATGTACGTTATTTCAATTTCACATTAGGGGATTATCTACCTGAAGAGTTTGGCAGGTGTGACCGTGAACATAATTGCGGATATTTTGAGAAGCCATCGGAAGAGTATTTTAAAAGCTTAACAGAAGGTTCTCTCTATGCTCCGGTATGGAAAAAGAAAAATACATCCTGTGTTAAAAGTAAGTCCGACACAGCAACACAGAAGGAAAAGCCATTTTCTACTATTGAAAAGGAGATATTGCTCAAAAGTCTTTCTGGTTATGAGGGGAATATCTTTTGCCAATTTCTTATTGACCACTTTGGGGAGTCTACAGGGCACTCTTTACTCAGTAAGTATTTGATAGGTACCAGCAAAAAGTATAAAGGGGCAAATGTATTTTGGCAGGTAGATATAAAGGGCCGTATCCGGTCCGGTAAGATCATGCTTTACAATAAGGATGGCCATCGTAGAAAAGATATTTATCCTACCTGGGTACATACAGAATTGAAGCGCGAAGGCTATCAGCTGGATCAATGCTTCTTTGGCGAACACCTTCTTAAGGACAGCAAACCAGAAACAACCATTGCTATAGTAGAAAGTGAAAAGACCGCTATCGTAGCGAGTTATTTCTTTCCTAAAAACGTATGGTTGGCAACAGGTGGCGAAACATTGCTAAATGTTGAGAAGTGTAAAATACTAGAAGGTAGGAAAGTGGTTTTGTTTCCGGATTTAGCAGACTCAGCCCGGGAACGTTGGGAGATAATATCCCAAGATATAAATCAAAGGTTTGGTATTAGATCCATGGTATCAGATTATCTATCTGAAGTAAATGATGGATCTGATATTGCAGATTTCTTATTGACTTTACCAGTTGAACGAGAAGAAGAGAAACCTAAACCAAAAGCAGCAATTAAGGGCTGTGTAAATAAGGTTGCTACCAAAGCAACCAAAGACACAGCCGCTACCGTAAAATTGAAAACAACCTCAACTGATAAGGAATCTAGTCTTCCTATAAATTATCATGAGCCGGTGGACTTGTTGAGCAGGTATATTTCATTGATAAGACCAGCGAGAATAGTAAACGCAATAGAGTGTCCTTTTTAAAATCGTGAACATGATACATCATTTACCGGAACAAGATTTGAGACTCAAAGTCCTCATCCAGCGCATACTCCTAGATGAGTTTCACCAGGATATTACGGCCTTTGCGATTTTATCCGGCATCAGTGACTATGAAGCTTTGTATCAGCTGACTGAAGATATCGCCGTTGAAGTTCTGGATACCGGCATGATCCGTTCGGAGCCGGAATACTTTGTCCAGGACGTGAGGGAGTTTTTAGATATGATTCTGGAAGAGGTTTTAACTTGAACTCTGAGATGATTTTTGCAATAAAATACGGTAAATTACGGAGGGCACGTATAATAATTTAAAGAATGCCATTATTCAAGAAAGGTAATCCAGGAAGGCCAAAGGGGAGCAAGAATAAAACGACTCAAGCGCGTAAGGATATCCTTCTGGAGATCGTTGAGCACATTGAGACCCATTACTTAGAATCTGACCTGGAGAAACTTTCTCCCAAAGAGAGAATGAGGGTTTACATGGCCGCTCAGGAGTATTTGATTCCTAAGCTTCAGCGATCCGAAATAGAGGGAGATTTAGGAGATATAGAAAAATTTCTTGAGTTGCCGGAAGAAACACGTAGAAACAGGCTTTATGAAATAAAAGCTAAAATAGATGCCAAAAAGAAAAAACAAAAGTCGCTTTGAACGGGAGTTTGAGGCTTATCTACAAGCAGAATTACAAGGGCGGTATATTTTCATATCACAGTTTGATGAAAAACGTCCTCACCTATATGAACTAGATACATACGAACATGGTAAAAGGGATCCAATAAAAATCATTTATGCCCAACTTCCTAAAGTCGGCACTCTAGAAGAGTATTCATCTGTTTGCGACAAATACGGAATAAATATTTTTCATGACGTTTTTTTTGAAGAAGCAAGCCCAGAAGAGGTATGACAATAGAAGAAGAATATAAGATATTAATGGCTATTGAACAGGCTTTTTTGCCTGAATTCCCCCATATACTATCCCCTGGGAGCAAGCCCGGCTATTTCAAGGCCAAAGCTACCTGGGGAGGAAAGACATGTCCAGGCCAGGTGCCAGTGCAATATCAGAAGCCAGAATTTACTGAAGAGGATTTGAAAAGGTGGGGAGTGACTCATTATATAGTCTGGGGTTGAAAGGCCTATAGCTGACGCATATAGGAATAAGAATGTTTTAAGTTTGATATTGATGGTTGAAAATTTATTTATATGGATTTTGTGCAAATATTCAATTCGTTAGACAAACAAGTTTTAGCTGTAGTTGTATCTGGGGTGCTCGGAATAGGATCGATAATAGTAACCATAGTGAGCATATATGTGAATAGTAGAAATATGAAAAGACAGTTGCAGACTCAGGTAAACATGGTTTATGCAAAAGAAAATTTAGCTCACGAGTATGAAAGATTAAAAAGGCATGAAGCTGATTTAAGTGAAATGATGACACTAATTGGCATAATAAATTATACACCGTTAGGAAAAGAGAATGAGGAGACGAATAACAAAAATAAAAAGCAAATAATGGTTATTGCGAATCGGTTGATGACTGGATTGCAAGAGGAATTTGTTCAAGCTAATTCAAGTGAAGGAATGGTAAATGCTGTGGAATTCTCCACTTCTTTTTTTTTAAATGATGAAAAAAAATTTTCTAAAAAATTAAATCAATTTTTATCTGATGTTGAAGAAGCTATAAAAATAAAAAAAGAAAAATTAAGGAAAGCTTCATCTTAAAATAGTCTCATCCACAATTGTTCAATAAATTACCTTATGTTAAATAGAGCATAACAGCATCGGGATAGTGATATTTTCAGTGCAAAAATTATTACCTATTTATAGCCAACTCCAACAGGATAAGATTTCTTATCGTTTGATGGTAATTTTAGTGAAACCTTAAATTTTATTCTGTTCTGCGTTTTGGTAGAGGTGGTAGCTTCATCAGAAACCCCTCCACCAATGTTAATTACTTCTAAAACTTTAATACCTGCTTTTCCGGAAGACGCTTCTTTTGATGATTCATCAACAAGTACGCCAATATCAAATTCAACAAATTGATATAAGTGTCTATCACTGGCTGATCCAACTACTTTTGCGCCTCTAGATGAAAGGCCAGGACTTGCTTCTATATTTTGCTGAGCATCTTCAACGCCCTTTAATATCTGCTGAAGTGTTTCTGAAACGAATTCTTTTAATTCCATTTTTGGGGATTTCTTATGGGTAAAGGAAAGCGGCCCTCATAAAGAACCGCCTTCCCCGACTTACTTTGTCCTGGTATGGTAGTAAGTCATGTTATGATTTCCGAGACTGAATATACTGAATATAAATGATTGATGCAGATATGTTTAACATAAGTATTATTAAGTAACTTTAAAGATTTGAGTCGAACAATTGTCGACAAATCACCTAAAAAACCGCCTAGAAATAGCAAAAACGGTTTTCTTTACCCGTTAGAAAGTGGTAAATTAGAGAAAGGATAATAGGAGAAATGAGCAAGTCTAAACGTTCAAAGTCCAATGAATTTTTAACTACCTCCAAAAACGGAGGCAAAGAAAGGCTGAGTCAATCCCTGGCTAATATGTCGCTCGGAGCAGATCAGTATCTTGGCGAAGAGCAAAAAAGCATGTTGTCAGGTTCGGGAGGTTCAAAACTTACTATGCGCAACCTTCGGAGGTTTATTCAGACCGTCCGAAAAAGCCCATTTTTTGAATGCGACTTTGAGGAGGAATGTGAAAACAGACAGTTTGTTTCCGCTCACTCAGAGCAGGACCTTTTCAGAATGTTTTCCGTGTATGAGGACCGTTTCTTTAAGCACTTTGGTAGATACTATCAAAAGGATGATCGCCGGCATAAACTAAGGCACGTGAGCAGAGCTGCAGGATCTCTTTTACTTCTCGCTGAGATTAAGAGGCAGCTTGACGAACGTAAACTGAGCATTAAGTCGTTAATATTTAAAGTAAGGCCATGACTAAAATCAGGCTCTTACACGACAAAAAATTTATGTCTCCCAACTGGAAAGGAGGCCATGAAAGGATAACTCAATTTCTCACAAACCTGGTTATCGGGATTGATAAAACGATGGCGGAGAAGCAGAAAGAATTGATTAAAAATATTCGCAAGTAATTGCAACCCGGGCCGCAAGGCAACTCCTAAATATTGAAGCTATGAACATTGGCAGTAGACATTCCGATCCGATATGTCAAGGATGACAAAGCTATAAAAGAAACTATAGCTGAATGGAAGAAATTCCAGAAGCAAGTCGGCCTTACTGATGAAGAAATTGAGAGAGCAAATAAATCTACCAAGGAACTCAATAGCAGAACCCGAGAGCTTTCCGGTGGATTTTCCAGCATTAAAGATGCCATTGGCAAATTAGGCATTGCCGCGGCCTTAAGTGGTGCAGCGGTTCAGCTGGCGGCCATGGTGCAAAATACTAATGCGTTGCGCCGTGAAATCTCCAACCTCACTAATACCAGCGGAAGAGAGCTAGACGTACTCACAGCCAAAGTGATGACCTTGGCAAACGCCTACGGCAAAGACTTTCGTGAGGTCCTGATTGCTGCTAATGCACTATCCAAGGAATTTGAGATTACTCAGACTGAGGCCTTATCAAAAATTGAAAAAGGCTTCATTAATGGAGCGGATGCCTCCGGAGAGTTTCTTGACAGCATACGAGAATATCCTACCCAGGCCAGAGCCGCCGGTCTCTCATTAGATCAATTCATCCGAGTATTAGAAAGATCAACCCAAGCCGGAGTATTCTCTGATAAGGGTATTGATACTATCAAAGAGGGTACGCTCCGGATCCGTGAGTTTTCCGACACAACTGCAGCCGCTTTTGAAGCCATTGGTTTTAACTCCGAAGAAGTTCGGCGCGACTTAGAGAGCGGCCAGAAGACAATCTTTCAAGTTATCCAGGAAGTAAGTCAAAGGCTGGATGAACTACCGCCACAATCCCGGGCAGTCGGCCAGGCTATAGCAGATATTTTCGGAGGACCTGGAGAAGATGCCGGACTAAAGTTTATCACTACCTTAAAAGATATTGACTCAGAGCTTACTAATGTCTCTGAGGAAACAGCCAGGTACCGGGAGCAGCAAACCGAATTGCTCAAAGCCCAAACGGAGCTTAATATTCAGTTGGCTCAGTTTGCTAAAAACTTTGATGCCCTTTCATTGGCAAGTGAAAGCTTTCTCACGAGGCAGGGCAGCAAACTACTGAGGCTCTTCAATAACTTAGTTGATCTCTTCAAATCTTCTGAGCAGCAGGCCAAAGAATTTGCCGAGGTCCTGCAGTCGGATGACTTAGGTTTTTTACAATCTCAGCTACAGGATAAAATTCAGAACTCAATTCAAGGCTTCGGTACCAATGAAGAGCAGATCAGAGCGCTTATCGCTCGTATTGAAGAGCTCAGAGATGTCCAGGCTGAAAATGCCGAGGCAACCAATGAGAGTGCAAATGCCACCGATCGCCTAGGCAATGCCGCCGATAATGCCTCTGGCAAAGTAGATAGGTTTGCAGAATCCATTCAAAGAATATCTACCGGCAATCCTGAAGCGGACTTACAAAAGGAGTTAGCCGATATTGAAAATCAAATCCGGAACCTGGGACTTGATGAAATTACCCTGGGAGATACTACCGCCGCTTTTGAAGATGCAGAAAATCGCCGTACGCGTATACTCAGAGAGCAGGCAGACCAAAGACTTGAGATAGAACGCGATGCCCAGCGTAAAAAAGAGGAAATCTATTACGAAGGTTACAATACGCTCTTTGAGCTTTCAGATGCTTTCTATCAAGGGAGCATGAACCGTATTCAGGAAGAGTACAATATGATTGCTCTTCTGGAAGAGAGCAAACTCTCTCTGGTTGGTAATAATGCCCAGGCTCAAAAGCAGATCCGGCAGGAGATGGATCAGCAGCGAAAAGAGTTAGCCAGACAGGAGGCAGAATCCAATAAAAAACGCGCAGCATTTGAAGCATTTATAAATACAGCAGTAGCCATTACCCGGGTTCTTGGGAATCCATTAGCTGTTGCCTTCGTTGCTGCCTCTGGGCTTGCCCAACAAATTGCAATCCGCTCTCGCTCGGTACCAGGATTCAAACACGGTACTAAAAACGTTCCCGGCATAGATACAGGAGGCGATACCGTAGCAGCCATGCTCCGCCCAGGGGAGAAAGTATTCAGCCGTGAGACTTCAAAAGCCTATGAGCCTGCTCTTGATGCAATCTTTGATAGGAAGATAGCGCCGGAGGTCGCCAACGCAGCTTTTTCACATGCTAATAATTCAAAGTCTAGCGTAATGTACACTCCTAAAGACCTGGAAACCGCCGTAGGAAGAGCCTTACAGAAAATCCCTTTTCATAATATCTCTATTGACAAACAAGGCTTTCACGATTATGTGAAATCGGTTGGATCGGAGGTATCAAAGGATATTAATGAATTCAAATTTTAATGTCACTGATGAGCACAGTAGAAAGTAGAACATACGCCCGCCGGGTAAGAGGCACTATTACTATTACCTCTGGAACTGACCAAGAGAGGGAAAAGCCAAGAATGTATCAGCTTAATTCTAAGCTGTACAATACCATAACTAAATCCGATGAAGATTTTATTCGCAGTGTAATTCCTTCCTCCGGGACCTTTGCTGATTACAGGAATATCTGCAAAAAGCATGGGATCAGTGCAGATATCATAACTATCAATAACGGCGCTCCGCCACCTGGATTCAAAGCAAACTTCAATTACAGTTTTATGTCTTTTCCTGACCCGGAAAATATAAGAAAGGTACTACGCCAATTCAGGCGAGAACGATAATTTTCAATCACATAAATACCATTATCATGAACACTAAAAAGAAGTGGACACCATCAAAAGAGAAGGCAAATGAGCAGCCCTTCATGAAGCCCAAAAAGCCACTAGATGGTGAAACGAAGCAAAACTTTTCTGGTCCTTTACCAAGCCAGCCATTTGCCAAGAAGCAAATCAAGAAGAGTAAGAAGTATTAATCAAAATTAGCCTAATCATGGAGTCAAAAGACAAGATCCTTATTTACGAAAATGAGGACGAAATCCGTAAAATTAACGTGAGCGTCCGCCAGGCCCAACGGGCCTATAACGCAGTTTACCAGGCTTATCAGGAACTAGATATTCCTTTTGAAGTAAAGACCGTTGAGGACCTGTTAAATCTGGCCAACGATCCGGAGGGAGTGGTACGAAAGTCCTACCTGGACAAGATGCCGAAAACACTAGACTTCGCAGGAGTACAAGTCCGGCAAGAGGCAGTATCAAGCTTCATTGAAATGCCAGACCTCACAGAGCTGAAAAAAGCAGCTGTACAGGTCGTCAGGTCCCTCCGTATCAGTGGAGAAAAATTCACTGAGCTTGAGCTCTTCCAGATATCCGGAAATGAGGTCATTGTTGATGAGCAAGAACTTGAGCAGGAAGTTAACAGATTTCGATCGTATGCCATTACAGAGGAGGAAATTGCAAGGTATAAGACGCTCCAAAAGTTGTGTGATAGTCTCAATGAAGCAATTGATTTCTTTAAGCTTCCTCCTTCCGCCCAGGTCCAAGAGCAAGTAAAGGTTATCGTAAAAAGGGGAGTGAAGTACTACCCCAACCATCATTATATAAAAATCAAAAATTCTTAATACCAATTACTATGAAAGGTTCAATCTCAAATAGTGAGGTAGAGTCATACATATTGTCTCTTCCTTTTAAAGAAGAAGTAGCTTCTGAAAAAGAAAAATACGCCAAGCTGTTTGCTAGCGAAGCCATAAAACAAGCTAAGGCAAAAAATAGAGCGGTCTCGATGGAAGACCTTCAGAAATTTGTTAAGCCCCTTGTCACATCTTTTGAGCCGAGTGAAAGCTATGAAGGCGATGATCCGCCGGCAGGAAGGCAACGTCAGGAGCCAGAGGGGTATCAACGGCCCACACCTGAGGAAAGATTGGAAACAATACAAAAGCAGATCGATAAGCTATTGGCAAAGCCAAAATATAACATGCATGTGGAAAGGTCTTTAAACATCCTCAGGGATCAGGAAAAAGCACTCAAGAGAACAATCCGTTGACTCCAGGTTAGGTTGTGTAGTGTAAAGGCTTGGGCTTATGGCTCAGGCCTTTTTCTATCTAATTGGTAACAGGTTTCATTTCTTTAATCGGAATATCGTAAAAGGAAGGTTCAGAATTATTAACTTGAGTTTTTAGCAGTGCCGTTTTAACATTGACGGTTTCATTTGATGGGACAAAATCTCTATTCCCTCCATACTTATTGATAACCTTGATGGTTTCTCGAGCTTTTTCCTTTGAAATAATTATCAGATTTTTTGTTTTGATATCTCGGTAAACTGAATCGTTAACAGTTTTAATGATATCACTAAAGTTGACCATTTGCCTTGAATTTGATAGTTAAAGGTTTCTATTTCAAAGTTATGCACTTTTCATTGATAATAATAGTAAGTGGCAAAACAGAAGGTTAGTGAGCTACGAACAATTACTTACACCGTAATAAAGTCACGCAATAGCAGCGGCATTTTATCGCAGCAGTAGCGTTCTTTACATCAACATAGCTTTTATGATTTTATGAAGTAGAGTTAAGCCCGGTGTTACACTCCCGGGCTTTTCTTTTTCTTACCTGGTAAGTTTATGCTCAAAATGAATAAGCATTTACATATTAAAAGAGCGAAATTAATATCAGTAGAATTAGAGTAGTAAGATGATTAATGAATCAAGCCTGGGTTTTGACATTTCCCGGGCTTTTTTAACGCTCAAGGCATGAAAAATGAAGTGATGACAGTAGTAGATTTCGGCGCACTGTCATTAAGTTATCGCGCTCAATACATGTGGGCTTTTGGCCGACTGATTGCTTCAAGATCAGAAAGCTATTTCAGTTACCAACTTTACCACCTGGGAGATTATTTCGCTGAGTTGAAATACAACAAGGCAGATAATAAGATTGATGACATTGAAGGCTTCACTGATACCCAAAGATTGAACAGGTACTTAGATAGCGTGAGTTTAGATCAATTTTTATAGGCAATGAAAAAGCTAAAGTTCATCCTGGAAGTCATCCTTATGACACCGTTTATTCATCCGAACCGGTGGAAGTATGAGTATAGGAAGCTTTGCTGGAAGTATGGGTATGATATAGACTAGCGTTTTCTTCCTGCTTGTATCCATTCATCATAAGTCATGTTGTGCTTACGCAAATACAGGATCTCTTCAATCTTTTCCTTTGCCAGGGAATAGGATTTAAAGTTGGGAGTGATGGA
>NZ_JBBPHP010000070.1:0-18235 GCF_038039535.1 Catalinimonas locisalis | reverse complement strand
TTGGGTGCTCTGGCAGAATTGCCAAATTGTAATTCAAAGATTAGCTTGAAACAAAAGCAAATTTTTAAACATGCTCTTAAGTGTAGCGAAAAAGACGCAAAATAATTCAGTTTTTTTTCAAGCTTAGCCAACCATGCTGTCCTTCACCAATGACAGCAACTTCGTTAACTCCTATTAATATTACATTTTAGAAGGCTTGACTCCATACAGTCTTTTTCTAAACCAGAAGGCCAGGTTTACAAGTAATATCAATGCTGGTACTTCTATAAGCGGACCTACTACACCTGCAAAAGCCTGTCCTGATTCTATGCCATAAACGCCTACAGCCACCGCAATCGCCAGTTCAAAATTATTACCAGTAGCAGTAAAAGAGACTGAAGTATTTTCAGCATAACTGGCCCCTAGTTTTTTGGCTAATAAAAAACTTAATACGAACATTAAACCGAAGTAAATCACCAGAGGGATTGCGATGCGTAATACATCCAGCGGGATATCTACAATAGTCTGCCCCTTGAAGCTAAACATCACTACAATTGTGAAAAGCAAGGCAATTAAGGTTAGCGGACTAATTGTGGGAATTACATTTTCTACATACCACTGCTCACCCTTGCTTTTAACAAAGTAGTAACGTGTCAGAAAACCCGCTAGAAAAGGAACCCCCAGATAGAGAAATACACTCTCGCCTACTTCCACCATGCTGATATTGACCACTGAACCTTCAATACCAAAGTATGGAGGCAACACGGTGATGAAAAGCCAGGCAAAGAAACTGTAAAAGATGACCTGAAAAATACTGTTAAGGGCCACCAAACTGGCTGCGTATTCTTTATCTCCCTGCGCCAGGTCATTCCATACCAGCACCATGGCAATGCAGCGAGCCAGACCTATCAGGATTAACCCAATCATATATTCGGGATAATCTCTTAAAAACGTGATGGCCAATAAAAACATCAATATTGGGCCGATGATCCAGTTGAGTAGCAGTGACAGGCTTACCACTTTGAGATTTTTGAAAACTTTTCCCAGATGCTCATAGCGGACCTTGGCCAGTGGTGGGTACATCATCACAATCAAACCAATAGCAATGGGAATATTAGTAGTACCTGCCTGAAAACGGTTAAAAAAGGACTCAATCTCAGTGATAAGGTTGCCCAAGGCCACACCCAAAGCCATAGCCAGAAATATCCAGAGGGTAAGGAAACGATCTAGTAAGGAAAGCTTTTTCTTAGGTGGTTTTTCTTTAGTCTGCATGAAATTTAATTTTATGATTCATCTGCGTAATGAGCAGCATCCTCTACTTTGCTGTATGGGAGGACAAGGAACTGAACCGTAACTGCAATAGACACAGCAGTCACCCTTTCGGGGCTTTAGCATAGTTTTACAATGCTTGCATTCATAAAAATACTGACAGGCATTTTGGGACATTTTTTCTTGACTACTTGCATGGCAGTAAGGACAGGTAATTACGGAGGTTAATTCAATTTCCATATTTGAGTACGATAGCTAGTTGGCCCGCATGATAAGTAGTATGAGAACTAATCCTGCCCATAGCTTCAGCCTTCGTTTTTACACCAAATTCTTTTGTACTGACTTTCGTTTCCCAACCTTCTTCCTTTTGCTTTTCAACAACGGCTTTAAGGCTTTCAAATGCATATCGCTGATAGTCTAGTAATTCCTCCAAATTTGTCCATTCACCAGTGTCTTTTCCAGCCATCACTGTTTTTGCTGAGACCTTTAAATCTTTGTCTCCAAATACATTTTTGGCAAACAATAACTCTACATCGGCAATGTGACGAATCAGAAAGCCTGCTGAATTAGGACTATCGCCTAACTTTTTTTGGAGATCTGCCTGCGAAATGTGGCTTAGCTGATTACTAAACCTGGTACGGCTTTCCGCCCAGCTTTGTAAAAAGGCTTCAGTGGTCTTCATACGGTTATTTATTTAATATTATATGGCTTCTAAAATCGTACTATGACTTCACTTTTGACATCATAAAGAACATCTCTCTTGCAATCTGCTGGCAACGCTCCTCATACTTGGCTTCTTCCTGAGCCGTTCCATCAAACGCCTTGGGATCATCGTAAGGGATAGGAATCCGTAATGATGCTCCAGGAATGAGAGGACAGTGCTTATCTGCTTCCGAACAGGTCATAATTGCTGCAAAATCTTTTTGGGGATTTTCCGGATCATCATACTTCTTGGAAAAAGCTTTTACAGTAGGCACATTTTCAGCATAGTTTACCGCATATACCGGATTATCTCCCTGCTTAACAGTTTTGATAGTAAAGCCTGCTTTCTGCATGACTTTCACGGCACGGGGATTAAAAGCAGTTGCTTCCGTTCCTCCTGAAAAGGTTTCTACATCTTCAACACCATAGTAATGCGCAGCTGCCTGAGTCCAGATCTGCGACATATGGCTGCGACGGGAATTATGTGTGCAGATAAAAGTGAGCTTAGCTGTTTCTCCTGATTTCTGTTTAGAAGAAATATATAGCGCTAACTCAGTGAGTGATCTTTTTCGTTCTTCTGGTATTTGGTCAAATTCAGAGGTTACTTGTTCTACATAAGGTTGTAAGGAAGCATTCAGCTCTCCAGGTTTGGTTGCTTTGGGATTCATAGCGGTTAAGATTAATAGCATCAATAGATTTAGGGAAAAAGTTTTCATGGTCAATTCAGTTTAATTGTGTTATTGTAATAATACGATAAGAACACATAAATTTTTTTAACAGCAGTTTTTCTTAGGAGTAAAGGACGCATAGAGGTTGATCATCACATCACGAGCCTCCTCCCAGGCTTCTTCGTTGATGCAATATCCAATTCTAGGCCCTTCAATTTCACCTTTGATGATACCTGCGTTTTTTAGCTCACGTAAATGTTGTGAAATGGTAGATTGTGAAAGCGGCAATTTTTCCACCAGTTCTCCACAGAAGCAACTCTCATGTTTAAGCAAGAACTCAATGATCGCTACTCTGGCTGGATGCGCTAAAGCTTTGCCATACTGAGCAATCTTGTTTTGCTGCTCGTTAAATACTGCTGTCTTACTGATTCCCATAATGAATTTTAGTTATCGTAAAATAACGATGAGTATTTGATAATCGCAAGGGCTACTCTTTTTTATTTTTTGAAGTGCGGAATACGTCCGTTTCAAACACTGAAGTTTATAATAAAAGACAAGGTAGCTTTTATACTACCTTGTCCTGTAAAATTATCTGACTATCTTAATGAGCCCCAATTGATCCTCACTGACAGAAATTAGTCGCCAACCTGAGGCAGACTGTTTGTCATCTTTGCTTACAAAAACCCTCCAACGATATACCTTTTCGGCTTCCAAGGCTTGAGTAGCTGTGCCATCATAATTAAATGTCACACTTGTTTGGCTTGAGGGTACTATGACATTCTTTACTGGAATTGATTGTGTTCTATCAATTCCTCCCCAAATAACGTTGCCACTTGCATCGCTTACTTCCACTACATAATCACTTGCGCTTGCATATGCCTCCCAAGAGAAGGTAGGAGTAAGAGAACTGATCTCACTGGGTATTGTGTTGGAAGGTAGATTAGTAGGGGTCACCACTTTTAAGGCATTGGTAACACTAAAGTCTCTGCTTACTTGCCCACCAGACACTTCAACCAGGGGTTCTCCAAACTTTACAATCCAGTCAGGATCAACTACACGCTCATCATTCCTGTAGGTAGCACGTGCTAAGAATGTTCCTGCTGGTACATTTTGAATACTGTAATCAGCAGTCGTACTGGCTTTCAATCCAGGGATAGGCTCATGCGTTATAGGGTGAGTAAGGGTTACATCTACTTCTACTGCTGTTGAGGCCAAAAAAGAGATGGTACCTGAAACTGTACCGGTAGCTCCTTTGGTAAGCTGTATGTTTTGCTGGCTTTCGCTTGCAGCAGATACACTCACAGTTTTTTGTTCTGATTCGTATCCTCCTATCCAGGCTTTTAGCCGAAAATCTCCTGCCGGAAGATTATACAGAAAAAAGTTTCCCTCGGAATCTGATACAGTTGAGTATCCTTTACCATTCTTTTCCCCAACCACTAGTACCCCAGCTACTGGCTTTCCTGCTTCACTTACCTTGCCCTGGATGTAGCCTCCCTGCGCTACATTACTATTGAACATCTCTATAGGATTTTCAAGCTTCTCTCCCAGGGTAATGGTGAAAGGAATGGGAGAAATATTCCGTGGAGGGACCTGTTCATATCCATTTCGGTATAGTTTTAAGTAGTAACTTCCCGGTTCCAGTTCCGCCGAGTAAGTACCATCAGCAGCAGTGGTTAAAGATTGAACGGGCGTATTGCTGTCTGATTCAAAAACAATAATTTTTACATCATCCAGCACCTCAGAAGTACTCCATGAAGTTACTGTGCCATTTACAATACCTGTAGTCTCTACGTCTTCATCTTTCTGACAACTCCAAATGCCTATAGCAAGGGCTAAAAACAATGACAAATGCTTCTTTTTCATGATTTCAATAATTTTTCATAAATAAGAAATCATATTTGTTATTATAAAAATCATATTATATCCAGAAATTACAAGCTCAGGCAATGAGCATATTGATAGAATTGTAGGGCTTTGTTGCAACGAGTCTTTCTTCTTTAGGGATAGCTTGTTTTTAGGTTTTGATAGCATGAGGCATCCCACATCGTTGGAATACATTCAGGATATGACAACCTATTCTGACTTCTGTCATCTGGTTGTCCATTTTGCGCGCCCTTAGGGTGTTGCCTATCACCATTTTGTAACGATACATCGCTGTCTCAGAGAGACTGCGCTTATGATAGCCCACCTCCTTTTTCCATTCTTTTTTACCGATCTGTCCTATTCTATCAATCGCCTGGTTCCTTTCTTCTAATCCAGGCAACTCACTCTCAACAGCGTTTTTGGGCGGAGGGACAATAGCTTTGGCTCCTATTTTGGCAACGGCCTTTCGTGCCTTCTTTTTATCGTAAGAACCATCTCCATAGAACGTATCCACCTTTCCTGCAACCTCACCGAGCAAGGGACCGACCATTGCCGCATCATCCGCGCGGCGTCCGCTACTGAGTTTTCAGTAATCCCACAGCTTATGATCTCCTGACTATCCACATCAACCCCCAAATGAAGTTTTCTCCACGTCCTACGCTTACTCACCCCATGCTTTCTCACCTTCCATTCGCCCTCACCGAATACTTTTAAGCCTGTACTATCTATCGCTATGCGCAGCTTTTTCCCCGCCTTAGGCAGACAATGACTCACCTTAATCTTTAAAGCCGAGGCCCTTCGGCAGAGCGTGCTATAGTTGGGAACGGCTAACTCTGAGAGTCCCATCAAGGCAAAAATACTTTTAATAAAGCCCGTGCACTGTCGCAAGGCAAGACCATACACTTGTTTGATAGTCAAGCAAAACTCTATGACCACATCAGAGTATTGTTGCTCACCTACTACTTTCCCGAGCCTGGATATATCGCGCCAAGCACGATATGTCCCCTCTTCCATCCACAACACTAAGCTACCTCGGCGGCTTAATGATTCGTTATAGGCTTTCCAATCTTTGGGTTTATACGTATCTTTCGTCTCAGGCATGACTGGCATATTTGATTTGTGTCGTTATAAATCAAACATCTTTTCATGCCTGTTTTGTTACGTTGCAACAAAGCCCCGGCATATACAAGAGTATACCTTCTTTGGCTACCAATCTAATAAAGCCCTTCATGTATCCGAGCGTGAAAGGAAAATTGTATTGGATTGTTTTTCCAAGATTGAGCATGAGTTAGACCATGCCATAGATAAGCATAGTAAAAAACTCATTGTAGATAATATTGAGTTGTTTTTGAATTATTGTGTTCGTTTTTATGAACGTCAGTTTACTACGCGTGATCATGTTCATACGGGCATTTTGGAAGGGTTTGAGCATTTGTTAAACGACTATTTTCAGACAGATAAAGCCCAGAGGCTTGGCTTGCCTTCCGTAGCCTGGTGTGCCGGAGAATTGAACCCATCACCTAACTATTTTGGGGACCTGGTAAAAAAAGAAACCGGCCAATCTACCCAGGATTACATACAATCAAAGTTGATTGAGGTAGCCAAAGAAAAGATATTTGGCCCCAACAAAACAGTCAATGAAATCGCTTATGAATTAGGCTTTAAATATCCTCAGCACTTTACGCGCTTTTTTAAAGAACGAGTGGGACACTCTCCCAACAAATACCGGATGCTCCATAATAATTGAGAGATAAACATTAGGGTAATTGTAGCTGATCATTAGCTTCCGGTCCCTGAGCAGCTATGGATAGTTTGAAGGTTAACAAAGAAAATTTGTATGAAAGAGATTAAGGCCATCTGCGAAGCATATAAAAAAGTAGACTTTAGTAAACATAAAGCTGCTCTTGCCACTGTAGTAAGGGTAAGAGGTTCATCCTATCGTAGCCCGGGAGCACGCATGCTGATTACTGATGATGGCAGATGGACAGGCTCCATCTGCGGCGGTTGTCTGGAAGGGGATGCTCTGCGAAAAGCCCGTAAAGTGATAGGGGATAAACAAGCAATTACAGTTACCTATGATACCAGAGATGATAAAAATAGTATTTTCAAAATTAATCTGGGTTGTAATGGAGTAATAGATGTTTTGTTTGAAGCGATTGACCCGGCTGATAAAAACAATCCTATATTTCTTTTTGAACGAATCCTGCAAGAGAATGAAGCAGCTTCTCTAGCTACTATTTTCAACGGGAGTCCAGATGTAGTTGGAAAAAAAATATACTTGCAAAAAGCTTTATTGAACATCCAGACGCTTCATCGTGAAGGCTTGTCAGAGATAATTGAACAGGATTTATGGGAATCCATTGAAAATAAGCGATCCAGTGCCAAAAAATATGAAGTTGAAGGAGAAACCTGTGAAGCATTTATTGAACTGATACAACCCCCTATCCAACTGATGATCTTTGGAGGAGGCTTTGATGCCAGACCACTTAGTGAAATGGGTAAGAAACTAGGTTGGTCAGTTACGGTTACCGATGAATGTGTAGCACATATTGCACCCTTATTCTTTCCTGACGCGGATAACCTATCCTTATGCAACAGGGAATTCATTGATCGGGATTTTCAGATCAGCGCTAACACAGCCTGTGTACTCATGTCACATAACTATGAATACGACAGGGATGTGTTGAAGAAAATACTACCCTCTGAAACGCCCTACATTGGTATACTTGGTCCTAGAAAGCGCTTTGATAAAATATTGAAGGACTTTGCCGATCAAAATCTTCAACTATCGGAAAAGGATTGGGATCGGGTTCATGCTCCCATTGGACTAGACATAGGGGCGGAGACTCCTGAAGAAATAGCCATTGCCATCATCGCTGAAATTATGGGAAGGTTTACGCGAAGAGAAGCCGGTTACTTAAAATTTCGCTCAGGTCCTATTCATCATCGGGATAATACAAGTGATCAGGTTTTTAAGGAGGCTCTATTGTAAGTAATCAAAACACTCAGGACTAGACAAGAATAGATAAGAGAAGCTAATTTGTCTATCGTGCATAAGGGTGATTTAATGCATATATTCTTAAAAATCACAAGGCTTTTATATTTGACATTATAATTTTTGATACAACTCTTTAAATCTAATTTATCACCATGGCGACTTTTAAACTCACTATCAACGGAAAACAACAGCAGGTAGATGCTGACCCCAGTACTCCTATGCTGTGGGTGCTAAGAGACCATCTCAAGCTGATAGGCACCAAATATGGCTGTGGTATCGCCCAATGTGGAGCCTGTACCATTCACCTCAACGGAACAGCCGTTCGCTCCTGCCAACTGCCGATATCCGCAGTAGGTGAACAGAAAGTGACTACCATTGAAGGGCTTTCTGAACAAGGAGATCACCCGGTACAAAAAGCCTGGCTGGAGCATGATGTGCCTCAATGTGGCTATTGCCAGGCTGGTCAGATCATGACAGCAGCTGCCCTTTTGGAAAAGAACGCTAATCCCAGCGATGAAGAAATAGAGTCGGCCATGAATGGCAATATCTGTCGCTGCGGTACTTATCTGCGCATCAAAGCTGCGGTGAAAACTGCCGCAAAATCTTAAACTACTTAACCTTTTTAGCTCATGACACGCGTAAATACAAAAATGAATAGAAGATCTTTCATGAAGGCTTCAGCCTTGGCAGGGGGAGGTATGATGTTGAGCTTTAGCTGGCTGGCCGGATGTAATCCTACAAAGGAAGAGACCTTAGCCATGCCCAAAGAATGGTTTGAACTCAACAATTATATCAAAATCGGAGATAACGGCGTGGTAACTTTAATGTCACCTAATCCTGAATTTGGCTCCAATGTCAAAACTTCCATGCCCATGATCCTGGCTGATGAACTGGACATTGACTGGAAAAATGTCATTGTGGAACAAGCCAATTTTTATCCCGAACGATTTGACCGTCAGTTTACCGGAGGTAGCCAGGGCATTCGTCAGGGATGGACGCCATTACGCACCGCAGGAGCTACCGCCCGACAAATGCTGGTGATGGCTGCTGCCCAGAACTGGAATGTGTCTGCTGAAGAAATTACTACCCAAGCAGGTACATTGCAGCATAAAGCAAGTGGTAAAGAAGCAGGCTATGGAGAAGTAGCCTCTTTGGCAGCAACACTGGATGTACCCGAAGAGGTGGAATTAAAAGACATTAAGAATTTTAACATCATAGGTCATTCCAAGAAAAATGTAGAAGGGCAAAACATTGTCACAGGTAAGCCCATGTTTGCTATGGACCGTGATAAGGAAGGCATGCTGATTGCCATGATTACCCATCCGCCTGCCTTTGGACTGAAAGTAAAATCTGTGGATACTGAAGCGGTCAAATCCATGCCCGGCATCCACGATGTTTTTGTCTTTGAAACCCTTCCCGACGATTATGATAGAAACGGCTTTGATACCACATCATTTACTGAACTGGTAGCTATTGTAGGCAATACTACCTGGGAAGTGATGAACGCCAAAAAGGCACTTAAAGTAGAGTGGGAAGAAGCCCCCGAGAAAGAAGTGACAGTAGCCGGATGGCGTGGTAAAGAGACCATCCTGATTCCCGGAGGTATAGAAAGTACCGACGGGCATAAAGCACAAATGGAAGCAATGGCCAGGAAAAAAGCGCAGGAACTTAGAAGGGATGGCGATCCGGAGGGTGCTTTTCAAAAGGCAGCCAAGATCATTGAACGTACCTACAATGCCCCTTACCTGGCGCACAACTGTATGGAGCCGATGAACTGCTTCGCTAATGTTACTGCTGACAAGGCAGAGGTCTACGGTCCTACCCAGGCACCGGAATTTACCATGCAAGCTATTTCAGCCTGTTTAAAAATACCCAGAGAAAAGATACAGATCAATCTGGCAAGGATGGGAGGAGGTTTTGGTCAGCGAGCCTACGGTCACCACATGGTGGAGGCAGCACTCATTTCCCAAAAAGTGAAGGCTCCGGTCAAGATGATCTATACCCGGGAAGATGATATGAGCTATGGCATCTACCGCCCTACCTACACCGCTACCTACCGGGCAGCGCTGGACGAAAATAATAATCTCATTGCCTTCCATGTCAAAGGCGGAGGAATACCCGAACATGCTGTGCATGCCAATCGCTTTCCGGCAGGCGCGATAGATAATTACCTGGCAGAAGGATGGGCACTCAACTCAAATATTACCATTGGTGCTTTTAGGGCACCTCGTTCCAACTTCATTGCCGGAGCCGAGCAATCTTTTATGGATGAATTGGCAGAAGCTATGGGCAAAGACCCCATAGACTTCCGACTTGAGCTTTTGGAGAGAGCCAAGAATAATCCGGTGGGTGAGAACAATGACTATGATCCTGAACGCTATGCCGGAGTCTTGAAACTGGTGAAGGAAAAGTCTAAATGGAATGAAAAGCCTGCTGGTGTACACCGTGGCGTATCAGCTTACTTCTGCCACAACAGCTACGTAGCTGAAGTGCTGGATCTGAAAATGGAAGATAACATGCCTAAGGTTGATAAAGTATATGCAGCGGTAGACTGCGGTATTGTCGTCAACCCTGATGCTGCTAAAAACATGGGCGAAGGTGCTATCGTGGATGGTATTGGCAATGCCTTCTTTGGGGAGCTGACTTTTATAGATGGTGTACCTCAGAAAAAGAACTTTGATCAGTATCGCATGATTCGCCAGAAAGAGGCTCCAAACGCCATTAAAGTACATTTCGTGCAAAACGAGCATGATCCTACCGGTCTGGGTGAACCTTTATTTCCGCCGGTCTTTGCTGCAGTAGCCAATGCTTTGTACAAAGCTACAGGCAAGCGTTTTTACAACCAGCCCTTTGTTCAAGACTTACAGACCTCTGAGTTAAAGATGTGAGAAAAAAGTTCTAAAGAGTTCAAGAGCTTGCTACTTCTTCAAGGTTCCACTGGGTCCTAAACCTAAAGGACATTTTACAACAAAGCCCTTCAAATCCTATAGTTTTGAGGGCTTCTTTCTTTTTCAGGATACTAAATCAAACCAAACAAAAACAAATCATTCAGTTACCTCTTTTAGTTTTTTCATCCTATAATTTGTACTCCTTTCATAGGTTTTGGTAAATTTCAAAAGAGAACAAATTGAAGCAATTTAATCAGCCGGTCAAGATGGTATATATCTTGAAATAAGCTTCTTTCTTTCTATTACAGGACGGAATCTGGGTGGTAATCTTAGTTGTTTTTCAGTCTTATTCTTTACCTACTGACACAAAAAGCTTTATGGCTATGAAGCAGAAGAATTCTATGTTTTTGAAAATTGAATGATGGATGAATCCAATGAAAAATACATATAGCTCAGAATAATGGATGAGGTCTTTGAAGAAAAGCTATTTACTTTTAAGATCAGATTTGAGTTAATGCTCATGATATAGGGACATTCTAAAATAGCCCTATTCCGTCATGCTGTTATCAAACTCTTTATAATTATACATGGATCGCTCAGTATCACAGTTTATAACTGATACTTTAACAATTCAGCCACAGTCTGCTGATACTCATTTTCAAGGCTCAGGTACTTGTCTTCAGCCTCATAGAAGTACATGATTTCCATAAAAAACTCTATGGAAGAAATTTCCCCCAGACGCAAAGCTTTTTCTAGCAATGCAGTGCTATTAAGCCCCGATAACAGCTCATCATATTCCTGCAAAGTGTTCTGCAAAGTCCGCTGCTTTTCATACAACCTGCGGATTGTATAAAGATGATCAGTTCTCTCTTTTTCTACTGCCTGATTACTCCAGTTGATTTGTGCTTCAGCAAGCTTGACTTTGTTTTTGTCTTCCCAAAGGGGAATGGATATGCCCGCAAGAAATCCATTGTACTGCTGCCCTAAAATCGCCTGGTACCGATAACCTGCCTGCAGTGAAGGTAAGACCAAAGCCCGGTTTACTGACAACTGCTCCTGACTGATCTCCTGCTGCAGCACATAATAATTGAGTGTAGGGTCATTGGCTTCGGTGAGAGGTTCAAGTACCTCAAACTCAGGAATCTCATCAATTTCAGGATACTCATTGATTGTAAACAATATTTCCTGTCCACCATTCAGGGCGGTAAGCTGTTCATTCAGTTGCACAATCTGACTTTCCAATAAAGCCAGCTTATTATTCAGGTTGAGTCTCAGTAATTTGGCTTTGTTGACTTCCAGGATATTGGCATTCCCTTCCGCTAATCTACGCTCATAATCCTGTACCAATCGTTCAGCATTGGAGAGGCGCTGGCTGAATACAGCCTGTTGTTTACGTGTATAAATTAAATCCAGGCAAAGCTGTTTGGCTTCCAAAAGCACTTGCTGACGCAATGAGTCTAACGCATAGGCAAGCTGATCAATCTGCGCCTCTGCTAGGTCTTTTTTCCTGAAGTAAGTTGTGGGAAAGTCAAAAGCCTGAGATACAGTTAAATCTTTCTGCGTTCCCGCCTCAGCCGGCGTGCCGGGCAGATATTCAAAAGCAACTATTGGATTGGGCAGGTAAATATCTGTCTTAAAGGACAAGGCCTGCGCCTCTACATACTGTCTTCTCGCTTGTAGTGCAGGATTATTCTGCTCTACTGCACGCAATACTTCCTCCACCGTGATTTGTGCCTTTCCTTCCAGATACAAGCCAAAGGTTGTGAGCAATAGCGTAATCAATAAACAATATTTTTTCATAGGATAGAAAGTATGCATCATGTGTGTTTTTTGCGATAGAGCAGAAAGAACACTGCCGGTATGACCGCCAGATTGAGCAGGGTAGCACTGAGTAAGCCTCCTAATATTACCACAGCCATGGGACTCTGTATTTCATTGCCTGCTTCTCCCCCGGATAAGGCCAAAGGAATCAGGGCTAAGCCGGTAGTAAAAGCTGTCATCAGGATGGGATTCAGCCTGTCCAGAGAGCCTTCAATTAGCGTCTCATACAGGCTTTTACTTTCCGAGAGCAGTTGTTGGTAATGCGAAATAAGCAATATGCCATTACGAGTGGCAATGCCAAACAAGCTGATAAAACCAATCGTAGAAGCTATGGATACGATGCCGGAAGTAAAAAAGACGATAATCACCCCGCCAATGAGTGCCAGCGGCAGGTTGAGCAGTACGATACCGGATAACGTTAGATCGTTGAATTCCAGATAAAGTAAGAGGAAGATGATAATCATGGCAGCAATAGAAGCCAGGAGTAGTAAGCGGGAAGCATTGGCCTCGCTTTCAAACTGACCACCGTATTCTATTCTGTATTCCTGAGGAAGCTCTACATTTTCAGTAATCAGTTGTTGAACTTCATTAACTACTCCTCTCAAATCTCTTCCTGATACATTGGCAGATACCACCACTTTGCGCTGTACATCTTCCCGGTTGACATTGAACGGACTACCTGCTACACTAACATCAGCTACATAATAAAGAGGGATTTTTTTACCTTCATAAGTGTCCAGGGGGGCATTGCGGATGCTCTCCAGATTAGACCGGTTCGCCTCATCATAACGAAGCACCAGGTCAAAACTTTGCTGTCCTTCATATACTTCAGAAACCGTCTCACCGGCAAATGCCACATCTATAAAGTCCATAAGCACCTGCATGCGAATCCCATATTTGGCCAATAATGCCCGTTTGGGCTTGATCCTGAGTTGAGGCACCTCTATCTGCTGCTCCACATTCAGGTCAACCAGCCCTTCCACTTCTTCAATTTGACTTTGAATTTTATTTCCCAGGTTGAATAAGCGGGAAAGGTCAGGACCGAAGATTTTGATCGCGATATTGGCTCTTGTGCCGGAGAGCATATGGTCAATACGGTGCGCGATAGGCTGGCCTATCGTAATATTCGCTCCCGGCACTACACTGAGCTTTTCCCTTAAGTCTGACAAAAAAGCTTCTTCTGAGCGATCCTGCAAAACGAAGGGTGCGTCCACCTCTGAGGCATTGACCCCTTGGGCGTGTTCATCCAGCTCTGCCCGACCCGTACGACGGGAGGTAACCTCAATCTCAGGCATGGAAAGCAATATCTCTTCTACCAGTGTACCGGTTTTATCGGATTCCTC
Source organism: Catalinimonas locisalis (assembly GCF_038039535.1). NCBI lineage: Bacteria > Pseudomonadati > Bacteroidota > Cytophagia > Cytophagales > Catalimonadaceae > Catalinimonas > Catalinimonas locisalis. The sequence continues at coordinate 4,704 of NZ_JBBPHP010000070.1, read as the reverse complement.
TAATGAAATTCCCGGAGGTGTCACCACACTGATCACCAGAGAACCTTCGTTAAATTCAGGCAGAAAACTTCTGCCCAACTGCGTCATCATCACCAAGGCTACTGCAAAAAGTATCAGGGTACCTGCCAATACAGCTTTGGGTAATTTTAGCACTCTTTCCAGCACCCAACGGTAACGCAGTGATAACCAGCGTTCTACTTTGCTACCTTCCGCCTGCTTCAGGAGGCGATCCCGATTTTTGAGCAGATAGCTGCTCAGTACCGGAGTAAGCGTCACGGCTACCAGCAGAGAAGTCAGTACGGCAGTGATAAAAGAGATTCCCTACGGACGCAGCAGTCGTCCTTCCATACCGGAAAGGAAAAACAATGGAATGAAAGCTACAATGATGATCAGGGTAGCAATCATGATGGAGTTTCTGATCTCTTTGGATGCCAGATAGACTACTTCTATCACCGGCAAACGCTCAGCTTCAGCTTTTCGGGCATTCTCCCGCAGGCGCTTATAGATATTTTCTACATCTATGATGGCGTCATCTACCAGCATCCCAATGGCAATGGCCATCCCTCCCAGACTCATGGTGTTGATGGTCAGCCCCAGCAGCTTTAGTACAATGATGGTGACAAACAAAGAGAGGGGAATTGCCAGCAGAGAAATGATGGTTGTCCGAAAGTTGAGCAGAAACAGAAAGAGCACCAGCGTTACAAAAAAGGCTCCTTCTAAAAGAGTTCTTTGCAGATTGTCAATGGAAGCCTGTATGAAGTTGGCCTGCCGGAAGATATGGGTATTGATGTCAACCCCGACAGGAAGTTGAGTCTTCATGTCTGCCAGTTCAGAGTCTATGCGTTCGGTAAGTTCCAGCGTATTGGTTTCGGGCTGTTTGAGCACAGTCAAAATCACCGCATCCTCCCCTTTCATGGAGCCATCTCCAATCTTGGGAGCAGCCCCGATGGTAAGCTCTGCTACATCCCCGATGGTCACTGGTGTCTGATTGACTACTTTAATGACAGACTGTCCCATCTCAGCAAGCTCAGTGGTCTTTCCTTCTCCACGAATGATGTATTGGTTGCCGTATTCATTCAAAAAGCCACCGGATGCATTCACATTGGCTCCAGCTACTGCTTCTTCCAATTCCGTGAAAGTGACATCATAATACATCATCCGTTGCGGAGAAGCCAGCACCTGATACTGCTTATAATCACCTCCAATGACAATTACCTGAGAAACTCCTCCGACCGATAGCAAACGTTTGCGGATGGTCCAGTCAGACAGGGTGCGCAGTTCCATGGGCGAAACTTCATCAGAGCTTACACTGATGAGCATAATTTCTCCCATGATAGAGGATACGGGTGCCAGCACCGGACTTCCGATCTCAGGAGGCAGGTTTTCTTCTACCTGGGTGAGCTTTTCGCTTACAATCTGCCTGGCTCGGTAGATTTCAGTGCCCCATTCAAACTCAGCCCATACGATGGAAATCCCCATCGCAGAAGAAGAGCGTATCCTGCGTACATTGGGTGCCCCATTGAGGGCGGATTCTATCTGATAGCTCACCAGGCGTTCTACTTCTTCGGTGGCCATACCATGGGCTTCGGTAAGCACGGTCACAGTAGGGGCTGTCAGATCCGGAAAGACATCTATATCCATCTCCAGTGCAATGACTGTTCCTGCTACAGAAATCACCAAAGCCAGAAAAAGAACCAGCAGCCGGTTTTGTAAAGATGCATTGATAATTCTATTTAACATAAAGCTCTCCTTTAGTGGGAATGACCATGAGCTGGTACGGATGAAGACATAGAAGCCATTTTGACCTGATAGGCTCCTTGCGTAACCACTATAGCCCCCGGACTGATACCTTCCAGCACCTGTACCTGTATGCCGTCATCAACTCCTAGTTGTACTTCTCTTTTGGCAAAAGACTCACCACTAATCTGCTCATAGACATAGTAAGTACCATAATCTTCCATCAGGGCTGATTTGGGGATAACCAATACATTCTCCAGCGTTTGGGTTTTGAGATAAAGCTCCAGAAATGATCCCGACAGCAGGTTACCCTGATTGTTAAGCTCAAAATAGACGGGTAGATAATGCGCATCCCCTCCGGCACTCTTACCGTAGGAAACCAGCTTACCATTAAAATTGTCCAGATCATATACCTGCTCCTGATAGGAAGTCTTGAAGTTGGCCGAACGTATCCGGGGTAGTTTGTGAAAATACTTTTGGGATACTTCTCCTTTGATCATCAGCCGCTGATCCTGAGAGATAGTAGCCAGTGGAGCACCGCTGTTGACATAAGCTCCTTCTTCTACCAGTATGTTTTTGATAAACCCTCGGATGGGTGACTGTATCTGCTGGCCTTGAGTACCGTAATTATTCGCCAGATTATTATATTTGGCTCGGGCGACTTCAAAATCGGCTTTGATCTCCTCGAAGTTTTTTCTTGAAATGATCTGATCATCTACCAGTGACTGTGCTCTTTCATAATCGGCCTGTGCCCGTTCAAACTCAGCTCTAGTCTGTTGTAATTGTGTAGCAAGATTATTTTCGGTGAAGCCAGCGGACTGAATATTGAAAATTCTTTCCCCATTTTGAACGGCTTTGCCCTCCACGATCTGCGAGCCGGCAAAAGTAACATTACCACTGGTACGGGCATTGATCACTTTTTCCTCACCGGGCACGGGCATGATCTGCCCGGAAGCTTTGATCACTTCATGGATGTCTCTTTTCTCAACCGCCTGCACCTGAAAACTCACTTTCCAGGCTTGCTCTTTTAAGAATGTGACTTCTCCTTCTTCCTGTTCGGGAGCATGCTCCATAGCTTCTTCGCTTGAGGCATATACCTGAAGAGAATCAATGATGATGCGCTCCTGCATAGCGGGAGTAGTCAATTCAAAAATAAGCCGGGCTTGACCCGACTGTTGGGGCTGTAAGGCTGGATTGAAGATACCGGGTGAAGAGGGAGTATCTACCTTTTGACGTATGCCCTTATCGCCCTGCACCAGGCTCACCGTTACAGCGCCTTCAGTGACAGGCTTATAATCTTCTAATCGGGTAAAGTGCGCCGCAAAAGAGCTGACCTGACCTTTTACCAATGGTGGGAATTCTACAAATAGCTCCAGGCTATCGGTCCACACGGTATAGGACAAAGCTTCGGCAGCATGATCGTGCCCGCCTTCTCCATGCGTATGTACCTCTTCCGAGCTAGTCTGGCAACCATAACCCAACAGGACTATGGTCACCAGTAAGCAAACTGATTTATACATAAGGAATGTAGTGTTTAGATGCGCTTAATGATCATGATCCTCTCCGTCCTCATGCATCTGTTCGTGATGCGTAGAGTCGGATACACTGAACTCTTCCTGCTCATGATCTTCATGATCGGCGTGGGAAGAGCCATCTTCATGGGTATGGGTGCCTTCGTCATGGCTATGTCCATGATCATCTGTAGATGTACCCGTGCAGGAAGACAGGTATAAAGTTGACAGTATAGCGATATATAAGAATCGTTTCATTTTCTTTAAAATTTGAATGTAAAATCAAGGATTTAGAAAAAAGCAGACCTTTACCAGCCAGGTGATAAAGATCCCATTCAGTGTTTAAGAAAATGAAGGAGGGCCACGGTGGGAAGCAGCGCCGAGATATAAAAGTTGAAGTGCTTTATGATGCCGCCATTCAGGAGGCTTGGAGATTTTGAACAAAAGAAAGAGGCTCCAGGCGATGCTATAGAGCAGGAATAGCACAATCGCTACCTGAGGAATAAACAAGTTCTTGCCAGAAGTAAAGTCGGAAAAATGATTCACTCCCAGATTGGCATGCGCTAATAAGCTGGTCAGATCCGGAAAAGCAGACGCATCTTCCGAAGAATTCTTCTCAGAACTTTCTCCGTGATGGTGATGGGCTGCATCATGGTGATGATGCATTTTGGCATGATCCACCTCTTCTGCTTCTATATGTATATGAGGTATTGCGTTGTGCAATAATACCCCTGCATAGAGCATAAGCATCAGACTACTTCCTATGGTAGATCGCCAGTTCACATGGTAAAGATATAAAAAGTTTACACTTTCCTAAAAAGGTCCTTTTCTAAAGATTCTACTCCCTTATTTTCTAATACTGAGTTGATTAACCATTCCTTTAACTTTATATCAGGATAGTATTACTATATTGAGCCTCTCTTTTGTAACATTTGTTACACAGCCGTTCTCCAAATGAAACTTAGCCCAATCCAAGTCCGTTGTAGTTCTGACCATGAGAAGAATTCTTGCCATATTGTTAATAATCCTCTATACATTCAGTTTTAGTACTGAGGTAATAGCAATAGGCATGGATACTTTCAATGCTTCCAACAAGATCACCCTAAAAAAAACGCACTGCAAAAAACAAAAAAGTGTAGATGTTGAAAGCGAAAAGCTGCCAACCACTATCTATACTGGCGAAAGCCAAGGGGTAAATCTTCAAGTGATCAATGTAATCTGTGTGACCTCCATCACTCCTCAATTTGCTCCACATTCTCTTGAGTTAAGTCCTTATTTTGATATCCCGAATTCTTCCGAAATTTCTGATAATTACGATTCTCCATCACTTCTTTGTGATCCCTTTCCCCCACGAGCTTAAGTCAATTTACCACTTTGATTTTCCCTTTCTTTTTACCCAATAAAGGGTAATGTGGGAAATGTTAATTCCAATTTCACTCCTCTATCTTCATACATT
>NZ_JBBPHP010000006.1:0-288289 GCF_038039535.1 Catalinimonas locisalis | reverse complement strand
TCAAGCATGCGAGACAGGCCTGTAGCACTTGCTTGGCTAGTAGAGACTAGAAGATAATCTGTGTATAAATCAAGTAAATGAAAGTTCATGGCTGAAATTCTGCTCGGTTCTTTCTGGCTAATATCGTAACTTTAATCAACTATAATCCAATCATGCGTAACATCAGGTAATAAATAAGAAAGACCTCAGCAATGATGCAGAAGCAACTCGCCGAGGCCTTAGCTCAAACCACAAAGTAAAAAACTACATCAATAAGTCCTTTTTGCTAAACCAGCGAGCGAGCTAGAAACTTTTAGTCCTGCACTTTCGGCTGATCCACTGTTTAATTCAAATCCAATTTTAGAATCATCAGTGATTATAAAGTTAATATGGGAACCATTGGCGGCCATATTATCATGTTCGGTGATAAGTAAAGTTCCTTTATTATGTAACATTGCTGTCAACTCACTCTCTTCTACTTTCTCGTACTTTGTTACAAAAACCACATCGCTCTGTCCAACTTCTTCCAGGGTAGCACATTTTTTTACTACCAGATTTCTATTCTTAATGGTTTTCTTTTTTTCCATAATACCCAGCATTTCACGGTATGCAGTATTATTTCCTACAACACTTATTACAAAGTCTTGACTGGCTTTATCTGGCGGCCATTCAATATATTTGCTGAAGTTGTAAATAAAAATGGGATGATACTTATACTCTTGTGCAAAGCTGAGCGAGGCTATGCTAAGAAGGAAGCAGATCAATAATAACTTTTTCATGTAAATGGTTTTAAATTTTAATTAGCTTTTTCCTTGTAGTCATTTACAAATATGAACCTACTTATTAGAATAGTAAAACTAAATAGATGAAAAATATTACTTTGTTGTGATTTTATTCATCCCTTCAATAAACCGGCAAATCCACCTAAGAAAAATTCAAACTATTGAATATTCATAATTATTAGATCTTGAAAAAGTTCTATTTTTAGAAGCGGCAAACATTTCTTACATAAAAAACTGTTTCTATATAAGGCCAACCTTGAAATTAATTGGTCAGAAAATTAGTTATACTTCGAATTCTATCAGTTTTCAGCCATGCTTATAGACATTGCACTCGTATTTCTAGCCTTCCTTTTCTCTATACCGGCAATCACAGGATACTTTGCTTACAGTCATGGTAAGTCATTTTGGAAATGGTTTTTCATAGGCTGCATCATACCTATCGTTGCAAATTTCTTGATTGCATACCTTTGCAGAAAAGAAGCGCTCAAAGCCCAAAAAAGAAATATATCGGAACTAAGTCGCTACGAAGATGAATGGATGGAAAAATACATTAATACGATTGTGCGAACTGAACCCTCTCAAAAAAATTGTAATAACTAACTTTCAATAATAAAATTTCATAAGACCAGAATTTACTATATTAGAATTTCTTCAATTCTGATAAATAATGATTAGAAAATTTAAACAAAGATTACTACTACTAGCAACTGCCTCTACTCTACTCTTCTCCTGTTCTGACAATGCTAAACATGAACAAGCTGTTCGCACTTCATTACCTTTCACTACAGTTGAGTTCAATTCTTTAAATTCGTTCAGTCAATCAGATGCTGATAATTGGCTAACTGTAGGAAACGTTTATGCCAACCGTCATAAGGAAAGGCACTTAGAAATTCAAGATGGTTCTGGGGTATTAGCAAATCTTCCAGAAGGTGAAAATGCTGCTGAGCTAAGCTCAACTTTTGAACACGGAGACATTGAAATGGAAGTTGACTTTATGATGCCAAAAGGATCAAATTCTGGAATCTATCTACAGGGAAGGTATGAAATACAACTTTTTGACAGTTGGGGAAAAGACTCAGTAACTCATGCTGATTGTGGGGGCATCTATCAAAGATGGAATGAACAAACTGAAAGTGGATATGAAGGCACCGCTCCTCGAGTAAATGCCTGTAAAGCTCCTGGACTTTGGCAACATCTAAGAATTGTTTTCCAGGCTCCTAAATTTGATAATAACGGTAATAAAATTGCAAATGCCCGTTTCAAAGAAGTGATTTTAAACAATGCACTCATCCATGAAAATGTAGAAGTAACGGGGCCAACAAGAAGCGCCTTTTTTGATAATGAAGCTCCAAGAGGTCCGCTTATCCTACAGGGAGATCACGGCCCCATAGCTTTTCGGAACCTTCGCTATAAATTATATGAGCAGGATAGAATTCAATTGGCTGACATGCGCTATAAATTTTACCAGGGTTCATTTGACAGTTTTGATACACTTTTTTCACTTAGCCCTTCAAAAGAAGATGCTACAGATTCTTTAACTTTTAAGGCTGCTGGAGATTTTGATATATATGCTATTCAGTTTGAAGGATTGTTGACTGCTCCCAAGCAGGGAACTTACCTCTTTGATATAAGAGGTTATGGTCCAGTGAGGTTAATGGTTGATGACCAACTGGTAGCTGAAAATATGCTGTCTCAAAATATGAGTGATCCTGGGTATGGAGAAATTACATTGAGTGAAGGAAATCACAATTTTCAGCTTACTTTTCTGAAAAATGAAAGACCCTGGAGAAGAGGAATGAGCCTTGCGTATGAAGGACCTGAAATACCCAAAACATATTTACAAGCCCAATCATCTGTTCCTACCCCACCGCCTCCTAAACCCTTGATCGTAAGTGCTGATCAAGAAGTCGCTTTGCAAAGAGGTTTTTTGATGCATAATGGCACCAAGAGAACGCATGCTATTACATTAGGAACTCCTGATCATATCAACTATGCACTAGAGATCAGTAATGGAGCAATTCTGGAAGGCTGGCGCGGAGAATTTATTGATGCTACCGACATGTGGCATGAAAGAGGTGAAGCTCAGCTGATTCAACCTCTGGGTAGCGCTCAGGAGTTTTCAGCAAAACCAACCTTTGCCACTTTAGCTTCTTCTTCCAGCAACTGGCCTGACTCATTAGCGGCTGATAATAACCCATTCGTATATAAAGGATATGAACTTTCTACTCAAGGAATTCCAACCTATCTGTACACTTACAATGGGGTGATGATCAGAGACAAAATAACGCCTGATGCCGAAATCCATGGTTTGATGAGAGAAATCAGCATTCCATCAACTACCAATGCCATTTATTGCCTTTTAGCAGAAGGAGATAGTATTGAAAAGCTGGAAGACGGTAGTTATGCCGTTGATGATAAAACCTATTACTTGAATATAATCGGAAATGAAACCAAGCCTATTTTAAGAGATCAGGATAATATGCAGCAATTAATCGTTGCTCTTGGTAACACTGATTCTGAAAGCCATCTCAAATACAGCCTCATCTGGTAAAAAATCAACCTATGACACTCAAAAATATTTTAGTTTTACTCAGCATACTCATTTTATCAGGCCACCTACTATTTGCCCAGGAAGAAATGAGTGATAAAGAAAGTGAGTATTATCAAATTACAAGCATACCAATTCCTGAGGATATTGTATTAGAGGTTGGAGGACTGGCTTTCTTACCGGACAACCGTCTGGCAGCAGCTACCCGCAGAGGTGAAATCTGGCTGATTGATGATCCGTACATGAAAAGAACACAACAGCCAAAGTTCACCCGATTTGCTTCCGGACTTCATGAACCTCTTGGCTTGGCGTATCATAATGGAGCTCTTTACACTACACAAAGGGCTGAGCTTACCAAAATAACGGATACCGATAAAGATGATGCAGGTGATAAATTTGAAACCATTTTCTCCTGGCCATTATCCGGAAATTATCATGAGTATTCATATGGTCCTTTATTTTTACCCAATGGAGATATGTTAATCACCCTGAACCTGGCCTGGGTTGGATATGGTGCCAGCCTTGTAAAATGGAGGGGGTGGATGCTCAAAGTTACTGAAGACGGAAAAATGACACCCATCGCTACCGGATTGCGCTCACCGGCAGGTTTTGGTTTTGACAAAGAAGGAGAAGTTTTCTATGCAGAAAATCAAGGAGATTGGATTGGTTCGGGAAGGATTACACATTTAGAAAAAGGTGACTTTGCTGGAAATCCCGCTGGTTTGCGTTGGACAGGCGAGCCTATGTCACCTCTGGCTTTAAAACCGGAAGTCATCCCTGACTCCGTGGGACTCATGCACGAATTTGCCAAAAATGTTTCAAGTCTAAAAGTTCCTACAATCTGGTTCCCACACACAATTATGGGAATATCAACTTCTGCAATTCTTACTGACACCACCGGAGGTAAGTTTGGCCCGTTTGAAGGTCAGATGCTAGTAGGTGATCAGGGACATAGCAAGATTATGAGAGTAGCCCTGGAAAAAGTAAATGGCGAATACCAGGGAGCTTGCTTCCCTTTTAAAGAAGGTTTCTCTTCAGGAGTGCTTCGCTTTGCCTGGGGGACGGATGGTTCTCTGTTTGTAGGCATGACCAGCCGAGGCTGGGCTTCTACCGGTGAGGATAAGTATGGTTTGCAAAAACTTTCATGGACAGGGAAAACACCATTTGAAATTAAAACCATGAAAGCAATGAGTAACGGTTTTGAGCTGGAATTCACAGAGCCTGTTCAGAAGGCCATTGCTGAGAATCTTGCATCTTATTCCATGACCAGTTTCATCTACAGTTACCACAGAAGTTATGGTAGCCCTATCATACAGCAACAGAACTGCGAAATCGTTGGCGCCAGCCTTTCTGAAGATGGAAGAAAGGTAAAATTGTATATAGAAGGTTTAAGAGAAGGTTATATACATGAGATCAAAGCGAATGGAATACTTTCACGCCAAGGCAAATCATTATTGCATCCGGTAGGGTACTATACTTTGAATAACATTCCTGAAGGGGAAAGCACTGCACCCATGATAGCCCAGGCATCATCAACTGCTGAAAACCAGAGTGAAGAAACTACTTGTGGCTGGGATGCTTCCAAAAGAATAACCGAAATGCCTTCAGACTGGAATGAGGGTCCTGATATCGTGATTAATATAGGAACAGAGCCAGGCCTGAAATATAGCGTGACTAATTTTGAAGTACCTGCTGGGGCCAGGGTTCAACTTACTTTTAATAACAATGACGATATGCTTCACAACCTGGTGATAACCAAGCCCGGTACGATAGAGCAGGTGAGTGATGCGTCCATGCAAATGGGCTTAGAAGGCCCTCAAAGAGGATATGTTCCAAAATCAGATGATATTCTTTACCACACTTGTATCCTGCAACCAGAAACCAGTGAAAGCATCTATTTTATTGCCCCGGAAGTAGATGAATATAAATATGTTTGTACATTCCCCGGCCATTCAAAGGTTATGAGGGGCGTGATGAAAGTAGTACCCTCTAGTACTGCTTCCCGCTAAAATGATAAAGCCCTTTCGTCAGTGAAAGGGCTTTTAGTTTTTATATTAGTTAGCTATTTTTCGGTCCCCACCTTGCCTTTCCAGCATCCAGCCCGGATATTCTGCCGGTAGCTTGCTTAGCTCATCTAATTGATTCATTTCACCCTCGGTAAATTCAATTTCCACTGCCTTAAGATTATCATCCAACTGCTCTTTATTTTTAGCTCCAATTATCACGGTAGTCACTACTTCCTGTTTCAGCAACCAGGCTAATGCTAATCTTGCTACTGAGCAATTACGTTTTTCAGCCATTGGAGTCAACGCATCAACGATAGAGAATGCTCTTTCCTTATCTACCGGAGGAAAATCAAAGTCTACTCTGCGTGAGCCTTCCGGTCCGGATTTATTTTTGCGAAACTTACCACTCAGTAATCCACCGGCCAATGGACTCCAAACCATTAAACCGACTTTTTGATCTTTTAACAATGGCACGATTTCTCTCTCCAGATCTCTGCCAGCAATAGTGTAATAGGCTTGCAATGACTGAAATCGGGCTAATCCTGAATACTTTGAATATGCCAGAGCCTTCATCAATTGCCAGGAAGAAAGATTACTACAGCCAATATACCTTACCTTTCCACCTTTCACCAGATCATCCAGCGCCCTTACTGTTTCTTCCAAAGGTGTGAGTGGATCATACCCATGAATTTGATAGAGATCAATATAATCTGTTTGGAGGCGTCTCAATGATTCTTCTACTTGATGAATGATATGGGAACGGCTAAGCCCCACCTGATTAGGTCCCCTCCCCATCCTTCCTCTTACTTTAGTAGCCAATACTACTTCATCTCTATTGACACCTAAATCTCTAAGCGCTTTGCCTGTAATCTCTTCAGAAAGTCCTTCGGAATATACATTAGCTGTATCAATGAAATTAATTCCAGCAGAAAGTGACTTAGAGATTATATCATTCGCTACATCCTGACCAGATTTTCCAATGGCTTCCCAAAAACCTTTTCCTCCAAATGTCATTGTGCCTAAACAAAGTTCGGAAACCAACAAACCTGTATTTCCTAAAATGTTATATTTCATGTCTAAAAAATTTTTGATGAAAAAATATTACTCCTTAAAGACAAGGACGGGATAAGTAGCAAAATATGCTATTTCATTGGTGGTGCTTTCATTAAATATGCGCTGGATATAATTCCTTGGCTTGTACAACATCGCTAATAAATCTGCATTTTCTCTTATCACATATTCATCTATGCCTCTGGCAGGGTTCTCATGCTGCTCTACCACAAAATTGAGCTTCTCGTAATCCAGATATGATCTGGTTTCTTCTACATATTCATTATACATCGCTTCCTCAAACTGGTTATCTCCATGACAAACATGCACGATGTCAAGTTGAGCATCTGTAGCAGCAGTAAATGCAATCAACTTGTTCAATACATCCTTATCTTCCATCTGATAGTCTGAGGCATAAACTATCTTCTTTACTTTATGATAATTGGCATTTTGAGGAATACACATTACAGGGCATTCTGCCAGTGAAATGGTGCGAACAGTGTTACTTCCTATATATTTTTCTACTACATCTTTTACTCCGGTGGTCCCCATGACGATAAGTTCATATTCATGTTCATTAGCATAGTTGGTAATCTGCCGTTCCAGGGGGCCATAGGTGAAATGATAGTCACAAAGCTGCATTCCTTTGGGCTTACTTAGCCTGTTGACTTCGGCGGTAAGATTTTTAAGTACATTTTCAGCTCTCACTATCAGGTTATCCCACTCTTTATTTTCTTCAATGTCGCTCAATAATCCTTTTGACAGGGTTTCATTAAATTCTTCTTCTGTAAATACATGGATGAGTGTAAGAGTAGCATGATGTTGTTCAGCAACATGTGCAGCAAACTCCAAAGCATGAATGGAATCAGAAGAAAAGTCAATGGGGCAAAGTATTTTTTTCATCTTAAAAAATGGTTGTTATTAATCATGAAGTTAAAAAAAATCGCTTTCCTACCTATACACTCAATTCAATATTCTTTGTCATTATCTATCTGATGGATCAACGCTTGGCCACTCAAAATACGTTTATGGTTTTCCACAACCTGTCGGGCAGCTGATGCAGGATTTGTGATACTTGCGATATGGGGCGTGATTGTGACATTTGAAAGCTCCCAAAAAGGATGATTGGAAGGTAATGGCTCTTCATGAAATACATCAAGCAATGCTCCGCCAAGCTGTTCATTTTTCAAAGCTTGTATCAAATCCTCTTCAACTAAATGTTCTCCACGAGCTACATTGATCAGGTAACTGCCTTTTTGCAGTTTAGCAAAAATAGAGTGATTCAAAAAGTTCTTCGTTTTGGAAGTTAAGGGAAGCAAACAAACAAGTACATTGACCTGCATAAGCATATCTTCAAGTCCCTTTTCTCCAGTAAATGTATTTATTCCCTCTAGCTCCTTCGGACTTTGAGAATATCCGTATACTTCATATCCCAACAGCAGAAGTTTTCTGGCAACATCTTGACCTAATACACCCAGCCCTAATATTCCAATCTTAAGTGGGTGTGCAAGAGGTAAAACTTTCTCCCATCGTTTAAGCTGTTGGTTATGCCAGATCTGCCTCAGTTTTCTCTGATAGTTGATGATGCCTGCAATGATATAATTACTCATATCAGCGGCCAGTTTTTCATCAACCACTCTACAAATACTTGCTGGAGGTAAATCCGGGTCGGATAAAATATGGTCTACACCTGCTCCTAGAGAATGTATAAGCTTCAAATTCGGAAACTGATTTAATAAACCTTTGGGATGTTTCCATACTACTGCGGTTGTGTAGGAAGAAGAGTCTTCAATTTCTGGCCAAATATCTATCTTTAGCTTAGAATCAACTTTTAGCAGTTCGTTTTTCCAGGGCTCAGCAGGTCTGTCATTAAAGATTAATACTATACCCATTTATTTTGCTTTTGAAGTCCAGCGATTACCTTTTACTCTGAATCTCCAGGGAAGCAAAGCATCTTCTCCGGCATAATCAATCCCGACTCTGGGGCTGGCAATAATATCATCATCACTAATCTCGGTGTTTCGGTTTTCTATCCAGATTTGCTCTGCTTCAGTAAGGTCGGCACCATACATGGCTTTGGTAATGCCTAATGCCTGACTCAACATACCAGGACCAGCGGTAAGACGTACAGAAAAATCGTTTAGGTTACGCCTGTGCTGCATAAGGTCAATCCCATCGGTAGGCTCAAGTGCTCTGATAAGTACCGCGTCCGCTTTACCTTCTATGTTGGTTATGATATTAAAAAGGTCATAGATACCATAAATTTTATACACATATGCCACTCCTCCTTCATGAAACATAATTTCAGTACGGGGGGTACGTTTATGCATATGAGAGTGGCATGCTTTATCATTGATATGTGAATAAGCTTCAGTTTCAACAATCATCCCTCCACTAATATGTCCATTGACTTTGGTAAATAGATATTTACCTAAAAACTGTCTACTTAAAGAAACTACATCATCTTGAAGATAAAAGGCCTTTGGAATAATGTTCATTGATAAATTCTTACTAAAATTGCTAAAATAAAATAGATTTAAAGATCAACCATTAATTCGTAAAAAATGAAAAAAATAAGTGTACTGATTTGTTTATTATTTATTGTTATTACTCAGCAAACCTATGCACAGTTGAGTACGCCTGCACCAAGCCCATTCTCAACGGTTAGCCAGGTTGTAGGTCTTACTAAAGTAGAAATAGCATACTCCAGACCTGCAATGAGAGACAGAAAAATTTTTGGTGGACTGGAACCTTATGGTGAACTCTGGAGAACAGGAGCTAATGCTGCCACTAAAATCAGTTTTTCTGAGCCAATGCAGATAGAAGGAAAAGAACTAGCTGCCGGTGAGTATTCTATTTTCACTATTCCAGGAAAAAGTGAATGGACTGTAATTCTCAATAAAGATGCAAAAGCCAGTGAAGCGACCTATGATGAATCCAAAGATGCTGCTCGTTTTACGGTAATGTCTCAGAAAACCAAAATGGATTATGAGTCATTTACCATTATGTTTTCAGATGTAAAAGATAACTCAGCAAAAATCAATATTATCTGGGAAAATACTCTGGTTCCTTTCACTATTACTGACCCGGATGTAGATGAAAAAGTAATGGCTCAGATCAATGAGCAGATGCCTACTGCTGGTGATAATGATAATGTTTACTTCGCTGCAGCAACCTATTACTTTGAAAATAATAAAGACCTAAAGCAAGCTGCTGAGTGGGTGGATAAAGCAGTTGAAATTAATGATGAGAAATTCTGGGTAATGCACCTGCAAGCTAAAATTCATGCCAAGTTGAATAATAAGGAAAAAGCCATAGCCGCGGCAGAAAAGTCTAAAACTCTGGCCGACAAAGCAGGCAATTCAGATTATGTAAAGCTTAATGATAAACTCATTGCTTCTCTTAAATAATGCGCAAAATAAAGGCCCGCTTCGGCGGGCTTTTTATTTATAACAAAGCCTTTTGCGGTGAGTTGTGCATATATGAAGCTCATCCAAAAATACCAGCTAAGTGACCGTGACGTAGACAGAATAGTGGAAATGGCGTGGGAAGACCGCACAACTTTTGATGCTATAGAAGATCAGTTTGGGGTTCCTGAAAAGGACGTCATACGCCTGATGAAGAAGGAGATGAAAGAAAGTTCCTGGAAAATATGGCGGAAAAGAGTACAGGGCAGAGCCACCAAACATCGCAAAAAAAAGCATTCACTCCGCTTTAAAAGTAGTAGGCAAAAACACATCTCACATAATAAACTCAGTAAGCGATAATCAATTTATCGCTACTTTTTCCTCAATCCTATCATAAAGCCTTTGGCTGTGCGTTGCACTTGTATTAACTTACCCTAGCTTAATGCAGATGTCATAATTGGAATTTTCATTTGTAGAGGCTAATCTTGCAAAACATTTTAAAACAAAGAGTGCTCACAAAGCATGACAGTCTTATCACAAAAACACAAGCAGAAGTCAATGCTGGATAACTACAAGAACATCAATAATCTGGTAGGATGGTTGGTCTTTATCATTGCCACGGTCACCTACGCGCTGACAGTAGAAGAAACAGCCAGCTTCTGGGACTGCGGTGAATTTATTGCGGTATCATATAAACTTGAAGTGCCTCACCCCCCCGGCGCACCCTTCTTTCTGCTCTTGGGTAGAATGTTCTCATTTCTGGCTCTGGGTAATGAACAAATGGTAGCCTTCTGGATCAACATGCTAAGCGTAGTAAGCAGTGGTTTTACCATACTGTTTTTATTCTGGAGTATTACGATGCTGAGTAAAAAAATTCTGAAAGTAACGCATGGTGCAGAAACTCGCGAACAGACAGTTTTACTTATCGGAAGCGGATTAATTGGCTCACTTGCATACACTTTTTCTGATTCTTTCTGGTTTTCAGCCACTGAAGCTGAGGTATATGCTCTTTCTTCCTTTTTTACAGCTTTTGTATTTTGGGCAATTCTCAAATGGGAGCTGATAGAAGACACTTCAGCCGCTAACCGCTGGCTGGTACTTATCGCCTATATGATGGGTCTGTCAATAGGTGTTCACCTGCTCAACCTGGTTACCATTCCAGCATTAGGCCTTATTTATTATTTTCATAATTATAAAAATACGACCACCAAAGGGGTAGTCACTACGCTTATTATCAGTCTGGTTATCATAGGACTGATTATGGTAGGAATTATTCCTGGATTACCCTCTCTGGCAGGTACGCTTGAAGTTTTCTTTGTGAATAACCTCAGCATGCCTTTTGGTTCAGGTGTGGTCTTTTTGCTGCTTGTACTAGGTGGAGGGCTTATCTATGGACTTTACTATTCTTACAAGCAAGGCAAAGTGATCATGAACACTGCCTTGATTTGCCTGACATTTATCCTGATCGGTTATAGCTCCTACTCTTTGGTTTTGATTCGTTCGGCTTATGACCCTCCCATAGATGAGAACGATCCTGAAACCATCATAAGCTTCGTTTCTTATTTGAAGCGTGAGCAGTACGGAAGCCGTCCGTTATTATATGGACAATATTTTACTGCAGAACTAGTAGACCAGGAAAATGGAGCACCTATTTATGAAAAAGGTGAAGACGAATACATCATCACCGATTATAAGTTAGAAAACACTTACGACCCAAAAGAGAGTACGATTTTTCCTCGGGCATATAGTACCCAAGATAATCACGTGGAGTTGTATAGAAACTGGATGGGCTTAAGACCTAATGAAAAGCCTAATTTTGCCGACAATCTCTACTATTTCTTCCGCTATCAGGTAGGCCATATGTTTATGCGCTATTTTATGTGGAACTTTGCGGGTAGAGAAAGCGACATTAAAGACGCCGGTTGGCTAGCTCCCTGGGAGGGAAATGATGATCTCCCCTACTCAATTGCCACAAACAAAGCCAGAAACAACTTTTTCATGCTTCCCTTAATCCTGGGACTGATCGGCTTGTTCTACCAATACAAGAAAGATTTAAAAGGCTTCTCAGTCATTGGCCTCCTTTTTATTCTTACTGGCATAGCGCTGGTGGTGTACCTGAACTCACCCCCAGTTGAGCCTCGTGAAAGGGATTATATTTACGTAGGAGCTTTTTATGCTTTTGCCATCTGGATAGGTTTCGGAGTAATAGCCCTTGCAAAATTCATTGGTCAGTTTATGAAAAATAAAATGGCTACCGGAGCCGTAGCTACCATCCTGTGTCTGGCTGTACCTACCGTCATGGCAGCTCAGGGCTGGGACGATCATGATCGCTCCAACAGATATTTCTCGGTAGACTCTGCTCGGAATTTTCTGGCATCCTGCGCTCCTAATGCGATACTATTTACTGGTGGAGATAATGATACTTTCCCTCTGTGGTATGTTCAGGAAGTGGAAGGATTTAGAACTGATGTACGGGTAATTGTATTGAGTTACTTCAATACCGACTGGTATATTGAACAGATGACAAGACCGGCTTATGAATCTGAACCTTTACCTTTTACACTTACTAAGGAAAATTATAAGCAAGGCGGCCCTAATGATTACCTTCCGTATGTAGAACGTCCCAATATCAAAGGTGCCATCAACCTGGAGCAGTTTTTACGTTTGGTCAGAGAAAACTCTCAGGCACTCAAAATCCCCAATGCCAGAGCCAGTTATAATACTGTGCCTGCCCAGACTTTCTTCTTGGACATCAATACTTATGATGTAAACGAGTCTGAATCTGCCAGTAGCAATGCAGATGATACCACAGAAGTTGCAGCTCAGATACCTGCTCATCTGGCAGAAATCATTCCCGCGGATATGCAGGATAATTACATTGACAGAATGTATCTTGACCTTAAAGGGCGTGCCCTTGAGAAGAAAGATTTGATGATATTGGATTTGATCGCAGCTAACAAATGGGAACGTCCTATTTACTTTAATAATACCTCTCTGATGGGAGTAAATCTGGATTTCCGTCCATACGTAGTTCAGGAAGGTAATACATTCCGTCTATTGCCTATTGAAAATCCAAACCCAAACAATGAGTTTGTAAATACCGAGGTGATGTATAAGAACATGATGGAAAACTTCTTCTGGAGAGAGCTTAGTAATCCTGATGTATACTATAATGAAGATTACCGGAACTTTGCCCTCAACCATCGCTCAAGTTTTAATACACTTGCCAGAAATCTGATTCAGCAGGGTGATATAGAGCGAGCAAAAGCTGTCCTTAATAAGAGTCTGGAAGAAATTCCGGATGTGACTATCCCCTTTGATTATGTGTCATCCCAGACCCTTCCCTTACTATTTGAAGTAGGAGAAGATGAAAAGGCCATTGAAATGGCTCAGGTATTGGGAGACAGAGCCGATGAGATGCTCACTTATTTATATCCAAGATCACAGGGGCAGAATGTTGAGATTCAGAAGCAATTAATTATATTAAATGGCGTTACACAGGCACTTAATCGTGCGGGGCAGTCTGAGTTAGGTCAGAAATATGATGACATGCTTAACCGGCATTACAATCAGATCAATTCATTATAATAAATGCTTACTGACTCTGAAATTTTGATAGATTACATCAGATGAGAAAACAATAATATTAAAAAAACTTGCTGTAACACTGGCAAGTTTTTTTAATGATCATAGTTTATACTTCACAATCACTATGGCGCGCATAACCTATTTTTTGACATTGATATTGAGCATAGGGATTTTCAATCAGGCTAATGCTCAAAGTGAAAGCAGTGGTCAAGCTCCCTTGAATCAGGCTTATCTTTATGACCTCACAGCCCCTATCTATGGGGAGTATGAGGTTGCG
This sequence comes from Catalinimonas locisalis, assembly GCF_038039535.1. Taxonomy (NCBI): domain Bacteria; kingdom Pseudomonadati; phylum Bacteroidota; class Cytophagia; order Cytophagales; family Catalimonadaceae; genus Catalinimonas; species Catalinimonas locisalis. The sequence goes on along the minus strand of NZ_JBBPHP010000006.1, from coordinate 274,652 downwards.
GTCGGAGATACTGAAGCTACTATTTTCTTAAGACTTGCTCAAAGAGCAAAAACCGTTAATATTAGCCGTATACATTACGAAGTAAAAAGTAATTATGGGGATGCCAACGTAATTCGCAGTGCCGACTTAAACGAAAGCCATTTGCTTAAACAGGAAAATAATATCTCCTATTATCGATTTGAGGTGCCTGTAAGTGAAGAGAGTCATTATGTTTTTGTGTATGTAGAAGGGGTGTCCTCCGGAGGCAGCATCAACTACCGTTATGATATCTCTCTCAATAATGATCAAAATTTTCCTTTAACTGACTTACTGGTAATGGAATCGGAAGAAGATATTCCTATTTTTACTAGTACTATTTCTAATAATGCAGATTTCAGGATTGTTTCCCTCTACGGCCAAGACAGCTTAAGTGCCTATCTTTACTATTACAATCATGAATTTCCTCCCAACCCACCTCCCATGGCAGAAACCGGAGCGGATGTTCAGAAAAACCTTGAAATTGATTCAATTTTTACGGTTCAACTTAACCAAACACTTTCTTTTGACAATGAAGGTTTATATTTCTGTCAGCTAGATACTACATCACTTTCAGGAATTTCTTTCAGGATCAGTACCAAGTACTATCCGCGCTTTGTCACTGCTGAAGAATTGGTAGATCCCTTAAGGTATATCAGTACTTCAGATGAGATGGAAAATCTTGCTGAAAGCGAAGAGGCCAAAGCCGCCCTGGACCGATACTGGATTAAAGTGACCAGGTCGCAGGAGAGGGCAAAAGATGTCATTAAAAATTATTACCGCCAGGTAACAAATGCCAATATTCTTTTTACCACTTATAAAGAAGGTTGGAAAACCGGGCAGGGTATGGTATATGTTCTTTTTGGACAACCCGATCAGGTATTGCGTACAGAAGGGCAGGAAAGATGGATTTATAATTCGGAAAATGATTTAATGGAGAGCATTTCTTTTACCTTTGTAAAGGTCCGCAATATTTTCACTACCCGACATTATAACCTCCTCAGAGACGAAGATTATAGAAAGTTCTGGTACAGAAACATTGACCTCTGGAGAAAAGGCAGAAAACAGATATGAGTTTATCAAAGTCAGAAGTTATCTTCGGCACTCGTGCTATTATTGAAGCGATAGAAGCCGGGAAGGAATTAGAAAAGGTGCTTTTACAAAAAGGAGTACGCAACGAACTGTCACAGGAACTTATCAATCTGCTGAAAGAAAGGCAGATCCCTTTTTCCACTGTTCCTATTGAGAAGCTCAATAAGATTACTCGTAAAAATCACCAGGGAAGCATCGCTTTTATATCAGCGGTGATTTACGCATCTCTGGATAACATTATCAATGAGGCTTATTCAAAAGGTCATGATCCACTGCTCATTCTTGTAGACAGAGTTACTGATGTAAGAAACTTCGGGGCTATAGCCCGCTCTGCCGAATGTCTGGGTGCGCAGGCCTTGCTGATACCTTCCAAAGGTAGCGCCAGAATTAGTGGCGATGCCGTTAAAGCTTCGGCTGGTGCCTTACACCATATACCCGTATGCCGAGAAGATAACCTTAAATCTACTATTGAATTTCTCCAGTCAAGTGGAATCAGAGTTATCGCCTGCAGTGAGAAAGCTGAGAAGCTTACCCATGAAGCTGACTTGAATGGGCCTCTTGCATTGTTGGTAGGCTCAGAAGAAGATGGAGTTTCCCCTGCTTACTTGAAAATGACTGATGAACAAGTGAGAATTCCTATGCAGGGGAATATTGCTTCTCTGAATGTTTCAGTAGCAACTTCCATCTGCCTCTACGAAGTGGTAAGGCAGCGCAGCTTAGCAAATGCATAATCTATAAGTATCTATCTCCTTTCTGATTTTTTACCTCGCTCATCACGCTTTTCAGAGATATGTCTTTGTCTTTAGGGTAAATTAACAATACGTCATCACTATCCGCTACCAGGTAATTCTTGAGGCCTTGAACCACTATCAGCTTCTTTGAATTACTTTTAACAAAGCAGTTTTTACTATCCAACATCAATGCGTTGGCTTCAATGAGGTTTTTTTCTTCCTTAGAGTCTTTCAGGTCATATAAAGATTGCCATGAGCTCACACTTGACCAGTCAAAATTTCCCATGATCAAAAATACATTATCTGCCTTTTCCAGAATAGCAGTACTGATGGATACATTTTTGCAAATAGAATACGCTTTGACAATACTCTGGTTTTCTTCATTCGTAAAGAAATAAGGTATACAGTCACGGTAAATTTCTGCCACTTCTGGAAGGTAATATTCAAATGCCTCCAGGATGGCATCCACATGCCAAACAAAAATTTTTGTATTCCAGGCAAAATCACCGCTCTCAAGAAAAAGTTTGGCTAGCTCATGCTGGGGTTTTTCCATGAAAGATTTCACACGTTTCACCAATCCTATCTGATCAAAATGGTACTGGATATATGCGTAGGATGTTTCAGCTTTGTGAGGTTTAATACCCATAATCAGCAAAGCATTCTTATCCATATGCGCTACCTCCACTGCCTTTCTTACATCTCTAACAAATGCAATCTCTCCAAACACAGCATGTGAAGCAGGGCATACCACGATCACCGCATTTTTGTTGAGTTTCTTTATTTTATAAGAAGCATAAGCAATACAAGGCGCTGAATTTCTTCTTACTGGTTCAATAAGAATATTTTCTTCGGGAAATTCAGGTAACTGATTCCTAAAAGTAGCATGATACTCTTTAGGTACTGAAATGTAAATATTCTTTTCCGGACAAATTCCCTTACTCCTTTCATAAGTTAATTGGAGAAGTGATCGCCCATTACCAAATAAGTCCAAAAACTGCTTAGGAAGATTCTTCCGACTAAAAGGCCAAAAGTTGGTACTATTACTGCTAAATAAAGTAATTAATACATAAGTATCTTCTTGTGTCATATGTATACTTTAAACCAGGCAAAAAACTTAGTATAACAATTAATCGTATTTAATGGATTGCACGTTAAAATTCATGCATTGCAAAGCAATATTTTTTTTTTTTATAATTTAATAATATAAGAACGTTTCTAAAGAATTATTTGTAGTGATTTGTGGAATTATTTTAATCCAATTTTTTTCGCTAACTTCATAAACGTTTTTCGCGAAATTCAATAAATTGCATTTGTGGAAGAAATAAAATAACATTGATTAGATAATGGTGGAACAGCAAACTAACCTCAAAGGATATCTAAAAAAGTATTTTGGATATAGCCAGTTTAGAGGTAATCAGGAGTTAATTATAAGAAATATACTAAATAGAAAAAATACTTTTGTAATCATGCCTACCGGAGCCGGTAAATCGCTCTGCTACCAATTACCGGCCATCATCCAAGACGGAACTGCGATCGTAATTTCCCCTCTCATCGCTTTAATGAAGAATCAGGTTGATCAACTTAATGCTCTCAATATTAACGCCCAATTTTTGAATTCTACCCTCAACAAAACTGAAATAAGCAGGGTAAAAAGAGAAACTTTGAGTGGCGAAGTTAAGCTTCTGTATGTTGCTCCGGAATCTTTGACCAAAGAAGAAAATATTAAGTTTCTTCAGGAAGCTAATATTACTTTTGTAGCAGTAGATGAAGCACACTGTATTTCAGAGTGGGGCCATGATTTCCGGCCTGAGTACAGAAGAATAAAAGCTATTATTGGTCAGTTGGGCGAGAACGTACCCGTAATCGCGCTTACCGCCACTGCTACTCCTAAAGTCCAGCTTGATATTCAGAAGAATCTCCAAATGGAGGATGCCGATTTATTTAAATCATCCTTCAATCGGGAAAATTTATATTATGAAGTAAGACCTAAAAAGCAGGCAAAAAAGCAGCTGGTACAATTCATCAAACAACATAAAGGCAAGTCAGGAATTATCTATTGCCTGAGCCGGAAAAAAGTTGAAGAGATAGCCGAATTCCTGAGAGTAAATGACATCAATGCTGCTCCATACCATGCCGGACTTGACCCTTCAGTTCGTATGCGTAACCAGGACGCGTTTCTTAATGAAGATATTGATGTTATTGTCGCTACGATTGCCTTTGGAATGGGTATTGATAAACCCGACGTAAGATTTGTAATCCACTACAATGTTCCTAAATCACTGGAAGGTTACTATCAGGAAACAGGACGTTCAGGACGAGATGGTCTGGAAGGTAACTGTTTGATGTTTTACAGCTACAATGATATTCTCAAGCTTGAAAAATTTAACAAGGACAAACCCGTAACCGAGCGTGACAATGCCCGCATGCTTTTACATGAGATGATCGCTTATTCAGAGTCATCCGTATGTAGAAAGCGTCAGTTACTGCATTATTTTGGTGAAAATCTAGAGAAAGATTGCGGTTTCTGCGACAATTGTATTAAGCCCAAAGAGCAATATGAGGCTCAGGCTTATGTAGAAACTGTACTCCAGACAGTTCAGATGACGGGTGAAAGATTTGGTATACAGCATTTGGTAGATGTAATTCGTGGTTCAGAAAACCAGTATGTGTTGAGTTATGATCACAACCAGCTTTCAGTATACGGCAAAGGCAAAGAACAGGATAATTTCTTTTGGAATTCTGTGGTGAGACAAACCTTACTTTTTGAATATCTGGAAAAGGATATTGAAAATATTGGTTCACTAAAACTCACTGACAAAGGGAGAGAATTTATTCTTAATCCTCATGCAATCACCTTGTCCAAAGATCATGTATACGAGGACTTAGGGGAAGAAGAAGAGTTTGAAACTTCTTCCAATGGCAGCGCAGGAGCACAGCACAATGCTAAATCCTACGATCAGAACTTGTACGACATTTTGAAGAAACTGCGTAAAGATGTCAGCAAGAAAAAGAATGTGCCTCCCTATGTAGTTTTTCAGGAGCCTTCTCTGGAAGAAATGGCGACTACCTACCCTACCTCCAAAGATGAGCTTGCTGCTATCAATGGAGTCGGAATGGGTAAAGTCATGAAATTTGGCGGACCATTTATTGAGGTAATCAGCAAGTATGTAGAAGAAAATGATATAGTCACTGCTGCTGATGTAGTCATCAAATCCGCAGTAAATAAGTCCAAAAATAAAATCTTCATCATTCAGCAGATAGATAAAAAGGTAGATTTGGAAGAAATAGCTGAATCTCGTTCTATTTCCATGGATGAACTGATGGATGAAATTGAGCTAATCTGTAACTCGGGTACAAAGCTTAACTTGGATTATTACATAGATCAGATACTTGACGAAGACCAGCAGGATGAGCTATATGATTATTTTCTAAGTGTAGATTCTGATAGCATTGAGTTGGCTTTAGAGGAATTTGGAAGTGATTATTCAGAAGAAGAATTGAGGCTGATGCGGGTGAAATTTATGTCTGAATACGCCAACTGATATTTTCAGTTTACTTTTAAAAGATGGTTGCGGGTTGCAGTGCTTTTTTCTTAGCTTTACGGGCTAATTGCAACTCCTAACCATCTTTTTTTATGAACGTACTGATTCTTGGCTCCGGAGGTCGTGAGCATGCACTAGCCTGGAAAATCAGCCAAAGTCCTGAATGTGATCAACTTTTTGTGGCTCCTGGTAATGCCGGGACTTTACAAATTGCTACTAATGTCCCTGAACTTGGAAAGACTTTTGATGAGCAGGGCAAAAAAAAGATCGCTGAATTTATCGCTGAACATAACATTGAGCTTTTGGTGGTGGGACCCGAAGCGCCATTAGTGGCAGGAATCACCGATTACTTGAAAGAGCAGGATGATTTTAAAGATTTAGCGATTGTGGGACCGGGAAAAGATGGCGCAGCTTTGGAAGGTAGTAAAGACTTTGCCAAAGATTTCATGCAAAATAATCAAATACCTACCGCTGCCTCCCGTACTTTTACCAAAGAAACTATTGATGAAGGTCTGGATTTCATTGAAACCAGATCATTACCCATTGTGCTCAAAGCAGACGGTTTAGCTGCCGGTAAAGGAGTTATTATCAGCCATGCTTATGACGAGGCAAAAGCTACTTTGAAAGAAATGCTCTTGCATGAAAAGTTTGGTTCTGCCAGTGAAAAGGTAGTAATAGAAGATTTTTTAAATGGGATAGAGCTTTCAGTATTCGTATTAAGTGATGGACAGGACTACCTTTTGCTGCCTGAAGCAAAAGACTACAAAAGGATAGGTGAAAATGATACGGGTCCCAACACTGGTGGAATGGGAGCAGTAAGCCCGGTTCCTTTTGCGGATGAGAATTTTCTTAAAAAAGTAGAGGAACGTATTGTTCAGCCTACCATAAAGGGACTTCAAAAGCAGAATATTGATTACCGAGGGTTTATCTTTATAGGATTAATGAATGTAAATGGTGATCCATACGTCATAGAGTACAATGTACGAATGGGTGACCCGGAAACTCAGGTGGTTATTCCGCGCATTGAGGATGACTTTCTCCCTTTACTACTTGCCACTGCAAATCAAAAACTAGGAGTTGCTAAACTTACAATTTCTAAAGATGTTGCAACCACTGTAGTAATGGTAGCAGAAGGCTACCCTGGATCTTATGTAAAAGGAAAAGAAATTGCTGGTGTCCAAAGTGCTTCCGAGGCCCAGGTTTTTCATGCCGGTACCTTGTCTGATGGGGAAAAAGTGCTAACCAATGGAGGTAGAGTATTGGCAGTAACCGGAAAGGGCTCCTCTATTCGTGAAGCGTTGAACAATAGTTATAATGCCATTCAAAAAATTCAATGGGATGGCTTGTATTACAGAAAAGACATAGGGCAAGATTTGCTGAAGCTTTAACACTTTAGAAAGAATTACCCTTTTTGATTAACTGATATCCAGCCTGCCTGAGTCATAAATCGCTCAGGCATTTTATTTTTATTGGTATTCCAGCTTATCTTAATTTGATTGTAATGTAATTTTTACTTAATATCTTCGCTATTCTATTTAAGCTTACTGATGAGAAAAACTCAGGTTTAGAAAAAGATTGAATCAATAAAGCTTAAATATTTTCACAAGCTAGGAAATGGGTAGTATCATAAGGATGCTAGCTACTTCTGATAAATATATAGATTAAATTATGGGATGCAGTACTTGTAGCTCAGGTAACGGTACAAGTGTCGGCGGTTGTCAAAACAACGGTGGATGCGGAACCGGAGCCTGTAATAAAATGAATGTGTTTGACTGGCTGTCAAATATGGACCTTCCGGGAAACAACACATTTGATATCATTGAAGTAAAATTTAAAGGAGGAAGAAAAGAGTTTTTTAGAAATACTGATGATTTAGAACTGGTAACCGGAGATCCGGTGGTGGTAGACGTTCCCAATGGTCATCACATTGGCTATGTTTCTTTGCAAGGTGAACTGGTGAGGTTACAGATGCAGAAAAAGAAAATTGCCAATAATGATGACATACGAAAAGTTTACAGAGTAGCCAATGATAAAGATATGGAGGCATTTCAAAAAGTAATCAACCGCGAGATGCCTACGCTTTACCGTACCCGCAAAATCATTGAAGAGCTTAAGCTTTCCATGAAACTCTCCGATGTGGAGTATCAGGCTGATAACAACAAAGCAACCTTCTACTATTCAGCAGATAGCCGGGTAGACTTCCGAGAACTAATTAAAGTCCTGGCCGGTGAGTTTAAAATACGAGTGGAAATGAGGCAGATCAGTCTCAGACAGGAAGCCGGACGATTAGGAGGAATTGGCTCATGCGGCCGTGAGCTTTGTTGTTCAACCTGGTTAAGCGATTTCAAGAGTGTGTCTACTTCTGCAGCACGTTATCAGAATTTATCACTGAATCCAAGCAAGCTTTCCGGACAATGTGGTAGGCTAAAATGCTGTCTTAATTATGAGCTTGAAACTTATATGACCGCACTGGAAGATATTCCGGAGTTAGATGCACCCCTACAAACTAAAACAGGCCCTGCTACGCTACAGAAAACAGATATTTTCAGGAAAATCATGTGGTTTAGCTATGAAAAAGAAAATTCCTGGATACCGCTGAAGGTAAACCGCGTCAAAGAAATATTAGAACTGAACAGGAAAAATATCTCTCCTGACACCTTGCAGGATAACGCTGTTTCTACCCAAAGCGAACAGGATATTCTGAATAACGATTTGGTCAAAATGGATAAAAAGTATCAAAAGAAGAAACGCAAAAAGAAAAAGTCGGGCCGAAGGAAGAAGAGAAACAAAAAAAATGATTAAAAAAACTTACGCATCTTAACAGATAGCCTGTTAGGATGCATTTTATTTTTTAGTTTTGATTCATCTTTAGTCTCAAAGAAATTTCACTCTTGAAAGCCAACAAACCACAAATCATCATTTTTCTTTTTGCAGCTATTTTGAGTTTTACTGCTTGTGACAACAATCGTGTATACGAAGAGAATTACAATTTTGCAGACAAGAAATGGCTCATAGATACTATTCCTACATTTCGTTTTGAAATTGCTGAACCCAATGATTCTTACAATATCTATTGGAATGTAAGAAACACCATTAGCTATCCTTTCCGTAACTTATATCTTACTTACTATCTTGAGGATACTTTAGGGAGAACCATATCCACTGACCTCCACAACATGCTTCTTTTTGATCCTAAAACTGGGAAACCCTATGGTAGTGGTAGCGGTGATATTTTTTCTCATCAGATTATGGCATTACCTGAATATGAGTTTGATAGCGCAGGAGTTTATCAGATAAGGCTTGAGCAATACATGCGCACGGATACTTTAGAAGATTTATTATCAGTGGGTGTGCGAATAGAAAGGGCGGAATAAAAGTTTAAAGCTGATTCTTTCCTTACTTATTGTGACACTGTTTTATTGAAGCCTAAATCCTCCAATAACTGAGGATGATCTTTCAAAGCTGTAATGGCAGCATCACGGTACAAATGCATCCATTTTTCCAGTTCGTCAAAGGTTTTTTTCTTGTGCGAATGATGGGTCTGAGCTTCTTCCTCAAATGTCAATTCCTTGCTCCTATCTTCAAGTAAGGCATGCACTTCAGCCCTGGCTTGAGTGATTTCCTCCTTACTTATTCCGTAAATTGAAATCTCTTTCTCCGATAACAAACTGTAAAATTGATCTGCCCTGTCCAACCAAGATGCGCTCAACTCATTCAATTCTGTAAGCCCCAGTAGATTATTCATTTCCTCATTTCCATGAAATGTCAGACGGGCAAGCTGCAAGTGCCTGGTGAAGCACTTTTCTGTATTATTATGATCCCTCAAATCTCTTTTGCTAAAACCTTCATCTGTTGCTTCCTCATCCTTGCTAAGCATTTGCATAATGGTTGCCTTTTCATTCAATGCTTTTCCTTCTTTTAATTTAGGCAGGTCATATCCTACTTTTTCTAGTTTAGAAAGAATTGCTTTTTTCTTCATTGCTGTCTCTATTGCTATGCGAGAGGAGGCAAGAATATATACCAGGGGATGCTTCATAAAATTATTTTTTTCTAGTCCCCAAATGTACTTTCATTCATTAAAGTCAATTCATACAAAGCCAGAGCAAAAGCACATGTGTTTGAAATTATGTAAATGAATAGATTGAATACTTCTTATGATGCTGGAGGTATCAGAAATTATAACATACAACCACTGACTACTAATCCCTGTTCTATCATTTCTATAAAGAAAAGACGAATTCAATTAGTAATTAATGACTAGTATTTTATTGAAATATTATCAGTTGAATAAATAATTATAACTATCAAAAAATCACATCAAGCCTTTTTTATCCTGATACTTTAGCATTAATTTTAAGAGTGATTTATGCTTATATGCATTTATTTTTTTAACAATTAATTCATCACTTTTTAATTTTCTAGCACATGTCTGAAGAAAAAGAAGTAGGTAATGGTGGAGAAATCCATCAAACCTCAAACAAAAAAGATCATATTCTTACCACTCAACAGGGAATCCCGGTTTCAGATGATCAAAATTCATTAAAAGTTGGCCGTAGAGGCCCTACAGCACTTGAAGACTTTCACTTTCGTGAAAAAATGTTTCATTTTGACCACGAACGTATCCCGGAACGGGTAGTACATGCACGCGGCTTTGGTGCGCATGGTTTTTTTGAAACATATGATACGCTTTCTGAGTATACCAAAGCTGATCTTTTCCAGCGAAAGGGAGAAAAAACACCAGCTTTCGTGCGCTTTTCTACAGTAGCAGGTAACAAGGGTTCTTTTGACCTGGCGAGAGATGTAAGGGGATTTGCAGTAAAGCTTTATACGCAAGAAGGCAACTGGGATATTGTGGGTAACAACATCCCTGTATTCTTTATACAGGATGCTATCAAATTTCCCGATCTTATCCATTCAGCTAAGCCTGAGCCGGATCGTGGCTTTCCCCAGGCACAAACTGCTCATGATAATTTCTGGGACTTTATTTCTTTAATGCCGGAAAGCATGCATATGATCATGTGGACCATGTCGGACAGGGCTATCCCTCGCTCCTTCAGATTTATGGAAGGTTTTGGGGTTCATACATTCCGACTTGTGAATGCAGAAGGCAAATCTACTTTTGTTAAGTTTCACTGGAAACCCAAGCAGGGGCTTCAATCTGTAGTGTGGAATGAAGCTGTCAAAATCAATGGAGCCGACCCTGACTTCCATCGTCGTGACCTTTGGGATGCCATTCAAAGTGGAGATTATCCTGAGTGGGAGCTAGGCATGCAGTTATTTGACGAAGACTTTGCGGACAAATTTGATTTTGATGTTTTGGATGCTACCAAAATTATTCCCGAAGAGGAGGTGCCTGTTCGTCCGGTAGGGCGTCTGGTGCTTGACCGTGTGGTGGACAATTTCTTTGCAGAAACTGAGCAGGTGGCATTCTGTACCCAAAATATCGTTCCCGGAGTAGACTTTACCAATGATCCATTGCTACAGGGACGTAATTTCTCCTACCTGGATACCCAACTGAAGCGTTTGGGAGGACCAAACTTTACCCATATCCCTATCAATGCTCCCAAATGTCCATTCATGAATTTTCAGCAGGATGGACACATGGCAATGACAAATCCTAAGGGAAGAGCCAATTACGAGCCTAACTCCTGGGGAGTTGAAGGTGGGCCACGTGAATCTCCTGAAAAAGGTTTTCATTCCTATCCCAGCCATGAAAGCGGCGTTAAAGAGAGGGTAAGACCAGAAAGTTTTGCTGATCATTACAGCCAGGCAAGACAATTTTATATCAGCCAAACACCTATTGAGCAAAACCATATTGCCGATGCTTTGGTATTTGAACTTAGTAAAGTAGAAAAACTGGAAATAAGAACACGTCTGGTAGCTCACTTGCTGAATATTGATCATAGCCTGGCAGAAAAAGTGGCAAAAGGTTTACGCCTCAAAGAAATGCCAAAACCCGCTGAAGCTGCCAAGCCTACCAAGATGGATTTAAAAGAATCATCCGCACTGAGTATTTTAAAAAATACTCCCAAGAGCTTCAAAGGGCGCAAAATAGGAGTTTTTCTTAGCGACGGAGCTGATATCAATACTTTTAACACAATCAAAAAAGCAGCGGATGAAGAAGGGGCTATGATTGAGGTTGTAGCGCCAATGGTTGGTGGTGTTGAAGCGAGCGACGGCAGTTGGATTGAAGCTAAACAAAAGATAGACGGGGGGCCATCTGTACTCTATGATGCAGTTGTCATATTGCTTTCCGATGAAGGAGTTAAAACGCTTCAGCATGAGTCTACCGCCAGAGATTTTGTAGCGGATGCTTTTGCACATATGAAATTCATCGGTTATACTTCAGTTGCGATGCCTTTGTTGAAAAAAGCAGGCATAGCAGAAAGCCTGGATGAAGGATGTATTAATCTGGATGATACTGATGCTTCCAAAGACTTTATTATGGCCTGCCGGAAAATCAGGTATTGGGACAGAGAAAGTAAGGTGAATGCAGTGTAATCAAAAAAAAGCATGGGCAGTAAAACGCCCATGCTCAATTTTTATTCTGTGATCTTATTTCCGTTTACAATTCAGCAACCATAATATTGCGAAATTCTATATCCATTTCTCTATTGGGGTGCAATTGTAATCCTATTTGCCCCTTTTCAGGAACATTTTCAGAAGTATAGTTCATCACTTCCTCACCATTCAACCAGACAGTGTACTTATTACCTTCTGCTCTCACCTTCATGGTATTCCAGTCATCCATTTTCAGCAATTCTTTGATTCCTTCAGCTTCAACCGGATAACCTTTACCAGGGATATAAGGAGAGGCCGTCATATCTCTTTTTAAAGAACCAGATTCACCGATCTGAATTTGCTGATCTTCTGAGCGAAGGAAAATCCCTGAATCAACCGTGCCACCTCCCATTTTAAAATCAGCCTGCACGATAAAGTTACCATATTCCTTTTTCGTCCATAGAATAGAACCTTTTTTATCAGGGCCACTTTTAGCGGTTAGTATGCCATCCGTTGCACTCCACCAAATATTATTTTCAGGAATTACCCAGCCTTTCAGATTTTTACCATTAAAAATTTTCTTCATTTTAGGTTCCTTGGCAGGGACCATCGCTAAAATAATACTGAGCATAAATACCCCAAGCAATTTCGTTTTCATGTTGTTGTGTTTAGTTTTATTAATTGTTTCCATTATGAGGCAGTTTACAGAAAATTATCCTTTTTTGCATTACACACTTAAGGTAATTGCAATAACTACTATGGCAAATTTACCTGCTCACTGCTTTGTAAATAAGCTATCAGATCAATTACTTCTTCATCAGTCAAAGTTTCAAACAAACCGGGTGGCATCATAGAACTTGCTGTGGTTTCTCGAGATTGTATCTCCGACTTATTGATTTGCACTCCCTCCTGTCCTACTACTCTAAGCGTAAGCTGACGTTCATTTTCAGCAGCAACATTTCCGGTGTAGGTTCGTCCATCTCGTGTGGTCACTACCACCATTTTGTAGTCATCCTGAATCTCACCGCTGGGATTAAGTACGTTGCTGAGCAGGTAATCAAGGTTAGTACGATTTGAGCCAGTGATGTCCGGACCAATATTTCCACCCTCTCCATACATTTTATGGCAAGGTCCACAGGTGCGCTGAAATAACACACGCCCATTAGTCGGATTAGCATTAACCAAAGCCTGATCCGTAAGCAAAGCCTGATAATGTGCATAGGCTTCATTCTGATTGGTATTTAAATCATCAATGGGTCCCCATACTTCTACAAAACCGCTGCCTACTACCCTGCGTAGTTGTCGGGCTACGTAAGCAGGCACATCAGACTTAGGTATACTTTGCTGTTTGAGTGCCTGCGTCAGCATCCAGCCATAAGCCGGACGAGAAGCCAAAGTTTGCACTGCCTCCAATTGGTTAGCCTTTTCATAATCATCATACTGATTGAGCAGTAATTTTCCCAGCGGCTCATGATCATACTCTGCAATAGCTCGTATAGCTTCTGTTCTTAAATTTTTATCATTCAGCAGCGATGGCAGTACATTGATTAATTCTTCTCTCTGCTTACTTGCCAGACTATTTAAAGCCTTACGCCTTTGCTCAATCGGAGAATTATTGTCTTTAATAGTAGCCAGGTATTGTTGTGCGGCTTCGGTATCACCAAACAGCTGGGCTATTTCTAATGCCAGTTGCTTTACCTCTTGATCTGTAGATGCTTGCAAATCAGCATAGACAGATTTCCATTTTATTGGAGTAGACAGATCAGTGCGACCTTCCAACCCATCTCGCATTCCTTCCAATAGGCTGGCTTTTGTGGTATTAAACTTTCCAATTTTCACGATCAGTTGATCAATGGCATCGGCATCTACTGCTCTTCTTGCCAGGTGTTGCGACAGCATCGGAATTTTACTTTTACCGGCCATTTCCAGAGCAAGTTCAGGATTCTGCTCAACCAGTGGCTCAGTAGCGTACCAGATCATTTTTGGCAAATTATGGTCTTCAGAATCTTCTCTATGCTGCATCAATGCTTCAGCAATTTCCCAGCGGTCTTCTAGTTTCATTCTTTGCATTGCCGATGCCAGATAGAGCCTTACCACAGGTGATGGGTCTTCCACTGCCATTAATCTGAACTTATCCAAAGCTTTTACAGAAGGGCCCTTGTCCTCGCAAAGTAATTGTATAGCCCAGGCGCGAACATATTCATCCTTGTCATTCAGCGCATCAATAAGCTGATCATCATTGAAACCTCCGGTGACATGTAATCCCCACATGGCTCGGAGGCGGTGATCTGAATTAGGACTTTTTAGAAAAAGTTGGCGAAGCTGTGTATGGGTGTTCTCATTCAGTTCACTTTTACTGGCTCTGTTTTGCAGAATCACTCTCGCCCTTCTTGCATGCCAGTTACTTTTGCTCGTCTGTAGATTCACCAGTTCTGCATCCGTCATTTTTGATAAATCCTCATACCTTCCCTCCCATGCTTCAGCTTTTGAGCTTTCTGGCGTAATCCTGAAAATCCGTCCTGTCTCGCTGTTGAGCACCTCCTGTCCACAAATATCAGCATCATGCCAATCCAGTACATACAGTGCTCCTTCCGGCCCTACTTCCATACTAAAACCCACCCACTGGGCATTGTTGGCCATCAAGAAATCATCTCCATGATGCGCAGTGAAGCCCGATCCTTTCCTTTCCAGCACATCGGAAAGAACAGCATGCTCATGGATATTAGCCATAAAAATTCTGCCCTGATGTTCTTCCGGAAAAGCATCCGACTGATATATTCTGGCCCCACCATGCGCTGAGCGGTGGCGATGATCGGCAATCGTTTTGATGTCGTTGTATACAAAAGGATTAAAATGCTGTCCTCCCTGACGATGGTAAATTCCTCCAGGAATGACATGCCACATATGCGGAATCACACAGGCGCTGATGAATAGCTGTCCTTTAGCATCATAGTCTATACCCCAGGGATTACTGAATCCATGGGCCACCACTTCAAAACGGTCTTTGGTAGGATGGTACCTCCACACCCCTCCGTTGATATCCGTCCCTTCTCCTTCCATCAGGTCTTCAGGAAAGGGGTCATTGTGTTTATATAAGCGCCCTTTTCCTTGAGGCTTTCTTACTTTGGAAGGCGTGGCAAAACCCTGCAACCCATAGAGCCAGCCATCTGGTCCCCAGTGGAGACTGTTTAAGGTTTCATGCCGGTCGCGAATCCCCCAGCCAGTAAGACGTACTTCCATGTCGTCCATATCCGCTTTGTCATCACCATCCCGATCGGGCACGAAGAGCAGATTTGGGGGTGCACCCAGAAAAAGTCCGTCAAAACCAACCGCCAGAGCCGCAGGAAAAGCTATGCCTTCCAGAAAGACCTTGCGCTTATCTGCTTTACCATCATGATCGGTATCTTCCAGAATCAGAATACGGCTGTCACCGGAATTGGAAAAACCACTTCCTCGGGACTCATAATCCAGGTTTTCAGCAATCCAAAGCCTTCCTTTGTCATCCCAGCAAAAAGCCATCGGTTGCGACATCATCGGTTCCGAAGCCCATACATTGGCCTTAAATCCATCTTTTAAAGTCATGCTTTTTACCGCCTCTTCGGGCATAAGAAATTTAGCCTCCCTCCCCTCTTTCTGGGCAATTTCCCACAGCGAAGCGGTTGAATACATGGATTGTCCTCCCTGGTATTCTTCCCACATATTGGTAAGCTCTAAATCATTCAGTTTACCAGTATAGACCACCAATTGATGGCGAATCACTTCGGTTTCACCTTCTTCAATGGTCCAATCTCCCATACGAGCACGTGCAGGACCTACGCCAAACTGCCCGTCTACCCGCCAGGTCTGCGGAAAACCTTCATTTTCAGGATGATCAAAAATAGCAATATGGGCAAAATCATCTCGCCCTTCTATCTGCATGCCTACATCCAGCCACATAGCACGTTGGCCTTCTGCTTTTTCATCGCGCTGTCGGGCTGCGTTTACTACTTCGGCAGGCATACCTTCAGCCCAGGGCATCCGAAGAAATAGCCCACCATAATCGTATTCACCAATTGTAATATCCTTGAGCGCTTTTCCTTTCCATTCCAAATCCAGCAGGTATTTACCGTCCTGAGCATGCATACTCCAGTTTTGCGTCTCTTCCATTACCGCTTCCCCTTCTTCGTCCAGTAAATTATATACAGTTTGCCATTTTACTGTTTCGCCTTCACTTACCTGTACACTATCCGACACCTTTTGCCAGTAGTCTCCTTCCGGGTGATGAAAGTAGTCACGGCCATTTACACGGGTAAAACCCCAGTACAATCCCGTCTGATGTGTATGATGCCCCGGGCTATATTCGGTCAACATGCTTTTTCCATCTGGTGATTTGATGGGATGCAGATAAGGGCGAAAATCTTTTTTAGTATTCTGTACTAAAACAGGCGATGAACCCTCAGCTGAAAATACTGATATGGTTTCATCTTCCTGCTCTATGCTAAGCTCCGTCGGCTGCTGAGAAGTACTTTGATTCTCTCCGGAATCTGAGGATTGCTGACTACAGCCAAAGCAGACCATAGCCAGGATTAAGGTTGTTGTAATAGGTTTGATCATGATGTTTATCGGGTAAATCTTAGGCTGATAACCAAGATAATTTTTTACTGCTGATTTGAAAAGCTTTAGTAATCGGAATGGCATTGCGCCACCATATTATTTTCCAATATATTGAATGGACACATGGGCATGTTTACTAAACCTTACCAATAACATGAAACGAAAATTTACGTATATTAAAGCGACAAAGATCATAACATATGCAAGTAGCCCAAATTTTAGGAGATGATTATCATGAACCACTGGACCTGATCCATCTGGCCCGGGAAGGGGTTTCCAAATCCACTATGCTCCAGGTTCAGAAGCTTATGGACCTTTCCCAGAAGGAAATGGCTAAGCTCCTGCACCTCACCCCTCGTACCCTGCAGCGAATGAAGGATGAGGATAAGCTTCCCCCGGCAGCTTCCGGACAGTTGCTTGAACTTGCAAGAATATACAGCAGTGCAGTAGAAGCGTTAGGTGATGATGCTTTGGCAAAACAATGGTTGCGAACTCCTATACGCGCATTGAATGATGAAATTCCCATCCATTTGCTGGATACTCCGGTGGGGATTCAGTGGGTAAATACAGTACTGGGCAGGGCGGCTTATGGAGTTTATTCCTGATGCTGGTCTTCAGACTTGTACGACAAGCCTATGCTCAGCAACTGGATGGAAAAGGAGCCGCTTTATTCGGGGGTCGTTGGAATTCGGTAGGTAAACCTTTATTGTACACGGCTGAGCATAGATCGCTGGCAGTGTTGGAATACAGAGTTAATAATCCTTTACCACTCAAAGACCTGATGATGGTTACCCTTGAAGTTCCTGCACATGACATCAAAACCCTAAGCACGCAGGATCTAAGTAAACAATGGCGAAGCTACTCCCCTCAAAATAAGTGTGCAGCAATCGGGGATAGTTGGTTAGAAAGACAGGAAACACTCATGCTTAGAGTCCCCTCTGCCGTTGTACCCCAAGAGAATAATATGTTGATCAACCCGCA
Organism: Catalinimonas locisalis; assembly: GCF_038039535.1. Taxonomy (NCBI): domain Bacteria; kingdom Pseudomonadati; phylum Bacteroidota; class Cytophagia; order Cytophagales; family Catalimonadaceae; genus Catalinimonas; species Catalinimonas locisalis. The sequence continues at coordinate 257,197 of NZ_JBBPHP010000006.1, read as the reverse complement.
GCATAGTGGAATGAAGAATGTAAAAACTTTAGACACTACACCTTTTCTTATTGACCACAGATTGTATCAGCGATAAACAGCGCTTATATTCAGGACAAAATTTATCAGCAACAACCTAAACACTGCTTTATGAAAAAGGGTGCTCTTCTATTAATATTTCTGTTCGCCATCACTTTTGAGATTTCACTGGCACAAACCAGAAGCCTGTTCAATGGAAAGAATTTAGACGGGTGGCATGTAGATGTACCTGAAATGGATGAGAATCCTGATGCCAGAAACCCTTTCGTAGTAAGGAATGGCATGCTGGTCAGTCTAGGTACCCCCGGTGGTCATCTGATTACTGATGAAAATTACCAGGATTACAGGCTGGAAGTAGAGTACCGTTTTGCCAATGAGCCGGGAAATTGTGGTGTTTTGGTACACGCTTCTACCCCAAGAGCGCTTTACGAAATGTTTCCAAAATCCATTGAAGTGCAAATGATGCACGAAAACGCAGGTGACTTCTGGTGCATTGTGGAAGATATCAAAGTACCCAATATGGTTGAGCGCAGAGGTCCTAAAAAGGACTGGGGTATTACGGAAGGGAAAGGCAGAAGAATACTGAACCTTACGGACGGAACTGAGAAGCCTCTGGGTGAATGGAATAGCATGCGAATTGAATGCCTCAATGATGAGGTAAAAGTCTGGCTTAACGGTGAACTGGTCAATCATGGGTACAACTGCACCGCCAGTTCGGGACAGATTGCACTGCAAGCCGAAGGTGTTGAAGTAGAATTCAGAAAAGTGGCTTTAACCCCTATTTCAGTGTTAAGCAAGTAAATTTCTTAAACGGATCATTGATCGGTAGAAAGACAGTCTTTCTGCGAATTAATCTTGTTTTTGAGCACTCATCTGAAAACCAAAGTACGTATCAAGTTTCTGTTGAAAATCCTCTTCATCTTTTACCTCAACTTCAGTACGCTTTTCATTTTCTGTTATGATCAGGTGGTTTGGTGTAAGCGTAATCCTTCCATTTGCTGTGGCAATTGAACACAGTTTTTTCTGAAATAAAGGAGACTGATCAGAGGTCTGATGAAACTCACACATCTCCTGAAAGTCTGAAAGTGTCCTTGGATGCAAAGTAAATTTGTACATGGGAATAAATGTGTCGCCATCATCAAATGAGCGATCAAGGGAAATTTCAGTATCATTGATTTTCCGCATGCTGTAAATGACTCCATCCTGCTTTTGGGATTTATCAAATTCTATCTTCAATGGCTCAGGAAAACTGCTTCCAAAGCCTACATCAACCAACCATTGCTCGTTCTTATGTTCAACCACAATAGCCACATGCGCGAAGTAAGGCCCAAATTTCTGCAATGGCTGAACGTAAACACTACAGGCAATAAAATAAGCCTCAAAGCCTAAATTTTTTAAGGCCTCAAGGAAGAGACCGTTTAACTCATAGCAAAATCCACCGCGCTTACGATCTACGATTTTAGCATAAAACTTGTCAGTATCCAAGCTAATCCACTGGTGATAGTGTATATCCAGATTTTCAAAAGGAATTTGAGATACATGTGCCCTGTGTAGTTGATTCAGAGTATCAACGCTCAAACTTCCTTTAGTCTGAAAACCTATTCGCTGAAGATACTGGGATAAATTTTTCATGTGTGTAACAAATCAAAAAATTAGTCTCTGTTTGAAAATGAATCTTGCAGTTAATGATTCAATTTTTTTATTTAAATCCGTTCTGTTAAAAGAAGTTTCGTCTAAATGGTACTAATTCATTTCCAGAGGTTTGGCCTCATCACTTTCCATTTCATAAGGCAATTGCCAGTAATTCCCCTGGCTGTCGCCAAAATACATCTTGGAGATGCTTAAAGTATCAGGGTTACCATCTGCCCAGAAGTAAAGAAAAGGATCTTTACAATTTACTACTCTGCGTACATAATTATGGTTTCTTTCACTATCTTCTGTTACTTGGTTAGCTTTAGTCCAGCTTTTTCCTTGGTCATTGCTTTTCCAGATGACCACTTCTCCACCGCCACCGTAAAGTTGCGGACTATTCTCTGTGGGAGCCACGACCGACCAATCTCTATCATTGATAAAAATACTTCCCATGTCATAATTATGATCGGAAATACCCAGTACATAATCTTCCCACGTACTGCCAGTCCAATGAACCACATGCCATTCACGGGGATCATTGGAAGGCCCAGGTTCATGCCCACCACTGGTAATATAGAGACCTACAGGATTACCTTCACCATCAAAATTCACATCTTTCAGATATACATTTTTTTCTTGGCTATAATAATCTCTAACACGTGCAGCATTCTCCAGTTCTGACAACGGAAGTTGCACCTCATTACCATCTACTGTTGTCCAGGTTTCGCCCAAATCAGTGGTTTGTAAATAGTATAGATTAGTACGCTTATCTACATTGCCGTTGGGGTGCCAGTTAAAAAAAGTAACTACCTTATGCCCCAGCCTGTTGCTCATCTGGTAGTGTCCACCTTTTTCATCCTCTCCTTCTCTGATGCCGGAAAGTTTACGGTCGTCTGTCCAGTTTACTCCATCAGGACTACTTTCATAGTATAGCTCTCTTACGCCACTGTATTTAGTAAATAGATGCAAAAATCCTTTACCGGGTATATACCAGGGTTGAGGATAGGTCATCTCTTCCTCGGAAACCTGCTCAAAGCCACCTATGCTATAGGGAGCGGTACTTTTGTACTTAAAACCAGGCCGGCTGGTACCTCTTCCACTGACAAACACCCAGAGATAACCTTCTTCATCAATAGATAGGCTGGGATTATCATGCGGATCGTCCACTCCACCCTTGTCATGTACAATTGTGGGCTTGGAAACCATACCCGTAGAGTGATCATAACTACCAATCATACACAATAAGTAGCGATCTTTTTCGGCAGTAGTTCCTCCGTATACAAAAAAGGTTTTGTCTACTTTAGGAGCATAGACTGAAAGCGGAATATGCTTGGCGGTGTAAGTTCCCAGCCCTCCGGAATATTTGTCCCCGTACTCATAAAACTGATTTAGCGTAAACCATATGCCTTTGTAACCATCCATTTTGGATATTTCTAAACTATCGGTCTGTGCTATGGTTTCCTCATCATTTTTAGACGCCCCAGAACACCCAATTAAAAAAATGATCAAAATATAGAGCTTGCTTAAAGAATAGAAATTTGGAGGTTTGATGTGAGTTGTTACTTTCATACTACTAGAAAAGGTCAGTTGTATTGTTTAATCTATTAAGCTTAAGCATTTTTTATGAAACAAACTTCACTGCATTCCATTGTTCTAATTAAAAGAGCATCATAGTTTGATAGAAGACTGTTAATTATCATATTTTTTTAACTAAACCACCATACAGTCCGAAAGCTTAAATTTATCACTTACTTTTTACAATTAAATAGTTTAATCACATGAACATTTCACTAGAAAAAGCACAGGCACTCGTAGCTGCCGCAAAAAAGAAATCTGAAGAAATGAAGCTAAAAATGAATATAGCAGTAGTGGATGGAGGAGCCAATCTGGTAGCTTTTGCCCGTATGGATGGCGCATGGCTGGGCTCAGTAGACATTGCCATAAAAAAAGCAAAGACTGCAAGGTTTTTTGACATGCCTACCGGAGATATTGGAGGACTTTCTCAACCTGGAGGATCGCTTTATAATATTGAACACTCCAATGGTGGACTTATAACCTTCCCTGGTGGTTTACCTATCAAAAATGCTCAGGGAGAAATTATCGGGGGCATAGGGGTTTCAGGAAGTACTGTGGAAAATGACCATGCTGTGGCTGAAGCAGGCCTTTCAGGATTGTAATAAAGACTTAACCATACTTTTGCCTTTACTGTAATAAAGTAAAGGCTTTTTTATGTATACATATACTATATCTCCTCTGGATTAAGTTTTAAATTGCAGCATCTAAAAAAACTGCAGGTATGCATAAAACTATAAATTACAGAAGTCTATTTGTTTTATTCCCTCTCTTATTATCAATATCTACAATAGCTCAATCACAACAAACTATAACACCTAAAGCAGAAATTAGCCTGATTACCTGTGCTCCAGGTTCGGCACTTTTTGAAGCTTTTGGTCATACCGCTATTCGCATCCATGACCCAGTTACAGGCTTTGATGTGGCTTATAATTACGGTGTTTTTGATTTTGATCAGCCAAACTTCTACCTCAACTTTGCCAAAGGTTATCTGCTTTATAAACTTGGCACGGCGGAATTTGAACGTTTTCTATACCAGTATGCATATTTCAATAGAACGGTTGAAGCACAGCTACTTAATTTAAGTTATGCTCAGAAACAAGCCGTTTTTAAATTTTTGCAAATCAATAGCCTTCCTGAAAACAGAGATTATTATTACGATTATTTTTATGACAATTGCTCTACCCGCCCTCGTGATGTGTTTATAGAAATCCTGGGAGATTCGCTACAGTTTGATTACGGCTACGCAGATGAACTGGATTATACCATCAGGGGCTTAATAGATCGCTATATAGAAGATAAAAATCAATATGCCTGGGGTGATTTGGGGATAGACTTAGGATTGGGTGCTAATATAGATCATAAAGCCACTCCATTTGAATACATGTACCAACCTGAGTTTCTTTTTCTGGCTTTTGAAGGCGCAAGGCTTACTAATCCTGATGGCAGCACACGCCCGCTGGTTAAAAGTACAAATACGTTGTTTCAGGGTGAACCACAAGTTGACCCCACCGGTCTTGCATTTACCCCAAATCTGGTTTTTTGGTTGTTATTAATACTTCTGGCTGTAGGCTCAGCCTTTGAACTATGGAAACAAAAATATCAGCTACTGGCATTTGACTTCCTTTTCTTCGCTTTATTAGGTTTGTACGGCTTACTTCTTATTTTTCTCTGGTTTTTTACGAACCACACAGCAGCTGCTAATAACTGGAATATTTTCTGGGGATGGCCTACCCACTTCATCGCCGCATTTTTATTACTGATCCGCAATACTCCCAGGTTATTGAAATTCTATTTTATACTAACTGCATTGGTTTCCAGCTTTTTGCTGTTTTTCTGGACATGGCTACCTCAGGATTTGCACAACTCTTTAATTCCTGTCCTGATACTCATTGTTATAAGATCTTTGGTAGTAATTAAGCTCAAACTTATGCCTAATAAAACTACTCCTGTACAGGCTTAGGAATCATAATTTAGAATATTCTTTCATTCTTAATAAAAGTAAATTCATTGAAAAATGAGGAATAAAAACTTTCATATTCTTGTTGTGGTTAAGAAATAGCAACTGAAAATTGTATTTGTTATAAGTTTTGCAAAATGTATTTTAAATTGAACGCCAGTTCCTTAAATCAAGTAAGCAAGCAAAGCATGAAAATTCCTATCCTTACTAAGCTCAGCAGCCTATTTTTGATCTTTTTATTTCTTACCCATTGTCAGGAAGCTCCTGTTGACAGAAGAATCAAGGAGATGCCCTCCGAAAAGACTGCCCAAATGGCCAAAGACATTGAGGCTGATGTAAACCCTGAGCTTGCCGAAGGTATCTCTCTAAATATATGGGGAGTTGACTCTCTTGTGGCTGACCCTATCGCTATAGATATTGATGATCAGGGTCGCCTCTACTACACCAGAACTACTCGTCGTAAAAGTACTGAATTGGACATCAGAGCCCACCCTAATTGGGAAACTGCATCCATAAGAATGCAATCGGTTGAAGATCGCAGAGAATTTTTACGCAATACGCTCTCTGCAGAAAATAGTGATCAGCATGAATGGCTGGATGATCTGAACGGTGATGGTGTAAATGACTGGCGGGATATGACTGTAGAAAGTGAGCAAATTTATCGTCTGGAAGATGTATCCGGTGACGGTGTAGCTGACCTTTCACAGTTGGTAGTAGAAGGGTTCAGAGATGAACTTACTGACATTGCCGGAGCAGTACTTACGCATGATGATGACCTTTTTGTAGGTGTCGCACCTGATATGTGGAAAATTGAAGATACTGATGGAGATGGCTTAGCTGACGAAAAAACTTCTATAGCACATGGTTTCGGAGTACACATAGGTTTTGGGGGGCACAATTTATCTGGTCTGGAAATGGGTCCCGATGGCAGAATCTATTGGGGAATTGGTGATATTGGTTTCAATGGTGTTGGTCCCGATGGTAATAAATGGAAGTACCCTAACCGTGGGGTAATCGTAAGAGCCAATCCCGATGGCTCAGATTTTGAAGTGTTTGCGATGGGCCTGCGCAATACCCATGAGTTTGTCTTTGATGAATATGGAAATCTCATCAGTGTAGACAATGACGGTGACCATCCTGGCGAAAGCGAAAGACTGGTTTATCTGGTCAATGGTTCTGATACAGGTTGGCGCATCAACTGGCAATTTGGAAAGTATCGCGATCCTGATAACAATGAATACAAGGTCTGGATGGATGAAGAAATGTATAAACCTCGCTTTGAAGGGCAGGCTGCCTACATTACTCCCTGTATACAGAATTATGTCAACGGCCCCACTGGCATGTTGTACAATCCAGGTACAGCGCTGAGTCCCAAATGGAAAAACACTTTTTTTGTAGCTGAGTTTGCAGGTACCCCTACCCGTTCGGGAATACATGCTTTCAAATTACAACCCGAAGGAGCTTCCTTTAAGTTGAGTGAAACTGAAAAGATTCTAGGCAATGTATTAGCCACTGGTCTTGACTTTGGTCCTGATGGTAGCATGTATGTAGCTGACTGGATTGATGGCTGGAATACCAAAGACTACGGTAGAATCTGGAAACTTGATGATAATGATGGAAATCAATGGGAATTACGTCAGCAAACTAAAGCAATTCTTGCTGAAAACTTCACTGAATTTCCTGTAGATCACCTGAGCGAATTACTTAAAAACCCTGATCTGAGGGTACGTCAGAAAGCACAGTTTGAACTGGCCAAGCGTGGTGATGACGGGGCTGCTGTCTTTGAAGAGAATCTTGCTCAAACCGATAACCAACTTGCCAGAGTCAACAGCATCTGGGGACTGGCCCAACTGGCTCGCATGCAGGACCTCAGCTATGCCCAACCCTTAGTTGCTCTGCTGCAGGACTCCGACTCCGAGATCAGAGCTCAGGCGGCCAAGTGGCTGGGTGATATCCGTTATCAGGAAGCAGGTGATGAACTTATCCCTCTGCTGGATGATGATTATGCTCGTGCCCGTTTCTTTGCTGCCGAAGCCCTGGGAAGAATCGCCTATGACGATGCAGTACAACCTCTGATCAGCCTGCTGGAAGCCAATGCTGATGAGGATGCCTACATCCGGCATGCTGCCAGCCTGGCACTGGCCAGAATCAATAATGTGGAAGCTGTAGTAGACCTGCACGATCATCCTTCAAGAGCGGTAAGAATGGGGGCGGTACTGGCACTGAGAAGAATGGGTGATGCCGGCATCACCAACTTCCTGGACGATGAGGATGAGCTTATTGTCACTGAAGCCGCCCGCGCCATCAATGATGACTTCTCTATTGAGCCTGCCCTGCCTGCTTTGGGAGATGTGCTGCAAAAAGAAAGATTCATCAATGAAGCGCTCATCAGAAGAGCGATCAATGCCAACCTCAGGGTAGGTACTGAAGAGGCCATGCAGAACCTGATTGATTATGCTTTGAGAACTTCTGCTCCTGCTGAGATGAGGGCAGAAGCAGTGGCTGCTTTGAGTACCTGGGCCAAACCTTCTGTGCTGGACAGAGTGACCGGAAGATACAGAGGAGAGATTCAAAGAGATCCTGCTGAGGTGAGGATGAAAGCCGGTGATGCTTTGATCAACCTTACTGCCAGCTCAGAGACTCCTATCCGCTTGAGTGCTACTAAGGCAATCGGTAAGCTCAACATTGAAAACGGAAGTAATCGTCTGATGGCAGTCTTACAGAATGATGCTGACCCTGAGGTAAGAGTAGCTGCCCTGAGGGCACTGGCTGCCATGAACACCGATCAGATGGATCAGGCGATAGAAGAGGCACTGACTGACAGTGAAAAGATGGTGAGAGTAGCCGGACTGGACCTGATGAAGCAGATGGACATATCTAATAATCTAAAAGTAGTATTACTTTCTGAAGTGATTGACAAAAGAACAGTTGAAGAAAAACAGGCTGCTCTTTTGACTTTAGGTAGTTTGCCTGTAGAGGAGACCAAAAGTACTTTTGAACAATTACTCAATGAGTTGGAAAGTGGAGAACTAAATCCCGGTGTGCAACTGGAACTGGCCGAAGCTATAGATAGCACACACGCTGAAGATCTGCAAGACAGGTATAATGAAATACAGGCTAATATGTCTCCCGATGAATTGTTAGCATCCTATCAGGGTGCGCTTTACGGTGGTGATCCAGAGCAGGGACAGAGAATTCTTTACCGCCATCCTACTGCCCAATGCATGAAATGCCATGCCATTGAAGATTATGGCAGTAATGTAGCTCCTAAATTGGATGGTATTGGCAGTAAATTAAGCAGACAACAGATTCTGGAGGCTATCATCAATCCCAGTGCACGTATATCGCCCGGCTATGGTACGGTTACTCTGGATATGGATAATGGTAAGTCTATAAGCGGTGTGTACCAGGGAGAGACTGATGAGAGTATTACCCTCAAAATAGGTGGCAGACCTGATACTGTTATTGTCAAAGAACAAGTAGTTGATCTTAATTTTGCTCCTTCCAGCATGCCGGATATGAAAAACTTTTTAACCAAAAAAGAGATCAGAAATCTGGTAGCTTTTCTTTCCGCACAGGTGAAAGAAAATATTTAACTTCCATAAAATCACACTTTTATAGCGCCATTATAGTTTTAGCTTATTGGCGCTATTTTTTTTATTTCTGCCCTCTTTTTAGCCTGCATTTTGTGAATCTATTTTGATTTAATTCTGCTTTTGCTAAACTTTTACCCATGAATGGCAAAGAAAAATATTGGAAAATCTGGGTAGATACCGGCGGCACTTTCACAGATTGTATTGCATTTAATCCGAAAGATCAAATTAAAAGGATAAAAGTACTGAGCATCAGTGCTTTAAGAGGAAGAATCACAGCAATAGTTGAGGCAAATACGATTAGAATTTCAGCCCAATGGCCCGTGTCAAAAGATATTTTTCAGGGATACCAATTTAGTATTCTTGGTATGGATCATCCCACCATTTTCGTTGACGCATATGATACTAAAAATCAGGAAATCAGACTTAGTAACTTATCTGAACTTGATCAACTGGAAGGAAAGGACTTTGAAATTTATGCTCATGAGGAAGCTCCGATTTTAGCCGCCAGATTAGCTACCGAAACTTCCCTTATAGAGCCCCTCCCACCTATGGAAATGCGACTTGGCTCTACCAGAGGAACCAATGCTTTGTTAGAACATAAAGGAGCTAAGACAGCTGTCCTTCTCACTCAAGGTTTTGCCGACCTCCTTGCGATAGATACCCAACAACGTCCTGATATATTTTCTCTTAATATCATTAAACCTAAACTTTATTATCAGGAGGTGATAGAAGTAATTGAAAGGATTGATGCCAGGGGTAATATTTTAACTTCTCTCACCAAAGAGGAAATGAATAAGATTGTCAAACAGCTTAAAAACAGCGATGTACAGGCTGTTTCCATCGCTTTTATGCATAGCTATTTTAACAGTGCACATGAGGATCAGTTGGCCGATGCTTTGGAAAAAGCCGGCTTTGTGTATGTTTCTACCTCTGCTGCCCTTGCTCCCTCAATCAAAATATTACCTCGCGCTAAAACCGCTTTGATCAATGCTTACCTTTCTCCTCAGGTTGGAGACTACCTTGCGTCTGTCAAAAGTAAGTTAGATAAAAGTTCTCTAAAGGTGATGACCAGTGCTGGCGGTTTGGTCAGTGCCGACCTTTACCAACCCAAAGATAGCTTATTGAGCGGCCCTGCAGGAGGTGTCGTTGGAGCTTCTCATATTTGTAAGCAGGCAGGAAAGACCGATCCGGAAATTTCAAGAATACTCGCCTTTGATATGGGTGGAACCAGCACAGACGTCTCTCGCTATGATGGTGAGTTTGATTATCGTTATGAAACAAAGGTAGGAGATATTAATCTGTACAGCCCGGCTCTCGCAATTGAAACAGTGGCTGCCGGAGGTGGCTCATGTTGTACTTTTGATGGACATAAACTAAGCGTGGGTCCTGAAAGCGCTGGCGCCCGTCCTGGTCCTGCTTGTTACGGATTTGGAGGACCACTGACAATTACTGATGTAAATCTGTTACTGGGAAGAATTAGTGATGATCGTTTCGGTATTCCGATCAGCAAAAAAAATGCGAAGATGGCCCTGCAGGAACTTAAGAAGCAGATGGAGGAACAAAAAGGAAGCTCCTATAAAGACGAAGAAATTCTTCTCGGACTACTGACCATTGCCAATGAAAAAATGACCGACGCTATTCGCAAAATTTCAGTGCGCAAAGGGTATAATCCTCAGGATCATGCCTTACTGGCTTGTGGTGGTGCTGGTGGGCAGCATGCTTGTCAGATTGCAGAGATTTTGGGAATACAGAAAGTAATTGTTCCTTATGATGCAGGTCTACTAAGCGCTTATGGTATGGGGAAGGCTGAAGTAGAACGTTTTGCCACCAGGCAAATTCTTCAACTTCTGGAAGCAGTATCTGATTTAAAAATTATCATTGAAGACTTGAAAAAAGAAGCTTTTGGGCTTTTAAAGAAGGAAGGTTATAATGCTCAAGATACTGAAATTCGCTTCATCAAATTATACTTACGTTTTCAGGGGCAGGAGAGTAGTCTTGAAATTGATTATGAAGATGAATTAGATTTAGAGCAGGCCTTTCGTGATCAGTATTCTACCCTTTTTGGGCACTGGCTTGAAGATCAAAAAATTGAACTGGAGTCTATTAAAGTAGTGGCCTCTACCACTACTTCAGAGGAACCCTCTCATTCTCAGTCTTTTCATAAGTTTGAGCCTCAAGCTGATGATACACAACAATGTTGGGTGGTAGACCAGTGGAATGAAGTACCGGTTTTTTATTGGGAATCTTTAAATGCAGGCGCACAAATAGTAGGCCCTGCATTAATAGTCAGTAATAACTGTACTTTGACTTTAGACCAGGGATGGTCTTTACTTATTGATCATTATTGTACGGCCATCTTAAATCATCAACCTACCAAAAAAAGTATCCAATCTGATCAACCTGAAGAAGTTCAGTTAGAGCTTTTTACCAACCGTTTTGGCGCTATCGCAGAAGAAATGGGGGCCTTGCTGGAAAGAACCTCTTTTTCGGTGAACGTCAAGGAAAGACTTGATTTCTCCTGCGCACTTTTGGATGCAGAAGGTGAATTAGTGGTTAATGCTCCTCATATTCCCGTACATTTAGGAAGCATGGGTATTTGTGTGCGTAGCGTCAAGGATAAGTTGGAACTTAAAAAAGGTGATGTTGCTATTACGAACCATCCTCGTTACGGAGGTTCTCATCTCCCTGACATTACGCTAATCAGTCCGATTTTTTATCAGGACCAATTGGTAGGCTATGTTGCTAATCGCGCTCACCATGCCGAGTTAGGAGGGAAAAGACCAGGCTCTATGCCTCCGGACGCTAAATCATTAGCTGAAGAAGGCGTGGTAATACCTCCTACATATCTTGTCAGACAAGGTGAAGTACAATGGGAAGAGATACGGAAAATTCTGACCTCAGGAAAATATCCCAGCCGGGCAATAGAAGAAAACATTGCAGATCTAAAGGGGGCTCTGGCTTCCATTCATTCCGGGCAAGAATCGCTTACAAAACTTTGCCAGGTACATGGTTCAGAATCGATCAGACACTATATGGAGGCTATTAAAGATTATGCTCATTCCTGTATGGTGGAAAGTATTCAAAATTTTGAAAAAGGAGATTTTAAAGCAACAGAGTTTCTTGATGATAAAACTCCCATTCAGGTTAAACTTCAAATTCAAAATAAAAGAATCGGAATTGATTTTAGTGGCAGTGGTGCAGTCCACCCAGCTAACCTAAACGCTACGCTTGCCATTGTTAACAGTGCTGTAATCTATGTGCTTCGCTTACTTATCAAACAACTTATTCCCCTCAATGAAGGCTTAATGCAAGCTGTAGATTTATATGTACCTGTAAATACGTTTCTTAACCCTCAGTTTCATGATGATCCTCACAAATGTCCTGCGGTGGTTGGGGGCAATACTGAGACAAGCCAGCGTGTCGTTGATACGCTTCTCAAAGCACTAGGTATCGTTGCCTGTAGTCAGGGTACTATGAATAATCTTCTTTTTGGTAACGACCGTTTTGGGTATTACGAAACCATTGGCGGAGGAACGGGGGCAGGGGAAGGTTTTCATGGTGCTGATGGTGTGCATCAACATATGACCAACACCCGCATTACTGATCCGGAAATATTTGAATTTCGTTACCCGGTACGCTTAGAAAGGTTTGGGATCAGAAAGTCTTCAGGTGGTAATGGAAAGTGGAAAGGTGGAAATGGGATTGTTCGGCAAATTACTTTTCTTGAAGATGTTTCCCTTACGATTCTCTCTCAACACCGCATTCAGACGCCTTATGGTATCAAAGGTGGAGAAAACGGAAAGACTGGCAGGCAATATATTACACGCAAACACAATACAATAGAAGAACTTAAAGGTAATGATCAAACAGAAATGTCTGCTGGAGATAGCATTACCATTGAAACACCGGGAGGCGGGGGTTTCGGAAGGCCTTAAATTGCTTTACTTCTTGATCATATAAGTATTCCCCTGTTTGGTAATGAGAGAAGATTCAAAGCTATTGAATGGAGTAAGACCTAGCGATTCTACTTGCTGAATCGCTTTAATGAGTTGCTCTACTGCCTTTCTCTTTTGGGTGGCCAACAAAGTTGATGCTCTTTCTTCATTACTTTTTAAATATAGTTTTCCATCTTTGATTGTAAACAGCTCCCAGTCTATTCCCTGTGGAGGCTTTCTTTTTTCGTAGAAAGAAACCATACGTTCAAAAGTTTCCAATTCCTCACTGGAATTAATCGCCGACGCCAAGCCTAGGCTTTCAGTATCTGATGGAAAATTATTTTCCATGAAAGATTTTCTGACAGATTCCACATCTTCTAAAGCACGACGCAAATCATCAATGCTACCCAGTTGACCTATGTCTAAAGCTTGATAACTCTGATTTACCAATGTGAGTAAATCATACGCTTCTTTAGTATGATTGGTCTGCTCCCCGTTAGTCTGAAAAGATTGCTGAAAAACCTGGTGACGGTCTGAAAAAGTTCTGGTTGCACTCATCTTTGTTAATAAAAATTTCGCAATTAATAAATTTACTAAACATTTCTTATCATCATATTAAGTTAATGTAAAGAAAGTCTAGAAAATATTACTTTTATATTAAGTAAGTATTTAATACCAAAAATATACACAAAAGCTATTGCATACCCAAGTAACAAACTATTGATTAAACTTACAGTAAATTTGTTTTAAAACAACTTTTAATCATAAAAAAACACTATTTCAGACAAATTTCAGGCATTTACTTCTAAAATTTCTTTCCAATTTGAGGTGTATTTTTGAGAAAGTCTTCCCTGAATTGTTTCACCGCTGTTTTTAAATCCCATAGAGGCCGATCGTAATTTAAAACGTCCGTACTTACGATTAATCTCATCCATTGCCTGCATTGCTTTATGGTGTTTGGCCCTATTAACTTCATCAAATAAATGCCTCTGACACCTGTAAGCTGGCACCAAACCCTGTACCAAAACTCCCGCTTTCTTGTAATTTAGCTCATTACGGTAAATCTTATCTAATGCTTTATGTGCGTAATGAATAAGTTCCAGAGTACTGTCAGTAGGTACCGGTAAATGCATAACCTGAGCATTTGCATATTGCTCTGTCTTATTGCTAAAGCGATTTGTTCTGATATACACTGTAACCATACTCGCACAGCTTTGTTGCATTCTCAACTTTTCTCCTACTCTGGTGCAATAGGTGGCTATAGCTTCTTTCAAGTCAGCCTGCTTGGTAATCGGCTTGACAAAAGAGCGAGAAGAACCAATCATTTTTTTATTTCCTGAATTGCTAACTGTTTCAAGAGAAACGCAACTCTTACCCCTTAACTCATAAAACAGTCTTAGCCCTACTACACCCATATGTTGCCTTACCCAGCTTTCTTCTGTTCTGCTAAACTGTAGGGCATTCTCAATACCAGACTGGTAAAGAAAAGCTGCATAACGTCTTCCAACTCCCCATATGTCCTCTACTGAGGTAAGCAGTAAGGCCTGCTCTATTTCTTTAGTATGTTCAAGGGTATAAACCTGCTCACCACTTTTTTTTGCCAACCGGTTAGCAATTTTGGCCAGTGTTTTGGTAGGAGCAATTCCTACACAAGTAGGTATGCCGACCCACTGATAAACAGTATCTCTAAGATGAGTGCCCCAATGTCTCCAGTTCTGATATTGTACGCTAACTTTATCCAATTGCAAAAAAGCTTCATCAATAGAGTATACTTCAATATCAGGAGAAAATTGACGAAGTGTATTCATTACCCGCTTTGACATATCTCCATACAACGGATAATTGGATGAAAAAACAGTGATATTATGGTTCCTGATAAAACGTTTAATCTCAAAAACAGGCGCTCCCATTTTGATTCCCAAAGCTTTGGCTTCAGGTGAAATCGCAATAATGCAGCCATCATTATTGGATAATACAACTACAGCTTTATTTTCTAAATAAGGTTTGAAAACCCGCTCACATGAGACATAGAAATGATTACAATCAATGAGGGCAAACATTTTATGGTTTATGTATGATGAAAGTTACTACGCCACAAACATGAAAATTCTGTTGTTCAAAAGTCCGAATCAAATAAGAAGACAGGCTCTCAGTTTTTAAGTTATGCCTCAAATCGTTCAAATAAGCCCTTTTAACTGTAAAGTTTTCATCAACCTTACAGACTACTAAGTCGTTTTCTCTTAATTCTACAGCTCGGTCAACTACCAAAATGTCTCCATCCTCCAAATCTAATTCTTCCATATTTCCTCCTTTGACTCTAGCATAAAAGGTTGCAGCCGGATGCTTAATGAGATGACGATTCAAATCCAACTTCAGAGCAATCCGGGTATCAGCCTGAGCCGGGTAACCGGCAGGAATATCCGATTCAAATAATGATAATACCAATGGTTCGGAAGTACCAATTGAAAACAAGTCTAGTGTAAGTATTGGGTAAGTACCAGTATCTATTTTCATAGTACAAACAGTTTAAGGTGACTATTTACATCAATGTCAAAAATACTTAAAATAAGTATTTTATCAAAGAATTTATTCTTTTTTTAAGAATATACAATCTAATGAAGGCGTTGAGCCCAAACACGCAACTTATACTTAAGTATTTATGCTCTAAAAAACCAGATAATCTAGATGGAATGAACTAAATTTCAAACCAAAATAGTTAAATAAAAACTATTGAAAAAACTATTAAAAACTAAAAATATAAGTATCATGAGTATTTCATGATCTTCACGAATTTTTAAAATAATTCAGTAAACTAAGTCAGTGCATAGAAACAAATACATAAGAAATATTACATAAACCCTAAAAAGTATTGAACGCTAACAGAATTGATTCTACTTTTAATAATCAAATATAGAATCAAAAGTTATGATCAACGTCTTATGTCAAAAGTATAATTTAAGAGAGGGAAAAGATTTCCTGATCCAGGAAAAAGGGCTTCTTACATTCTTATATTTCAACAAATTGTCAGATGCGGAAACCCTAAGAAAAGATATCTCTCAACATGCTATTTTAAAAAGCTTTTCTCTTTCTGTGATTTCCGACATTATCCATAAGAAAGATCCTTTCAGTTATTATTTCTTCGTATCACAGGAAAGAGTTATTTGAGTATAAACACATAATACATACCCCAGCAAGAATGGCTAAGTCTAAACACAATAATATACTTGACACGATTGGTGATTTGATTCTAAATGCAAAAAAAGAAGGTCTCGCACATTTGTATACTGAAGGAGATTATTTTGATGGAAGGCATATTCATATCAATGGAAAGCAGCTTTATCATTTTGGCACTACAGGATATCTGGGGCTTGAGCAGGATATAAGACTCAAAGAGGCCGCCTGTGATG
Organism: Catalinimonas locisalis; assembly: GCF_038039535.1. Lineage (NCBI taxonomy): Bacteria > Pseudomonadati > Bacteroidota > Cytophagia > Cytophagales > Catalimonadaceae > Catalinimonas > Catalinimonas locisalis. The sequence goes on along the minus strand of NZ_JBBPHP010000006.1, from coordinate 241,077 downwards.
CGATTATGCGCTATGGAACACAGTTTCCCCTCTCAAAAACTTATGTTTCTTTTGTAATCTATAAAGAACTGGAAGAGGCATTGAGAAAAATATACCGCAAGCCCATCGTTATTACCAAGAACAGTACCTTAGCCCATATCGGAATCATACCAAGCATTGTAAGAGATGAAGATACCCTTATCCTCGATCAACAGGTGCATGCCAGTGTACAAAATGCTGCTCAACTGCTAAAACCAAGAGGAATAGCGGTACAGCTTGTAAAGCATAATGATATGAATATGCTGGAAGATCTGCTGAAGAAAGCAAGAGGAAAATTCAATAAGGTATGGTATGCTGCAGATGGTGTTTACTCAATGTATGGAGATACTGTTCCAGTTCATGAGCTACAGTATTTACAAGAGCTTTATCCCCAGCTGCACTTATATATTGATGATGTACATGGCATGAGCTGGGCCGGAAAACACGGAGCAGGCTATGTGATGAGTCAGGTGGGTGATCTGGCAGAAAAAATGGTTTTAGTAGGTACATTAAGCAAAACTTTTGGAGCAAGCGGGAGTGTAGTTGCCTTTGGTGATGAAAAATTATATGAAACCTGTAAAATTTTTGGTGGTCCACAAACATTTTCGGCCCAACTAGAGCCCTCTAGTGTCGCAGCCGCTTTGGCTTCTGCAAAAATTCACCTTTCTGATGAGATTTATCTGTTACAAGATGAACTGAGAGAAAAGGTAGATTACTGCAATCAACTTATCAGACAAACCAACCTTCCCTTAATCCAGGAAAACAAATGCCCTGTCCATTTTATAGGAACCGGCTTGCCCGCATTGGCTTACAATTTTGCCAAAAGACTGATGAATGAAGGCTTTTACATCAATGTAGCAACATTTCCGGTAGTACCGGTACGGAACACCGGAATAAGATTTACTATTTCAAGACATAACCAAAAAGAAGAAATCAAAGCATTGGTGGATGCCATGGTACATCATTATCCAAAGAGTTTGAGTGAAGAAGGAACCAACCTCAACAATGTAAGAGCTACATTTAAATTGCCATTGGTAGATGAGAATGAGGGTATGTTGCATAAAACTCATCAGTTAAATGTACAGGTAGAGCGCTCTATAAATATGATAAATAAAGCCAGTTGGGATAGTTGTTTTGAAGACAAAGGGATATTTGATTATGAAGGGCTGGAAGCTTTAGAAAAAGCATTTCAAGGTAATGAAAGAGAGGATCATAACTGGGAATTTATCTACCTGATGATCAGAGACGAAGCTGGCAAAATAATACTGGCAACTTTTTTTACGGTAGGCTTGTGGAAAGATGATGCATTATCAAAATCAAGTGTGTCGGAAGAACTAGAGTTAATACGAGAAAGTAACCCTTACTACCTGATGAGTAAAGTTTTGTCAATGGGTTCATTAATTACTGATGGAGAGCACCTTTTTCTGGATCGGCAACATAGAGATTATCAGGAAGCGCTGAAAATATTATGTAGTCAGATAGAAGTGCTCAAAACTAAGTTTGAGACTAAAATGGTAATGATCAGAGATATACTGGCTGATGACGATGAGCTGAAAGACTTCTTTTATCAACAAGGATACCTGAAAATAGATTTACCCGAGGGCTCAGAGCTTGCCTCTCTTGATTTCAACGATGCTGAAGAATATATATCCAGCCTTTCACCAAAATCAAGAAGTCATGTGAGAAAAGATATCTTGAAAAACAAAGATAAAATCACAGTAAAATTTAAAGAGAACTTATCTGAAGACGAATTGGAGAGAGCATACGAACTATATTGGCAAGTACATAAAGCAAACCATGCATTTAATAATATAGCCTACCCCAAAAAGCTTTTTAAAACATTAAATCAAGACCCTAATTGGGAAAGCATTTGCTACTATTCAAGAGAAACTAATGTATTAATAGGTGTAGCTTTTAACCACAAAGGAAAAAACAGTTATCAGGGCGTAATTCTGGGACTTGACTATACTTACTTTGAACTAAAAGTGTACAAGCAAGCGCTCTTTCAGGCAATAATGAGGGCAAAAGAATTAGGCAAAAGTAAAGTACAGCTAGGGCTTACAGCTAATACTGAAAAGAGAAAATTAGGAGCAACAATCGTTTCAAGGGTAGGTTTCCTTCAGGCAGATAGTAATTATAAACTGGAATTAATTGAAAGTCTGGAAGGAAATAGCATTCTATCGGTAGAAGAATAGAGTGAATTTAGGTTAAGAAAACATTATTCTTCGGTAGACTTTTTAACACAGACAAAGCCTGCAAGTATAGCAGCCAAGCCAAGTGCGTAAGGTTCAATTACAAGTTGATTGTTTGATAGAGAAACGTAGGAAGCGACCAGCAAAACTATAGTTCCTAAGGCTAAGGCAAAAAAACCAATACTTTTAATCCAGTTCATGCATAAGGGTATTATCAGCCCAACCTAAATAATAGGTTGGGCAATTTTTTTCTAATTGATGCGAGTTTTCTCGTTTTTGAAAAATAACCTTTGGTGCACCTTAACCATTGCGGTAGCCTCCAGCAGCAATTGAAGTAATTCTTTCAAATCATCTCGCGACATAAGATAATCTGCACAGAGAGGCGTAAAATAGATAAATGCAAACTCTTCGTGGGGTGTTGAGAACCAGGTTTCTGGATTTAGATTTTCCAAATACTTTTTTAGGGCGTGAAGCTGTTGTGAGGTCAGAATCAGCATTATACCCTTAAAATGAAGTTTGTAAGCAATTCCGCTGTTCAAAATACTTACATGTCCGTTTTCAGATTCACACAAAATAGTATTCTCTTGATTTGACATGACTAGGCTATTCAATAATTATTAAAAACTGCTGCATATAATTCCTTTTAAATAAGATTCAGTTGAGTAACAGAAATTGATCAAAAAACATTGATTACAACGCTATAAATTTTTCTTTTTTTCTTTCTTTAGCACACTTATATCATCAGGACATAAATCATTCGTTTTGGGTATGCTTTATGTATATTGAAACCTATTTTATAATTTTGATCGCATCTTGGCAGTTCTAAAATAAAGGTATGGCGGAGAAAACCTATAAATCAAACACATATAAAAAGGCGAAAAAGCAACAGGAGAAGAAGAAAAGGATCACTTTTTATCATGATAAGAGATTTCATCTTGCGGGAGGTTTCTTTCTTATTATACTGTCTGTATTTCTCACAATAGCTTTTATTTCATTCATCTTCACCGGTAAGGCTGACCAAAGTGTAGCTGAGGCAGTGTTTGATACAGACCTAAAAGCTTCAGGACTGGAAGTAGAAAATTGGTTGGGTCTAATAGGTGCTCTTTCGGGTTATCTTTTTATTTATCGTTGGTTTGGCATTGCCTCTATGCTCATCCCCCCCCTACTCTTCATTATTGGTGTAAAAGTCGTATTTAGAAGAGAACTGGCTTCTCCCTACAATGCCTTTAAATTTGTAGCATTCTTTCTGATCTGGACAAGCATTCTGCTTGGCTATATTGTTTTTCGTCAGGAAGGGCCCTCACCCTGGAGTTTCTTAGGAGGAGGCGTGGGGTATGAGCTTGCATTACTTTCTAATGGCTTAATGGGCTGGGGAACAATACTATTACTTATTTTCTCCTTGCTCGTATTCGTAATTTACTTCTTTAATATCACTACTTTCTTTCACCTGAAACCAAAGCCGAAAGAGGAAATACAGACTGAGAATACAGAAAGCGTTACCACTCCTGCTTATCAGCAAAAAGAGACTGTAGAAAAGAAGGAAGAAACAAAAGAAGCTGCTGATGATACATATTCATTTGACTTAGATACTAACGAAGATTCCAGATCTTCTAAAGAAAAAAATTCAGTTTCAGACTCACCGGAGTTAGAAGTCAACCTACCTCAGGAAGAACCAGCTAGAGATAATGTTCCTTCCACTCCCGAAACCCACGCTGATTATGAATTGGAAGTGGAGGAGCAAAAGGAAGAAAAGTTCTCCAGCCAGATGGAAAATTATGATCCGACGCTTGATCTCTCTGGCTATCGTTATCCCACCCCGGACCTTCTGGAGAAATATGATACTCAGAAAGTAAAAGTTACTAAAGAAGAGCTTGAGAATAACAAAGACAATATTGTAGAGACCCTGATCAACTTTAAGATTGGTATTTCATCCATTAAAGCTACAATCGGCCCTACCGTGACTTTGTATGAAATTGTACCGGAAGCAGGGGTCAAAATTTCCAAAATTAAAAACCTGGAAGATGATATTGCACTGAGTTTGGCGGCATTGGGCATCAGGATTATTGCCCCGATACCTGGCAAGGGAACCATAGGAATTGAAGTGCCCAATAAAAATCGCGAAATCGTCAGTATGAACTCTGTGGTGACTACTGATAAGTTCATGAAGAGCAGCAATGAGCTTCCCATTATTTTGGGCAAAACAGTTAGCAACGAGCTCTATATTGCAGATCTGGCAAAAATGCCTCACCTGCTGATTGCAGGAGCTACTGGTCAGGGTAAGTCAGTAGGATTGAATGTTTTACTCACTTCTCTGATCTTTAAGCGCCATCCTTCTCAACTTAAATTTGTACTTATTGACCCCAAAAAGGTTGAGCTTACGCTTTATAATAAAATAGAAAGACACTTTCTCGCAAAACTTCCAGACAGTGACGACGCTATCATTACGGAAACGAAAAAGGTAATTTATACACTGAATTCTCTTTGTATTGAGATGGACAATCGCTACGACCTGCTAAAAGATGCAGGATGTAGAAATATCAAAGAATACAACCATAAGTTTGTCCATCGTAAACTTAATCCCCAGCAGGGGCATCGCTTCTTGCCTTATATTGTACTCATTATAGATGAGTTGGCCGACTTGATGATGACAGCCGGTAAAGAGGTTGAAACACCCATCGCACGTCTGGCACAGTTAGCAAGAGCCATAGGAATTCATTTAGTGGTAGCCACCCAAAGACCATCAGTAAACGTAATTACTGGTATTATCAAAGCCAATTTTCCGGTAAGGCTTTCATTTAGAGTAACTTCTAAAGTAGATTCCAGAACAATTCTGGATACCGGAGGCGCTGAGCAACTCGTTGGACAGGGTGATACACTTTTATCACTCAATTCTGAACTGATTCGTCTCCAATGTCCTTTTATTGATACGCCTGAAGTAGATGAAATCTGTGATTTTATTGGCTCACAAAGAGGTTATGATTCCGCATATCATCTGCCCGAATTTGTAGGTGAAGAAGGTGAAAGTAATGATATCACCGAAGTAGACCTGAAGAATCGGGATACTATGTTTGAGGATGCTGCTCGCCTCATTGTGCATCATCAGCAAGGCAGTACTTCGCTGATTCAGCGTAAGCTTAAGCTTGGATATAATCGCGCCGGTAGGATCATTGATCAACTGGAAGCAGCCGGAGTGGTAGGTCCATTTGAAGGTAGTAAAGCCCGTGAAGTTCTGATTCAGGATGAATATAGTTTGGAACAGTTATTGAATAATATTGATAATAAATAATAAAACTAATTACGTATCTAACGAATGAAACAAATAACTATAAATAGAGCGATAGGAAGTCTGATGGTATTATTAATACTAATAGTACAGACTGCATATGCTCAATATGACCCAAAAGCTAAGGAGGTTTTGGATGCCATGAGTGAAAGATATCAGAAAATAGGATCTTTTGAGTCAGATTTTTCCTATTCCATGGAAAACACTACACAATCTATAAGCGAAGATTTTGAAGGAAAAATAATTGTCAATGGAGATAAATACCGCCTGAAAATGGGTGGTCAGGAAATTATCAATGATGGCAATACCGTTTGGACTTATCTGGAAGAAGTTAATGAAGTCAACATTGATAACTACGACCCCTCAGAGGGTGATATCTCTCCAACGCAGATATATAATGCCTACAAAAGAGGTTTCAAATATGTGTATGTGGAAGAAGAAAGCATGAACGGTCAAACTTACGATGTGATTGATCTTCTTCCTGAAAATAATAATAATCAGTTTTTCAAAATTCGCTTGCATATTAGTCAGGATGATAAAACTCTGAAGCAATGGCAGATTTTTGATAAAAATGGTACTATCTATACTTATGAGATCAGTAATTTTAATCCTGATGCTGAAATTTCAAATTCTGTATTTTCATTTGATACCAGTAACTACGAAGGAGTAGAAGTTGTAGATCTTCGTTAAAAAAATAATAAGTTCTAAATTGCAGCCGGTAGCATAAGTTACCGGTTTTTTTATTGCCTACTATGACACGACAGACACTTATAGATCAAATACGGGAGAAGAAATCATTCTTATGTATCGGTTTGGATACTGATCTTCAAAAAATCCCTACTCATTTGCTTAAAGAGAAAGATCCGGTCTTTGCATTTAATAAGCAGATTATTGATGCTACTTCAGATTTATGTGTTGCCTATAAGCCTAATCTTGCTTTTTACGAGAGTCTGGGGGTAAGTGGCTGGGAAAGTTTACAAAAAACAATTGAATATATTCCAAAGAATATTTTTACAATAGCCGATGCCAAGCGAGGTGACATTGGGAATACTTCCAGTATGTATGCCCGAGCCTTTTTTGAGCAATTAAATTTTGATTCTGTAACTGTTGCCCCATATATGGGGGAGGATAGCGTGGCTCCCTTTTTAGAATTTAAAAACAAATGGGTCATACTTTTAGCATTGACATCCAATAAAAGTAGTCGGGATTTTCAGCAATTAATCCTTCAGGAAGAGGGTGAAAAGCTCTATGAAAGAGTACTTAGACAAAGTAAAATGTGGGGGACTGACCAGAACCTGATGTACGTAGTAGGTGCTACAAAAGCAAGTTCGCTTGCTGAAATACGCAAAATAATTCCTTCGCATTTTTTATTAGTACCAGGAGTGGGAGCGCAGGGAGGAAGCCTGCGCGAAGTGGTTAGATACGGAATGAACGACGATATTGGCTTGTTGATCAACGCCTCCCGAAGCATTATTTATGCCTCACAGGGTAATGATTTTGCCGAGCAGGCAAGAAAAGAAGCTCAAAAGCTACAGGAAGAAATGGCACAATATCTTTAGTAATTATTCAACTGTGCATATTCATGATGCTTTTTGATAATAATCTGTAAATTTTAGCGAGCTGGTTATCTTTTTTTTTCAAAAATGCTTCTTGTCGCTCAAGAGTAGCAATATCACCTCTGATTGCTGGTCCTGTTTGGGCGAATTTAGGTCCAGCGGATAAACTTTTATTGATGGTTTCAGCAATCAATGGTTTGAGTAGCTCAAAGTTAATATGATATGAACCTGCTAAATCTTCAGCTACACTGATCATATGATTAGTAAAATTACAGGCAAATACTGCAGAAACATGCAAAACGGCTCTTTGGGTTGAACTCATTACTTCCACTCTTTTGCTTATGCTTTGACTAAGTCTTAGGATAGTTTTTTGTGTTTCGTGATCACTGCCTTCCACTAATATTGGAATTTCCTGAAAATTTACCGGTTTGTGTTTGCTGAAGGTTTGTAAAGGATATATTACTCCCCAAGCTCCGTTATTTTTTTCAAGAACTTCCATAGGCATGCTCCCGGAAGTATGTAAGAGAATCGCATTGGCAGGCACGAGCAGTTTTTCAGCTACCTCTTTGATTTTATCATCTGGCACAGCAAGAATAATAATATCCGCATCACTTGAAATGAAGTTTAAATCCTGCTTAACTTCAGCTTCATAGAGTTGTTCGCACAATGCTTGAGCATTATTAATATGTCTACTGTACACTTCTCTGATAGCATGACCTGCACTTTCTAATACAATAGCGAGATGGGTGCCTACATTGCCAGCCCCTATGATTGATAGCTTATAGTATTTGTTTTTCTTAAAAAGAGACATACAACTATTTAAATAAACGCGCTAAAAATACCTACTAAATTGCAATGAAAAGCAAAGGTCTTTTAACTTTGCGCTTTATCAGCTAGAATTCTCTACCAAATATTTTGGTTAGGAAATATTCAGAAATGAAGCATAAAAAATGGAAGATCAAATAAACGCACTGAAGGAAGAAATCAATCAATATACCGTTCAAAGTGAAGACGAACTTGAGGCCTACCGTATGCGCTTCATTAGCCGGAAAAGCGTCATTGGTGACCTTTTAGGTTCTATCAAAGATGTAGAGCCAGAAAAAAGAAAAGAAGCAGGGATGAAACTGAACCAGCTGAAAAATGCTGCTCAGGACAAGTTTAAAACATTGATTGCTGAATTGGAATCCCAAAAAGCAAGTACCCAGTCTTTAGATGTCCCTGATCTCACGCTTCCTCCCATTCCCGATGAGTTAGGTGCCATTCATCCTCTTACCCAGGTAAGAAACCGTATAGTAGAAATATTTGAGCGGATTGGCTTTCAGGTGGTTGATGGACCAGAGATTGAAGATGATCGCCACAACTTCACCGCACTAAACTTCCCTCCTAACCATCCGGCAAGAGAAATGCAGGACACTTTTTTTATTGAAAAGAATCCTGATATGGTTCTGAGGACACATACATCTTCTGTACAAATACGCATGATGGAAGAAGGAGAGCCGCCTTTCCGAGCGATTATGCCAGGGCGAGTATTTAGAAATGAAGCGATTTCCGCGCGTGCCCACTGTGTTTTCCATCAGGTTGAAGGTTTATATGTAGATAAAAATGTAAGTTTTGCAGACCTCAAGCAAACCCTGCTTCATTTTGCAAAAGAACTTTTCGGACCTGAAACTGGAATACGCCTAAGACCATCGTATTTTCCTTTTACTGAACCCAGTGCAGAACTGGATATCTGGTGGGGTAATGAGTCTGAGGCTGATAAAAGAATTACCAAGGGCACTGGTTGGCTAGAAATAGGTGGTTGCGGTATGGTAGACCCATTTGTACTGGAGAGTTGTGGCGTTGATCCAGAGGAATATACCGGATTTGCCTTTGGTATGGGAATAGAGCGTATTGCAATGATCAAGTATCAGATTAAAGATCTTCGTCTATTCACAGAAAATGATATTCGTTTCCTAAAACAATTTTCTCAGTTTAACTGATACATTTCCTGCTTTATTTGCGTTTGCTGTTTACAACATATTGCAAATCAATAGAGTATGATGATTAAAAGCCTAAAGGCATCTTTCTTTTTAGTATTTGTATGCTCAGTTACGCTGTCACTTAGTAGTTGTGAACAGGATAATTGGGTTTCACCCATTCCTTATGTTCTGGTAGATACGACCATAAATCTTAGTAATCAGCAATACCTTCCTCTCAGAATTGATGGTGGTTACGTTGAAATTCTGGGAGGATATAAAGGAATCTTGATCTATCGTGAAAATGCCAGTACCTACCGTGCATTTGAAAAAGCTAGTCCTTATCGTACAGATGAAGCCTGCGCGTACGTTTATGTAGATCCCTCAGGACTTTTCCTGAGAGAAGGCTGTGCGAATTCAGTATACGATTTTAAGGGTAACCCGAGTGGAGGTTTAGCTCAGTACCCCTTGCGGCAGTACCAAACTTTTTTGGACGGTAACTACCTCAATATTTATAATGGCGATGGATTCTGAAGAGGATCAAATAAAAAAACCGGACAAGTCCGGTTTTCTTTTTTAGCTAAATATTGAAATTACTAAAGCATTTTTTCAATGATGCTATCAATGCTCACGCCTTCGGCATCTGCTTTAAAATTCCGCACAATTCTATGTCTCAAAATGGGCTTAGCAACTGCCTGAACGTCTTCAATATCGGGCGAATATTTACCACTTAGCAAAGCATTACATTTTGAAGCTAACACCAGATACTGAGAAGCTCTGGGTCCTGCTCCCCACTCCAAAAATTCGTTAGCCACATCACTAGCACCTGACGTTTGAGGGCGTGTTTTATGAACTAATGTAACAGCATATTCTACCACATTATCAGCGATTGGCACTCTTCTGATCAATCTTTGGTAAGCTACAATCTGCTCACCAGTCAATACCTCCTGCACCTGATAATTTTTGTCAGAAGTTGTATTTTTTACTATATCAACCTCAGATTTGTAGGCCGGATAATCCAGCAGAATATTGAACATAAAACGGTCAAGCTGTGCTTCAGGCAAAGGATAAGTTCCCTCCTGTTCAATGGGATTCTGGGTAGCCAACACATAAAATGGTCTTTCCAAAGGATAATGAACCCCAGCCACTGTCACAGAATACTCCTGCATAGCTTCCAGCAAAGCAGCCTGAGTTTTGGGCGGAGTTCGGTTAATCTCATCTGCCAGAATAATGTTGGCAAAGATCGGCCCTTTGATAAACCTGAAATTTCTCTCCTTATCAATAGTTTCAGCACCTAATATATCTGAAGGCATCAGGTCTGGTGTAAACTGAATACGATTAAAACTTAGATTTACTGCCGAAGCGATGGTATGTATCAGAAGTGTCTTGGCAAGACCGGGTACACCAACCAGTAAACTATGCCCCTGACAAAAGATAGAAGTGAGAAGAAGCTTAACCACCTCTTCCTGTCCAATTACAACTTTGCTGATTTCATTTGTTAAATTTTGATAGTCTTCATGTAGCTTGTCAGCTAGTTTTATTTCCGTATTCTGCTGATCCATTGTTTAGGTTTGGTTTAGAAAAAAAAGCGATCAAAAATAAATACTGTGAAATGAACCAGCGTCAAATGCTGCCAGTAATATCACAACGACTATATTCGGGATCAATTTCTATAAAAACTTCATCTCTAGCGCTATTGAACCACCTGCGGAGCGCATCGGTTTTGCGTTCCTGCAAAGCAGCATCATAAATTTTTTGATAGTCATCTTTAAGATTGGCCTGATGGGGACGGGTTCTATCCTTGTAATAAAGCATGCGTACAGCTTTTCTTCCGTCAGGCATACGGTACTCCAGTGGAGGAGTTATGTCGCCAATTTCCATAGTATCAATGGCAAAGAATACTACTGGATCTATTTGATCAGTAGACACTCTGTTAGAACCATCCTGACTCATGAAAAAGCCTCCGCTACCCGCTGTTTCTTTATCATCTGAATGCTCTTTCGCGGCTTTGGCAAAATCAAGGGTATCATTCATGATCTTGTCTCGCAAGCTATCCAGGAACACTTCAGCATTTTTAATATCCAAATCAGAAGAATTGGGCTTTAGAAGAATGTGACGACTGTTATAACGATTACCTCTTCTTTCAATAAGTTGAATCAGGTGAAAACCATACTCTGATTCTACCGGTTGAGAAAGCTCTCCTGGCTGCATCTGGAGCGCAGTAGCTTCATATTCTGGTACTAATTGTCCTCTTTCCATATATCCCAGCTCACCGCCTTGTACAGCAGAGCCTGGATCTTCAGAGTATTCTTCAGCCAACTCAGCAAAACTTTCACCTGACAATATTCTTTCTCTGATTTCCAGCAGTTTTTTCCGGGTAATATCTTTCTGGTCTTTACTTACGGTGGGTAATTTTACGATTTGCCCAACAGTAACCTCTGTTGAATAAAAAGGAAGACTGTCCTGTGGAATGTTCTGGAAGAATTTTCTTACTTCTGATGGAGTAACTTTAACATCCTGGGTGATGGTCTGTTGCATTTGCTGTGCAGTTAGCTGATCGCGTATGTCTCCACGAAGTTCGTCACGAAATTCTTCTACTGATTTGCCAAATTGCTCTTCTATGTTTTCTCTGCCATATCGGCTGATAAAAGCCTGCAGACGACGATCAAGGTTAGCATTAACTTCATCGTCAGATACTACTACCGAGTCAATTTCAGCCTTAGCGAGTAGCACTTTTTCAATCACCAATTGACGCAATACATCGCAACGCCCTATTTTTACATTGGGATCACGCTGAGACTCCAAAAATGCTGCTTCCAAATCAGAGCGCAGCACAATGTAGTTATCTACTTTTGCAACAATTTTATCAATGGTAGTGCCTCCGCTATATTGTGCTCTAAGCTCCTGAGCAAAGGTCAACGAAATGAATACTGCTAAAAAAGCAATGGCACTAAGGTTCACCTTGTGCAAAATTTCTTTGATCATGGGTTGTGGGTGTGTATATCTCAAACTCATTATTTTCACTAGCTTCCTGGAAGATTTCTTCCTCCAGCTTTTGGGTTAATGCCACCTTACGCTTATTGGTGATGATTTTCATGATATCATCTCTTACAAACTCCAGTGGCGATATCTGATCTGTAATTTTGTAATCGGTAACTTTAACAAAATACACGTAAATATCATCAGAGGTTTCAATAAACTCATTTTCTCTTAAAAACTGAACCTTATTGGGGATACTCACCAAAGGTGTATTTTTAATTACATCCTCAAAATCGTACCATACAGAATCATCCAGAGAATAAGAAGCTGCAAAACTAAGACAATAAGATTTAATTTCTTCTCTTACTGCTTCATCCATTTTGCTCTGAAACAGTTTCCTCAAACGTCCGGTTCGGGGAGCTTCCAGAGGTACTTTGGCAAAAATACCCTTGATAATATTCTGTTTCAGTTCAAAGTTATCTTTATTTTCCTGATAATACGCTTTTATTTCCTCTTCTGAAACCTCAGTGTCTACTCTTTGATTAACGTATTTTTTCTCAAACTCATATACCATGAGGGCATAACGATAATCTAAAATTTTTCTTTCCAGCTCAGCTTCGTCAAAATTTATCTGTGTGGCCGCTTCTGCGATCAACAATTGCTTCTTGATCCAGGAGTCTATGTAACGATTGATGATACTCGTACTATCGGCTGGACTAACATCATCGTCTAAAATTCCTTCCAAATCCTGCTGAAATAAGTAGTTATCGTAAACTCTGGCAACGGGTACAGCCACTACACCTTCTTCAGCATCCTGGTTCTTAAACCTCAAAAAAGAGGGAAGATTTCTTTCTTTACATGCACCAAAGAGCAGTAAGAATCCTAAAAGGATTGCTAATTTATTCATTTTCGTCTTTTAATTGTTGTATTAATTGCGCCAATACCTTCTCATCTACATTTACAGGATAGTTTTTTCTTAAAAATTCAATCCAGTTCTGGTCAAGCTCTTGCTGTAAATCTGAAATTACTCTGCCTTTCACTTCTTCAAATTCTTTTTGAGAAGGAGAAATAAATTCACGTACTATTACTAAATAAAACCGTTCATTTTGATTGAGTTCATAGTTTCCAACTTTCCAGTTTACCTGATCTATCACTTTCTCTGGCTCACTTCGTGTATCACCTTCTTCATATATACCTAAATGAACCTGAAGGTTTAGGGGTGAATCCTGATTTATTTTAGTCTCTACTTCCTCAATCAAGTCCTCGGTGAGTGTTTTTTGCCCAATAAGCTCTTTAGCCTGTTTGAGTGTCTTTTCATCTTTTGCGTCTAAAATGATGGCATCCACTCTTTTCTTCCAGCGGTAGTCTTCCTTATGATTCTGGTAAAACGCCCTTAATGCTGACTCGTCTTCGCTGGCCTTGCCCCAGACTCTTTCTTCCATAATATCAAAAAGAAGTATGCCTTCTTTATATTCCTGAGCTAAACGACGATATTCGGGATATTTGTCTGCTAAATGCGCTTCTTCGTAAGACAGTATTCTTTCTTCTTCAAATTCAGCATAAAGCTGGTAAGCTCTGCTACTGTCCACCGGTAGTTTTATTTCTTTTTCCTCCAGAAAGTTTTCCAGCGCAGAAAATGTAAAAACTGTATCACTGATAGAAAACAAAACTCCCAATCGGTGAGGCTTGGCAATTTCTGGTGCAGCACTTAGATAAGTAATAGCCTGACCTATCATAGGTTGATTAGGCTCATAATGATTTTCATCTTTTAATAGTGCCACTGTTTTATCCTCTACCTGCATCTGCTGGAGATTACTTTCTATTTTTCTTTCTATGAGTGGACGAAGCATTTCAAAGGGCTCAAGTCCTTTACGGTCAATGAGCTTGATAATATGCCAACCGTATTTAGTCTTCACTGGTTTAGAAATATCTCCTGGCTTACTTAAGCGGAAAGCGGCCTCTTCAAAGTTATTCAAATTACCCCCGGCAGAAAAATAAGGAAACTCTCCCCCACTGGATCGTGTGGAAAGATCTTCTGAAAAACGCTCAGTCATCTCATTCCAATCCGCTCCAGCCTGCAGTTCATTATAAATTTCTATAGCTTTTTGATAGGATTTTGATTCCTCTTCTTCCTCTTCATCGTTCTGGAACCTGACCATGATATGGGCTACTTTCACTTTTCCCTGATATGGTCTACGATCATGTACTTTGATAATATGATAACCAAAATTAGTCCTTACCGGCTGAGAAATTGACCCAACAGGAGTACCAAAAGCAGCAGTTTCAAAGGGGTACACCATTTGTAAGCCTGAAAAATATCCCAGATTTCCACCATTTTGGGCTGCTGAAGGATCTTCAGAATATTTTTCGGCCAGCATAGAAAATGACTTACCCTCAAGTGCCAGTGATCGGATGCTATCCGCTTTCTGGTAGTACTCCAAAGTGTCTGCTCCAGTAGCTTGCTCCGGCACACTAATGAGAATGTGAGATGCGTGGATTTCTTCTTTCAGTCTGTCATAAGCTTCCTGCACCAGCATCTCCTTAAAACGGTTTTCTACCATGAAGGGCTTCGCCAGTTGTTTTCTGTACTTGTCAAACTCTTGCTGGAAAGCAGGTGCCTGATGTAAATTAGCCTCATAGGCAGCATTTACTTTCAACTTAAAATTGATGTAAAGCTCCAGATAGTCTTTTACCGATTGCTCCAGGGCATCATTGTCCAAATTCAGTAGGGAATCTTCATTATTCTTCAGATAGACGTACAGAAAGTCATCAGCAATTACAGAATCTTGTCCGTATGTGAAGATAGCCTGTTCGGAAAGGCTAAGGGGAGCTGGGGCATTGATTTCAGCAACCTTCTTTTTGGTAGCACACGCGTGCAGCAAAAAGATAGCGAAACTGAAAAAAATAAGCCTTGTTGAGATCAACTTTGTGGTTTTAATGGGCCTCATTTTTTAATCCTCAGTATTCTAGTATACAGAATTAGTGCAATGTTAACGAAATTTTGTTAGCCTATGTGCCAATAACCTTTATACGTACCAGAATTATGCAAATTGCAAATTTTGAAAAGCTAAAACATCAAATACTGTTGTAAAATTCTGTAACTCAGATTTAAAAAAACTGCAACAAATTTTCCTCTTTTGCTCTTTATCCACAATAAGTTAAAACCTAAAAGGTCAGGATCATAGCTGGAGTATCATCAATGAGATGATTTTACTTTATATATCCTATCACTTAGGTTTAAAGATTAAGGATTAATCTTTATTTTTGCGCCTCTTAACAAAATAACCATTATGCCTTTAAGCGATCAAGAAGTCAGAAGAAGAGAAGAGCGTGAGGAGCTCATGAAAATGGGAATTAATCCCTACCCTGCCGAGCCATTTGAAGTGAATGTAAGTATTAAGAATATTCTGCAATATTACGAACAAAGAAAAACAGATTATAAAGATGTAAGTCTTTCAGGAAGACTGATGAGCCGTAGAGTAATGGGCTCTGCATCATTTGCCGAAATCCAGGATGCTACGGGACGCATGCAGATTTATGTACGCAGAGATGATATCTGTGAAGAAGAAGATAAAACTCTTTACAATACCGTCTTCAAAAAATTACTGGATATTGGAGATATCATTGGTATCAGGGGCTTTGTATTTACAACACAGGCTGGGGAAATCACCTTGCATGTAAAAGAACTCAAACTGCTCACCAAATCATTACGTCCCCTTCCGATCGTAAAAGAAGTAAAAGGTGAAGGGGGTAGCAAAACGTATGATGCTTTTAAAGACCCTGAGCAGCGTTATCGTCAGCGTTATGTTGACCTGATCGTAAATCCTGAGGTAAAAGAGGTGTTTCGTAAACGTAGCATGCTGGTGAATTCCATGCGCTCTTTCCTGAGTAACAAAGGTTATATGGAAGTTGAGACCCCTATACTTCAACCTTTATACGGCGGAGCTGCTGCCCGCCCTTTCAAAACCCATCATAATACCTTAGATACTACCCTTTATCTGCGTATCGCCAATGAATTATACCTGAAGCGTTTGATTGTTGGTGGCTATGATGGCGTATATGAGTTTGCCAAAGACTTCAGAAATGAAGGAATGTCGCGCTTCCACAATCCTGAGTTTACGCAAATGGAGCTTTATGTAGCTTACCGTGATTATGAATGGATGATGGAGTTGGTTGAGGAAATGGTGGAAAAAATCGCGATGGATATTCATGGTACCACCGAAGTACAGGTTGGAGAACATACAATCAATTTCCAGCGCCCCTGGAAACGTTTTACCATGTTTGAAGCCATTGAGCACTTCACCAAGATTGACATCAGTGAAATGGACGAGCAGCAAATACGGGAGACTGCCCATCAGCTTGAAGTTCCAGTAAATGATACCATGGGTAAAGGAAAGCTTATAGATGAAATCTTCGGCGAAAAATGTGAGCCCTTTTTGATTCAGCCAACTTTCATTACCGACTATCCGGTAGAAATGTCCCCGTTGGCAAAAAAACACCGCTCTAAGCCCGGACTGGTAGAGCGATTTGAAGCCATTTGCAATGGAAAAGAAATCTGCAATGCTTTCTCTGAGCTCAACGACCCGATTGATCAGCGTGAGCGATTTGAAGACCAGATCAAGCTCGGGAAAAGAGGGGATGAAGAAGCAATGGTCCTGGATGAAGACTTCCTGAGAGCTTTGGAGTACGGCATGCCTCCTACCGCCGGACTTGGCATTGGGATTGACCGCCTTAGCATGATCATGACCAACCAGCCATCAATTCAGGAAGTGTTGTTTTTCCCTCAGATGAAGCCGGAAGTAAAAGCAAAAACAGCTTCAGATGAAGATTTCATAAAAATTGGAGTAAGAGAAGAACTGATTCCCATACTTCAAAAGCTAGGCATCGTTACCATAGAACAATTGCAGGAATCATCTCCCAATAAGCTATTTAATGATGTTTGCGGAATGCGGAAAAAGATGAAGCTGAAAGAGGTAAAAAACCCTACTAAAGAAGAAGTAGAGAGCTGGATCAAATAGTTCTAAGTGTTATGGTATTATAGTTTTTTTATTTCTATCTAAACCATACCAATGACACCATCGCACTATGATACCATAATACTATAACACCTTAGCACTGTAAGATTATGAAAATAAGAATCGGTTACGGCTATGATGTACATCAGTTGGAAGAAGGCCGGGAGTTTTGGCTGGGAGGCATTCAACTTTCCCATACTCACGGTGCCAAAGGTCATTCTGATGCTGATGTATTAATTCATGCTATTTGTGATGCCCTCTTGGGTGCAGCCAATCTCAGAGATATTGGTTTTCATTTTCCCGACACAGATCCTCAATACAAGGGTATTGACAGTAAAAAACTACTTGCCAACGTTATGGATTTGATAAGAAAGTATGGATACGAATTGGGTAACTTAGACGCTACAGTTTGCCTGGAAACTCCTAAAGTCAACCCTCACATTCCTGAGATGCAGAAAACAATGGCCGCAGTGATGCAGGTAGATGTAAATGACATTTCCATCAAAGCTACAACTTCAGAGAAGATGGGGTTTGTCGGGAGAAAAGAAGGTGTAGCAGCGCATGCAGTAGCACTAATTCAGAGTATTAAAAAATAAAGATGGAGAAAGAGGAAGAGATAAGAATCATGCATACGAGAGATGGCTCTCACACTTTACTGAATATAGAGCTAAATGAAACCTATCACTCCCGACATGGTGCTCTTCGTGAATCTCAACACGTATTTATCAACGCCGGTCTCAAACATTGGCTGAACTTACATCCTGAGGCAAATAACATCCGGATTTTTGAAATGGGTATGGGTACAGGCCTGAACCTGATACTTACGCTACAACTGGCCCAACAACTACCGCAAATGAACTTTAAATACCTTACCCTTGAAGCCTATCCTCTTTCTGAGGAAATAATTCATAAGCTCAACTATCTGGATTTGCTTCAGGATGAGCGTTTATTCAAACTTTTTGAAAATATTCATAATGCGGAATGGAATAATTGGGTAGAAATATTACCCAATTTCAAGATGAAAAAAGTCCATCAAAAGCTGGAAGATTTTCAGCTCATTCCTGAAAGTACTGATATTATATACTATGATGCTTTCGCTCCCAACAAACAGGCTGAACTATGGACCTTAGATACCGTTTCAAAGGTTTGCAGTCTACTTGATGTTGAAGGTGTTTTTGTGACCTATTGCGCAAAAGGACAACTCAAACGTGATCTTAAATCTTTAGGCTTATTGCTTGAAACATTGGCCGGACCTCCCGGTAAAGCGGAGATGGTGAGAGCCAGCAGAGTTGCGTCACATTAACAGCACAATTTTACCACACTTCTTTTACCCATAGGATAATATTTATAAATTAAGAGTTACTTTATAGACTTATCTTGAACAACCTAAACCTATGGATCGCAGAAATTTTATTAAAACCTCGGCAGCGAGTAGCATGGCTTTTTCTGCCTGGACTTTTCAACCTTCCTTTCAGCAAAAAAAATATACTACTGCTCTCATCGGCAGCGGCTGGTGGGGCATGAATATCCTCAGAGAAGCTATTGCCTCGGGCTCCTCCAAAGTAGTAGCCCTTTGTGATGTGGACCAAAATCAACTGGATAGTGCGATGGAAGAAACCTCCAAGCTCACCAGCGACCAGCCAAAACGTTACAGAGATTTTCGTGAGCTTATTGCTCAGGAAAAACCCGAAATTGTCATTGTAGCCACTCCTGACCACTGGCATCCTCTGATTACCATTGAAGCAGTGAATAATGGAGCTCATGTCTATGTAGAGAAACCCATCGGACACACCGTAAATGAGGGTGTAGCTATGGTGAAAGCAGCCAGAGCCAATAATCGTAAAGTACAGGTAGGTACACACCGCCGCGTTTCACCTCACAATATGTCAGGAATGGAATTTCTGAAATCCGGTAAAGCTGGAAAAATAGGTATGGTGAGAGCTTTTGTCCATTATGGTGGAGGGCCGGGTGAACCTACACCAGATACTGAGCCACCAGCAGGTTTAGACTGGGAAATGTGGTGCGGCCCGGCTCCATTGGTTAACTATAACCCTCGCATTCACCCTAAAGGTTTCCGACAGTTTCTCAACTTTGCCAACGGTCAAATCGGGGATTGGGGGATTCACTGGCTGGACCAGATACTTTGGTGGACAGAGGAAAAAGCACCGAAGTCAATCCACTCTTTTTCAGCAAGACATATAAAAGAGGACAATACTACTGCTCCCGATACCCAGGTGGTCAATTACGAGTTTGAGGATTTTACTGCAGTCTGGGAACATCGCCTTTATGCTGCCAATCATGCAGAAAAACACAATATCGGTTGCTATTTTTACGGTACGGAGGGCACTTTCCACATGGGTTGGCTTGATGGCTGGACCTTTTATCCGGCAGATAACAAAAAGCAAATTATTCATCAGGAGCCTACTTTACACGACCCTGATAAGCAGAATATCAAAGAATTGTGGGCTGATTTTATGCAGTCAATAGAAAGTGATAAGCTGCCCGTATGTGATATTGAGATTGGGCATCATTCTACCAATATGAGCTTACTCGCTATGCTTTCCAGCAAATTAGGCAGAAGCATTGAGTGGGATGTAGATTCTCAATCCATCCCCAATGACCCTGAAGCTAATAAGCTGTTATCCCGGGAATATCGGTCACCCTGGAACTATCCTGCTGTATAAATTCATCATTTTAGGGGAGTTATTAAAAATATTTCTCCCCTATTTTTCAACTTCACGGGTTTCTATCCTCACTGAGTGTTTCTTGGGAGTGATCGCTCTTCCTATGTTGGCAGCATATACTTTGGTAAACATCGCACCAATCAATACAATGATTGAAGAGTAAAAAACCCAAATTAATATGCCAGCCAATGAACCTGCTGCCCCATATGTAGAAGTAATGTTGGTATTTGAAAGCATTAACCCGATCAGTAATTTCCCAATCGTAAATAGCAAGCCGGTAACCACTGCCCCTACTCCTACATCTCTCCATCTTATCTTCGCATCAGGAAGAAATTTAAAAATAAGACCAAATATTACTGAAATTACGATTAGGCCAAGAAAATAATTAGCCACTTCCATCACATAGACTGTATAGTCTGAGAGGATACGCTCCAGAAAGCTACGTGCAAACGATAAAATCGCATCTAGTGCTAATGAAACCAGCATTAAAAAGCCTAGGATGATAATCATTGAAAATGAAAGCAACCTATCACGGGCAAATTTCAGCGCACCTGTTTTTGGCTTTGGTTTAACGTTCCAGATTGCATTCAGTGCTTTTTGCAAAAAAGCAAAAATTACTGTTGCACTGAAGACCAGAAAAACAATACTGATTATACCGAATAGCAGTCCGGAATCGTTGGTAGAACGACTTTCAATAATATTGATGATTTCATCCGCACTGGCAGGTCCGATCAGTTCACCTATCTGATTGGCAAGGTTTTGCTGAATTTCTTCTACCGAAAATACATCACCTATTACTCTGACAATAATGATGAGAACAGATGGTAAGGAGAAAACCGTAAAAAATGCGATTGCTGCTGCATAAACCACAGGATCGTTTTCCTGAAAGGTTTTTACAGTCTCCCGAATCAGCAAATAAGCTTTTTTGAAAAAATTAGAGAGCATACTCCAGGTTTTATATGGTAAACCTAATATACCCTAAAGAATGTTTTTATTTAATAAAAAACCACTTCACAATCCGGGTAATCTTCTTTAAATTTTTCCACATCCTTACTTGATACACGCGTATTATAACATGCAAGCCTCTCCAGTTGAAATAATCCTTTCAGGGCTTTCAGCTTCTTCACATTGGTATTAAAACACTCTAATACCCTTAAATTGATCAATGAAGATATGTGCTTAAGTTTTTTGACCTGCGTACCCGAACAGTTAAGCACTTCAAGTTCTATTAAATTCCTAATAGGTTTCAGATCTTCAATGGGAGTATTCTGACAATCCAGATATTTGAGGTTTGTTAGCCCACCGATAGGTTCCAATGATTTGATTGGATTGCGCGCACATATCAATTTTTCAAGTGAGTTCATTTGACTCAAAGGCGAGAGATCTGAAACGGCTGTATTCGTGATTTCTAACTCCTTCAGGTTTACAAATTCTTTGATGGGAGAAAGATCCCAAATCTCACTATTATTACTTATCACCAGCTTTTCCGTGAAAACGATTTCATGTAATTGATCTTTGCTGGGTATTCCGGAGATAGACATCTGATTTCTCATAGCTTCTTTCCATGCGGGAGATAATGCCTCGTTCCACCACAGGCTAAGCTCATCAGACTTATATATGACCAAACAACCAGGATGCTCACGGATGAATGATAGTATTTCAGGTTCATTTAGTGGAGTATGTTCACAACTTAGATGCTCCATATTACTCAAACCACTTAATGGAGACAAACTACTTACTCCGGTCTTTTCAATATTTAGTATGCTAAGATTAGAAGCTTCGCTCAAAGCACCAATGCTATCTACCAGTGTACCGGAACAATCCAGGTTCTGCAGGTCAAGAAGTTCTCTGAGGGGTTCTAAACTTTGTATGCTGGTATTGGCACAGTTTAGTTTTCTAAGGTTGCGCAGCCTGCTTAAAGGTTCAAGCGTGGTTATTCCCTGCTTATTACTAATATCTATACTGGTCAGGTTAGCCATCTCTGCCAGCTTTTCTTTGCTCAAAGTATCAAAAGTAACATACTGGGTAAATATATCTTTCCAGTAATTGTCCAGATCTGCCCACCAGCTTTGTAGCGCTTCAGATTCGTAAATAACCAGTACACTGTTGTTTACCATCATAAAGCGGGTAGCATCTTGCTGAGTAATGGGTGTTTCATCGCAATACACTTTTTGCAAAGCAGGCAAACCAGCCAAGGGATCAAGTGATCTGATAGGCGTATTATTACAGTACAAAATCTCCAGATTGGTAAGCCCAGATAACGCACTAAGGTCATCTACCGGCGTGTATTCAATATTCAATGTTTGTAAAGCGCCAGCTCCACTGATAGGTGCTAAGTTTTTGACATTGGTGCTTGAACAATCAAGGTGTACCAGACTGACAAGTCCTGAGATATTATCAAGCGAAGTCACCGCAGTATTGGCAAAACGTAAATCTTTGATACCAGTGAGGGGTACCAATTCGTAAACGGATGTGCTATTGATGTATAACTTCTCCAGGCGAGAAAAATTAGTAAGAATGCTTAAATCGCTAATTTTGGTACCATTTGCAATAAGCTCTTTCAGGTCAGTAGAGTATTTTAAGGGTTCAAGACTGTTGATAGCAGTACGGCTACAAATCAAGGTTTCCAGCTTGGTGAGATTTCTTAAGGGCACAATATCAGAAATACTTGTGCCGGAGATATCAAGATAAGTGAGGTTGTTCATCCGGCTAAGGGGCTCCAGCGTCTGGATGTAACGATTGCCAGAGACATCCAATCTCTCCAAAGCGGCAATTTCTTTGAGCATTCTGAAGTTTACACTATCAATACTTACATCAATTTCTTTTTTGAAAAGCTGTTGCCACTCATAAGGAACTTCATTCCACCAGTTGGCCAGTTCTTCTCTTTCACTAAGCTTGGTAGTATAAATACTGGCAATTTTAAGCTGTTTTTCAGCTTCATTTAAATTTACTTCTATATATCTTAACTGATTGGAGTTAATCGTATCATTGCCTACAGTAACACCCTGCAAATTTCTGTTGGTAGTTAACCTGAAGAATATTTTACCTTCATCAGTTACATAGTAGCTTACATCGTCTACGTTAAATTCAAAGCGTGCATCCTTAAAAAAGAAATCAATATCTTTGAGATAAGCCTGTACATTTTTATTAGTTACTACTACCCTTTCTTCATCCAGGTCATCTTCTATCTGCACTTCTTCATCTACAAACAGTTTTTTATAGCTCTCATTGATAACTGTTTCTTTCTGTTTGGTTGTAGGCTTATCACTCCCCAGTATATTCATCATGGATTGCAGGAAAGAAACCATCTGAGTAGCCTGTTCTTTATATTCGTCTACCTGCTCTGAGGAGAGTTCTCTTTGCTGTGATTGAGCATAAGCAGAGGACGAAAAAACAATAAATACAAGGCTAAGGCAGGAGAATGTGTAGTAAAGCTTAAGCTTTTTCATTTTTCGTAATAAATGTACTTGGTCAATATCTCTCTTTCTTTAGGAGTTACTTTTACAAGATCTGAAATTAACCAGCCCCGGTTATAGCCAGGACGATTAAATTTTGATAATTGAAAATACCAGCCATCTACCTGAAAGAAATGAAATTTAACATTGGATACCGTTTTAAACCTAAGGTTAGAATTTTTGATTTCATAAAGCATAATAGAAAGATAATCAGGTTGATAGCCTCTGGCAGTAAACTGATCAACTTTTTCTTTATTATCCTGAAATACTTTACGAAGATTCATGAAATCCAGCTCATGACTCATGGGATGCAAAAACTCTACACCTCCGGTGGTATCACTACTAAACAGCTTGGCAAAAGGAGCAAAATAAGCACGGGTAATAATCCACTTTGAGCCCACTTTTTCCTCCTGTAACCTTAGAAAGAGTATAGCATTTTCCTCACGTCCTTTATATGTAAAGCGGGCATTTACCTCTGCAAACCATTCTCCACCATGAAAATCAAGTATTACTGGGTCTGACTTACTGTTCACTTCATCAATGAATTCGCTTTTCAAAGCATTTGACAAACTTGGATTCTGATTGTCAAACAACATTTTAAGATATTTATCTCTTAGCTGGGGAGCCTGAAAATTTTTATTTCCAGCATAGTAGCGATTACCTTCCTGGTCCTCTTCCCCATTAAATCTGCGAAAAAACTGATTGATCTGCTTGGTTTCTGCGTATAAAACACTTTCATCTCCTAAATATTCCCCAATGCCCTGAGCCTGAGCAGCCCAGGACATGAGTAACAATCCCAGCAATAAAGAAATTTTCGTCATTATGTTGTGGTTTCTGACACACGGATGTCTCCTAGCAGCACATCCCAAAAATCAATTACTCTCCCACCAATTTGGGTTTCTTTCTTTTGTACAAATACGGTAATATCCTTCTTTGTTGTATCCTTATATTCCAGCCCATCGTCTGATCTACCCTCAAAACGCTGGTAGATGGTAATCACTCCCACGTAGGTGCCGTCAGGCTGTCTTTCCAGATCACTGATGTACTGAATATCATACCAACGAATTGTAACCTCATCATAGTTCAAAGCCATAAGATGCTCAAAGTAAGGTCTTATGCCATAATATTCTATTTCTGAGCGATTGAGGGAAGAAACTCCTATTTCCGCACCTGTAGCAAAAAGCTCTTCAGCACGGTCAATAACGCGATTAGCTTCTGAAAAGGGAGTATCCTTATTACCCACTATGCTGATATATTTACTCAGATCGCGTACTTTTTCCAGCGCTAATGAGTCAATGGCTTGTTTCCTTTGGGGGCTGATGGATTCACTTTGGGCCTGAGCAGCAAATACGATTAAATTTAGCAACAGTAGTGCAGCTAAAATAGATTTAAGGTTAAGCATTATCGGTAGTTTTTAATAAGTTCAACTTCTTTGATTTTACCATTAGCATCAACTTCCAGATTATGAATTGCAGCTGGACGACTATTGGTATCTTTCAGATATTCAAGATACTTTCTGATGGTAGTAGGTTCGTCATAGTCTGTTGTACCACCACTCTGGCTGATGATAATGAGTACAGGCGTATCAGGTGAGGCAAACATATCTAATGCCTCGCGGATACGATAATTAGCATCAGAGGTACTTCTGGATGATGAGAGTTCGTTAAAAATATTGGTTAATTGCGTATTGGCATCTTCTGCTACTGCTTCTTTTCTACCACCGGTAGCTTCTCTTACTCTTTCAGAGGCATCACGCTCACGCGCTATTATGGCCTCAGCCCTTGCAATAAGGTCTTGAATTTCAGCATCATCAATATTCATGTCTTTAACACGATTCAACTCTCTTTCTTTTTCATCCAGACTCATAGAACCATTATCATTGATGATCGCTAGCAGAGTGGCCCTTGCTTCAGCAATGCGCTCTGCTTTGGCAGCAGCGGCAGCACGTGCTTCTTTCTTGGCCTTACAACCACTGGTACCCACAGCAGCTCCACCGATTAATAATAGCATTACGATATGAGCAATACTTATTGACTTGAAAATTCTGACCGAAAACATCAATTTATCCGGTTGCTTTTTTTGTACAGTGTTGATCTCCATAGTTTGATCAATTAATAATTATTAGGTTATGCGAATGTAATATGAGACTGTTTTTGAATATTTTTTATCAGAAAGACAATAGAATCGACATTAGAAAGCAGACATGATAACAAACGGGCCGCATTTTTAAGTACAATTATACAAACATATTTTCGTGCATATGCCAAAAGAGAGTACGTTTTTTCTACTATTTCAATAGTTTTCACACTTCTTATATACCTACCAGCAGATTTTACCTTTCTAAAAAGCAAAAAAACTTACCAGTATGCTAACTGTCTTCAAACAACACAAATTCAGATGAAGATAGTTATACAAAATGCTTGCCGAAAACGCAAGAAGTGCTTTTCAATGTGCGAAGATTAATTTTATTCGTCTTTTAGTGAAAGTACCGGATTAGTTCTGGTAATATGTAAGCTATGATAGCAAGAAGTGAACATAGCTAGTGAAAACACAATCGTTCCTGCCACAAAAAGTTGTACCCAATCAAATGCTACATGATATTCAAACATGCTCAGCCATCGGAACATAATTACGCCAGTCAGCGGTAAGGAAATGAAAATAGCGAAGCACACATTTTTCAGTGTATCTTTACTGAGGAGGTAAAATATTTGAAGTCTTCTGGCTCCCATCACTTTGTGTATACCCATTGCTTTTGTTCTAAGCTGCGCATTCATAGCACTCATACCAAAAAGCCCCATGCAGGAAATCACTATGGTAAGGATAGAGAAAAAAGTAAAAAGGTCAATCATATGCTTTTCGGTGGTATACTGAGCGGCAAGCTCTTGTTCCAAAAAACTATAATTGATGGGTGTGGTGGGAAAAAATGTCTGCCAGGCTGATTGAATGTTTCCTATCTTTTCGCCCTTTATTTTAATCAATGCGTGGGTACTTCCTTCAGGATTTAATATAATAATCAATGGTTCAATGGTGTGATGAAGGGATTGGTAATGAAAGTTTTTTACCACTCCGATTATTTTCCCTTCAACATCAAAACTCAGACTTTCTCCTACTGGCTTATCCCATTGAAGCTCCCTACTTAAAGCTTCGTTAATCAGATATTGATTTCCACAGTCACATTCTTCATTGAAAAAGTTATTCCCCTCTACTAATGAAATTCCTAATGCCTCCAGATAATCTTCATCTGCATAGATGGCATTGACAGGAACTTCAATACTTTGTCCATCCATTTCCTGAATCACCGTTCCTTTTAAGTGTAAATTTCCCGGTTTGGTGCCCAATGCAACACTTTCAGCATAATGCTTATCTAACAGGTAACTTTTAAATGCGCTCATTCTCTCCATCTTATCAGGAGCATCAGCTAAATTCAGAACCATTACCTGTTCTTCATCATAGCCCAACTGCTTATTCAGCAGGAAATCCAGTTGCTTATAAAAAACCAGAGTACACAATACCATACCTGTGGCAATTGCAAACTGAATGAGTTGAAGTAGGTTGTGAAAGCTCTTCGGTGAGTTGAAACTAAAATTATTTTTGAGCGCCTTAACCGGATTTGAAGAAGCGAGAAAAAAAGCTGCATAACTTCCAGCAAATAATCCTATGATGAGTATTACCAGAATCAGGTAAAAAAATATGTTCTCATCAAATATATTATTGAATTCAAGGCTGATACCGGTATAATTATACCATAAAGGTTCCACCGACTGAATGAGAATAACTGCGATACCACTTGAAATTAATGCAAAAAGAATTGACTCACTTAGATACTGTAGAATCAACTGAGTTTTGCGGGCACCTACTATCTTTCTTATGCCAACTTCTACATTTCTCTTGATAGACTGAGCGATAAACAGATTGATAAAATTAATTGCAGCAATAGTTATCAGAAATATTGCGATAAGGCTAAGTACAATGATAAGATTCATATTGCCCTTACCTTTCATATCACCAATCAAATCGTTAGTAAAGTGCAGATCAGTAAGCGCAATTACTTTATGGTAAACATAGGTTTCTTCCGTACCCCATTCTTTTTGCATCAGCGGTGAAAACCAATGTTGATCAAAATTCTGCAAGCTCAACTGAAAATCTCCGAAATTAACATTGTCTTTTAGCAAAACATAAGTAAAGGCCTGAAAATCATACCATTCATATTTACTATTCTGTAAAGAAACAAGAGCTTCAAAATACCAATCAGAATTAAGCGGAATATCTTCAATCACTCCTTCTACTGTAAAAATTTTACGGTTCAGTATTAGAGTCTTTCCCAGAATATCTTCATAGGATACATCACTGAAATAAGCCTGAGCCAGGCTTTGAGTCAGCACCAGTGCATTTGCCATCTTCAGGGAGTGAACAGAATCCCCGGCCAGCCACTTTACATCAAGTATCTTCGTGATCTCAGGGTCAACCTGAAAAAATTTATCATTTCTAAACACTTCATAATCACTGATTTTTACTACCACTTCTAATGGAACAACTCTGGCCGAAAGTGCTACTTCTTCTTTCAGTAATTTTTGGATCTGGGGGGCGACTGCCATAGCGGTTGGTGCTAAGTGTTCACTTTTTGCGCCACCTGAAAGCACCGTGCTTAGTCTGTATATGCGTTTTTGCTTCTGATGATAATTGTCATAGCTTAATTCAAATTGAATATATCTGAACATGAGAAAGGCAGCAGTAATACCAATGGATAGACCAAATATGCTTATCGTGGAAGAAAGCTTGTTTCTTCTGATATTCCTTATGGCTGTAAGCAGATAATTTTTAAGCATACTCCAGTAGTGTAAAAAAACTAAAACTTGCTTTAATTATCTCTTAATGACTTGACTGGATTAGCTGTAGCAGCTCTCAGTGTTTGGAAACCTACTGAAAGGCTGGTAATGACTACGGTGAGTAATACAGCAGCAACAAAAGTGAAAACCTTAATATCTGTTTGATAGGCAAAGTCACTGAGCCATTCCTCAATCAGGAAATATGCTAAGGGAAAAGCTATGATCACTGCAATACCAATGGTTAATCCAAGAATAATGATGAGACTATAAAGCTTTTCCTTAGCCATATTTCGGATTGCCACTTTGATAAGATTTTGGAACATAAACTTGGCAGTTTAGATGATATTATACCACACTTCCAAAGCCCATGCCCTACCCATAATACACTGAAAGTCAGGAAAATACATGAATAACCTATTCTTATTATGGCCGTTTCCGAACATTTGTTGTTCAATTTTGCACACCTCAGTGGATTGGACATAAAAAAAGCGGCAAGTTATTCAGTACTGCCGCTGGAGTATTTTCGCTTAAAACCATCTATACATGGAATTTCTCTTTGATATTTTCGGTCACCACCATACCGTCAAATAAGTTGATGACACGGTTGGCATAAGTAGCATCGTGAGGTGAGTGCGTTACCATGGCAATCGTAGTACCCGCTTTATTTAGTTCTGATAACAGGCTCATTACCTCTTCTCCATTGGTAGAGTCCAGGTTACCAGTAGGCTCATCCGCAAGTATAAACTTAGGATTGGCTACTACGGCTCTTGCAATAGCCACACGCTGTTGCTGACCACCGGACAACTGCTGAGGGAAGTGGTTTCTGCGGTGCATGATATTCATATGCTCCAGCGCATCTTTCACTTTCTTCTCACGCTCTGAGGAAGGTACTTTAAGGTACAATAACGGAAGCTCAACATTCTCATGCACTGTGAGTTCATCAATCAAATTAAAGCTCTGGAATACAAATCCTATGTTTCCTTTACGAAGCTGCGCTCTCTGTCTTTCAGAATATCTGGACACTTCATGATCCATAAAATGGTACTCACCACTGCTGGGGTTATCAAGCAGGCCCATAATGTTTAGTAAAGTGGATTTACCACATCCGGAAGGTCCCATGATGGCTACAAACTCTCCGGTTTTAATTTCAATATTGATATCATTTAGTGCAGTAGTTTCTACTTCATCCGAGGTAAAGACTTTCTTGAGGTTACGAGTACGAATCATAGTGTTAGATTTTAATGAATGAGATTAGTTAAGTTTAGTTTTTAGAAGATACTTAGTTAGAATACGAGCACTTCGTTTTCCCCAAAATTCTCGTATGAAGATGTAATTACTTTCTCGCCAGGTTCTACCCCTTCCAATACTTCATAGTATTCAGAATTTTTTCTACCCAGACGAATATCTCTTTTGTAAGCCCGGCTT
Source organism: Catalinimonas locisalis (assembly GCF_038039535.1). Classification (NCBI taxonomy): domain Bacteria; kingdom Pseudomonadati; phylum Bacteroidota; class Cytophagia; order Cytophagales; family Catalimonadaceae; genus Catalinimonas; species Catalinimonas locisalis. The sequence goes on along the minus strand of NZ_JBBPHP010000006.1, from coordinate 211,689 downwards.
CCATCATTGTTCATAACAAACACCCAGTTACCACCGGTATCTCTGAAGAACCCCCCGGTTGCAAGCAGCACCGCTTCTTCAGAACTTCCCAGTTCAAGCCGTATTCTAAGGGACTGGCCACGACGAATGCCATCAGGAACTTCGCCGATAAAACGCATATCCACCTCAAAATTACCTTCGGAAACTGTAGGATACTTCTTGTAGATTTCCAGTCGGTAATCCTGACCATCAGATAAAGTTCCGGAAGCCTGCTGTCCTACTTCTATGCGAGGTAAGTATAGTTCATCAATGGCTACTCTTACCTTAAAGCTATCCAATAATGCTACTTGTCCCAAGCGCTCCCCTGCATTTATGGATTGACCAGGTTCCCAATCAGGAGAAGTAAATAATCCTTTAGTTGGTGCGGTTATGGTCAAATTATTAAGCAGGTTACTTACAGCATCAAGGCTTTTGAGCATTCTTTCTTCAGACATACTGATTTGCTTTAGCTGCATAGACCTGGAAATAGAATCAGACTTATACGATGCATAGGTTAGCTCATGACGACGCTTATTATATTCAAACTCCTCTTCCACTTCCTCAAGTTCACGCTGGGATATCAGTTTTTTCTCCGCAAGTTCTTTAAAACGGCTATACTGAGGCTTGAGTAACTGTAATTGATAGTCAATTTGTGCAAGTTGGGCTTTCTGATTCAAGTCATTCTGGTCCAGTTGCAAACGTGTCTGACGAAGTAAGTTCAATTGTTCGTATAACTGGCTTTCTCTCTCCATCACACTAAGTTGTAAGTTAGAGTTATTCAAAGTCATGATGGTATCGCCTTCATCCACCAGCGCGCCGGATTCCAGGATGATTTCATCCACAACCCCACCTTCAACCGCATCAAGATAGATAGTTTGGCTTGGCATTACAATCCCAGTTTCAGGGATGTACTCCTGAAAGATCTGCCTAGAAACTTCTGAAATTGTAATTTTCTCTTTTTCCACATTTAATTTTGAGCGATTATCTGCGAAGAGAAAACTATATAAAATGAATGAAAGCAGTCCTACTCCCAGTACCAGCCCGATGATTCTGCTTGTCGTCCATTTTTTCTTTTTTATTTTACGATCCATTCCCATATGAAGAAATTTTTGCGGTTGTGCTTCCGGATGTTCCCGGACTTTGTGCATTATTAACAATTAATCAAGATTTACACAAATTAGACTCCTGATTCACTCTCAAACTTTACGAACACTGTGCCAAAGGAAAAAACGGCCCCAAACACCTGATTTTGCCTTTTATTTGAGGATCAAGTGTACGTTAACGAACAATTTTTGTACGTTTGTGTACGTTTAACAATTTAACTTTCAAAAATTTAAAATTTTCAGTTTTACAAAATGTGTCCTCTGAAAACCCTTAGGATGCTTTAAACTAATGTTTTATCTTTTCTTGCTAATTTTCAATATGCTACGGTACAGTCTTTGACTTTTGTGTAAAACAAAAAACAACCTCACTCTAAAAAGTATGAGCAGAAAAATTAATAAGACCGGCAAAATTCTCATCATTGATGACAATGAGGATGTATTACAAGCCGCCAAGATATTTCTTAAAAGACATTTTTTGCAGGTAGATACCGACAAGAACCCTGGTGCCATTCCGGCGCTCATCAGCAATGAGCAATATGATGTAATCCTGCTGGACATGAATTTTACCAAAGATGTAAGTAGTGGTAAAGAAGGGTTCTTCTGGCTGGATCAGATACTGGAAAGAGATCCTTCCGCAGTGGTCATCATGATTACTGCCTATGGCGATGTAGATATGGCGGTAAGAGCCATTAAAGAAGGAGCCACAGACTTCGTACTTAAGCCCTGGAATAATGAGAAGCTGCTGGCAACTGTACTCGCTGCTATGCGCTTACGTGAGTCACGCCATGAAGCCCACCAGCTCAGGTCTCAGCAGGAGATCATGAATGAGGATATCAATTCAAAATTTAAAGACATTATCGGAAGTAGCCCATCTATGCTTAAAGTATTTGAAACCATAGAGCAGGTTGCCAGCACTGATGCCAACGTACTTATCCTCGGTGAAAATGGTACTGGTAAAGAGGTAATTGCCCGGGCTATACATCGTCGTTCCAAAAGGGCCGATAATGTATTTATCAACGTGGATTTAGGAGCGGTAACTGAAACCCTTTTTGAAAGTGAACTTTTCGGGCATGCTAAAGGGGCTTTTACAGATGCCAAACAAGACAGAGTGGGTCGTTTTGAAGCTGCATCTGATGGTACACTCTTTCTGGATGAGATTGGCAACTTATCACTTCCTTTGCAGGCCAAAATGCTTACCGCATTGCAGAGCAAAAAAATCACCCCGGTGGGTACTAACAAAATGATTGATGTAGATGTCCGGCTGATCTTTGCTACCAATATGCCGCTTTACGACATGGTTAAAAAGAATGAATTCCGTCAGGACTTACTCTATCGTATTAATACCATTGAGGTTCACTTACCTCCTCTCCGTGAACGTTTGGATGATCTTGAGCCCCTGGCTATGCACTTTCTGAGCCTGTATTCTAAAAAGTACAATAAATCAATACATTCTATCAGCCCAAGCGCCATCAAAAGAATGCAAAAGTACCACTGGCCGGGTAATATCAGAGAGCTACAGCATTCGGTAGAAAGAGCCGTAATTCTGAGCAGTAAGCCTACTCTACAGGCAGAGGACTTTTTCTTTAATGCTGATAATAACAAACAGACCGAAGGTCAGGAAGAGCTGCATATTGAAAAGTACGACCTGGAAGAGGTAGAAAAGCTGCTGATCAGAAAAGTATTGAAAAAGCACAATGGAAATATTTCCAAAGCAGCAGGAGATCTTGGGCTGACCAGGGCCTCTTTATACCGTAGGCTTGAAAAGTATGATATATAACCGTTTTGAATGGGCATTACTGGTCAGGATACTTCTCCTCGCGGCCAGTATGTTGCTTTGCTTATACTTTATCTTTTACACCAACCGTATTGCAAGTGGAGTTATCGTTTCATTACTGGTTGCCTACCAGATCTACGAACTTTATCAGTATGTGCTGGAGACCAACCGAAAGCTAACCCGCTTTCTGGAAGCCGTAAAATACTCTGATTTTACTGCCGGTTTCAACCGAGATAGCAAGTTGGGAGAAAGTTTTGGTGACCTCAACCGTATGTTTAATGAGGTATTTGATGCCTTCCGAAAAGCAAGAGCTGAAAAAGAGGAAAACTGGCAATATCTCAAAACCGTAGTACAGCATGTAAATGTTGGTCTGTTGTCCTATGATGAAACAGGAAAGATTGAATTAGTAAACAACACGGCTAAAAGGTTTCTTAAAACCAATCAGCTCAATAAGATCAGCGATCTGGCCAGGGTAAACTATGATTTGTATAACATTATTAATCAGCTACCTCCCGGCTCCAAAACGCTTTACAAGCCAAGTCCTGATTTACATCTGTCTATCAATGCTACTGAACTTAGACTTAGAGGAAGTTCCTACAAACTAGTATCCATTCAGAACATTTTGTCTGAATTACAACAGCAGGAAATAGAGGCCTGGCAAAACCTTACCAAAGTATTGCGTCATGAGATCATGAACTCCATCACTCCAATCGCCTCTCTCGCAGGTACCGCCATTGATATCATTCAGGAAGATGTAATCTGCGAAAATGGTATGGTCTCTTTCAATGAAGAATCTTATGAAGATATCACTATGAGTCTGAGAACCATTGAAAACCGGACGAAAGGACTGGTGACTTTTGTTGAAGCATACCGTAATTTCACCAGTATTCCTCAACCAGACTTTGAGAGAGTACAGATTGACGATATCATCAAAGAAGTAGTGCAATTGATTAAAGCAGGCGTGGCTAAATCTCATGTGAAAATCAGTGTTAAGATCAACCCTCCTCACCTTATTGTGAGAATAGACCCTAAGCTGATTGAAATGGTACTCATTAATATCTTAAAAAATGCCGCTGAGGCTTTGGAAGAAACTGAGGATCCAGCCATCATAGTTTCTGTATTTACTGATCATGAGCAAAGGGTATTTATTGAAATTACTGACAACGGGCCAGGCATTGAACCGGAAGCATTAGAAAAAATATTCATTCCCTTTTATACGACTAAAAATCATGGTTCTGGAATTGGCCTGAGCCTTTCTCAACGTATTATGCAGATGCACCATGGAAATTTGACTGCGAGGTCGGTAGTAGGAAAGGGTACAACTTTTACGCTACAGTTATAAAAAAAAGCAACCAATTTGGCTGCTTTGATTCATTACACCTTATTGTTTACAACAAATTATGAAGGTTTCTCTACTTTGAGTTCTTCTACCTTCACAGTCTTTTGAATTTCTTTCTTTTCCGGATTTACAGTATAAGTAGGGCAAACATGCGCATAACATCCACTCAAGAGAACTCCTGAAACCAAAGCAATTGCTATTTTCTTCATATTCCTGTCTGTTAAAATTTTTATTCAAATTAATACTTAATGTTAGAAAAATACAATATCAATCCGGCTGTCATATTACATAGTAAGAATGTATCAGGGACCCAATCCTTAGACATTAGAAGTAAATTATCAGGGTCTAAAAGCTGATTTTTTACGATGATCTCATTGAACAAATTCTAAGCCACTTTGATTTAAAAGATTTTTTTTTGATTCTTTAATATTATACCTCAAAAAGTACATCATGTACGATATCGTACATCCATTATTCAAAATCGGACGCTCAGATTTACAAAATATGCTTTAATGCTATGAAATAAAGCTATTTTTCATTGGCATACTTATTGGCAAACTCATTTTACAACCATAAACTCTAACTTCTATTATGCTAAAGCTCATTGATGTTGACAAATACGTTCAGTCCCGTTTTAAAAAAACTTTCATTCTAAAAGGGATTGACCTGGAAGTAAAAGAAGGTGAATTTTTAACCATCATGGGACCCAGTGGAGCTGGTAAATCCACCCTACTCAATATTATCGGATTGTTGGACCCACCATCAGCCGGAGAATATTTCTTACTGGATCAGCCTGTACACAAGCTTAAAGAAAGACACAGAAGTGAATTGCAAAAACATACCATTGGATACGTGTTTCAGGCTTACCATCTCATTGATGAGTTGACAGTATTTGAAAACATTGAGACTCCCTTACTTTATCAAAATATGAAAGGCAAAGAGCGTAAGGCAAGAGTAGCCGAGCTCCTGGACAGGTTCCAGATGGTAGCCAAAAAAGATTTATTTCCTGAGCAGTTATCCGGTGGACAACAGCAATTGGTAGGAGTAGCGCGTGCCATAGCTGGTAAGCCAAAGTTACTTTTGGCAGATGAGCCTACCGGTAACCTACATTCTGAGCAGGGTCGTGAAGTGATGGAACTCTTTAAACAGCTCAACAAAGAAGGTATGACCATTATCCAGGTAACCCATTCTGAAGATAATGCGAGCTACAGCGACCGTATCATTCAGATTGTAGATGGTGCGCTGGAAAGTGATGAAATCATAAAAAAAGAACAAGAAGCATAGTCCTATGTTAATCCGCATATCCACATTAGCCCTTATTCTGACTACATACCTATCTACGTTTGTAAAAGCGCAGGAGGAAGACCTGGCGCTTACCTACGAGGAAGCTGTAAATATTGCCCTACGAGAAAATATCCAGATCAAGCAGCAAGAAAACATACTGGAGACAAGCAGAGCCGAACGTGCACAAGCTTATGCTAATCTTGCACCATCTCTAAGTTTCGGTGTTACCGGACAACGTATTTATGGAAGGCAGTTTGATAATACCTCCGGAGGATTTACTGATGAGCAAGTTAACCGCTTAAATGGTGGATTAAGTTCTAGCATCACTCTTTTCAATGGTTTTACCATTATCAATACCATTAAACAAAGGCAACATGCTGCTGAATCACAACTCTACCAGATCAATCAAACTAAGCAGGATGTAGTTTTTGATGTATCACAACAATATTTACAAGTATTACTCAATCAGGAGTTGCTGAGGATAGCCAAGGCTAACTTGGAGCAGCAAAATGAATTAGCAGAGAGTATCAAGACATTTGTAGAAGCAGGCACAAGAAATATAGCGGATCAATATAACCAGGAAGCTGAAGCTAAACGAGCAGCACTAACTGTTGTTGAAAGTGAAAATCAACTCAAAATTAGTAGGGTTCAATTAATCAGACTTTTACAAATTGATCCTTTCAAGGATTGGGAATTTAGAGAACCCAACTTATCAAAAGATCAACTTTTACAGGAAAGTATTTCATTAGAAGAAGTATATAATACTGCCATTGCAAACCGTCCTGACATAAAACAGCAGGAGACGAGTATTGAAGCTAATAAGTTTGGGCTTAAAGCCACCAAAGGGTTATACTACCCCCGATTAATACTTGGATATGAACTATATTCACAGTACTCTGACTTAGAAGTCCGTTACGGTTTCAATGAACAGTTATTTGATATTAATCAATCACAGGTACTCTATGTAAATTTAAGTATACCCATATTTAATAATCTCAATACCAGGACTCAGGTTCAACGTAGCAGACAGTTATTGAACAACTCAATCCTGGATATGGAAGATTTAGAAAGAAATATCTTTGAACAGGTTCAGACTGCAATTGCTGATTATGAAACCTCTCAGGAGAGAATTATTGCCGCTGAAGCTCAGGTAAGAGCAGCTGAAAAAGCGCTGGAAGCAGAAAAAGAAAGATTCAGACTAGGGGTAGGTAATATTCTTGACCTTAATCGTGTCAATGCGGCTTATGTGGAAGCGCTTTCTACCAAAGCTCAGGCCGACTATCAGATTATCTTTCAAAAAGCAGCACTGGAATATTATAAAGGTACCCTCAAACAAAACTGACAATACATCCCAAAAAAGCTGCCTGTTGGCAGCTTTTTTAATATAACACCTTCTTCAAAGTCTCCATTTTGATTGATGTTTCTATCCATTCTCTTTCTGGCTCAGAATCGGCAGTGACACCTGCACCAGCATAGATCAATGCTTTTGTTCCCTGTAACTGCATACATCTGAGATTCACAAATATGTTAACCTCCTCGTTAATATTGACTGGTCCGAGGAAACCGGCAAACAATTCCCGATCATAATGTTCATGCTGATCTATGAATTGCAAAGCAGGCTCCTTGGGCAAACCACAAACTGCTGAAGTTGGATGGAGCAATTTTAGCATGACTGATCCTAATTCGGGAAAATTCACCACATCCATATTCACTGTAAAGTCAGTCCGTAGATGAAGCAGGTTCCCTGCTTCAACAGTATGCGGCCCATCCTCATCAAACTCCCGCAAACGAATTCTCTTAAAACAGTTAATAATGTAACGACTTACCATCGCTTGCTCTTCAATCTCTTTTCCTCTCCAGGCTGCATTTTTAACATTATTTTCTTCATCCAGCTTTTGAGTTCCTGCCAAAGCCATAGTGCTAAACATTTTCTGCCCATCCTGTACAAAAGTCTTCACGAGTATTTCAGGAGAAGCACCCAGCCAAACCCCCAATTCAGGCATAGCGATGACTGAGACGAAAGCATGAGGGTACGTATTACACATGCGCTGAAAAGTAGCGGCAATGTTAAAATCATCTGGCAGGCGAACATATTGACAACGTGACGGAACTACCTTTTTGAAACGCTGATCTTTGATTTGTTCCTTTGCATCTTCAATCAGTTTCAGAAATGCCTCATGACTCATTTGCTGATTGCGCTTAAGCTCATACGTTACGCCTTCCTCCTGCTCAGGATGGATTTCTTTATGATTCTCTATAGCATTTAGGATTTGAGACTTAATATTTTCTGCATCTGCCCTTCCATTACGGTTCAGCGAGTTTGCCTGAATACTTCTACTCCGGCTATCATAATGCAGATCTGCGTATATAAAATTTGCCTTGCTTGCTTCTTGAGAAAAATCTTTTGCAAAAGGGCTCACGATAAATCCCGGAGGCATAGTTTCCAGTTCAATATCTACCAGCTTTACTTCACCAGAAACATCCATGATAATATGTTGTACATCATCATCCGGCAGTCGCCATGCAGCTATCGGATAATTTCTACTTTTTCCTATCGCCAGAAAATGGTCATGTACTAATTGCGTATCTAATATTGAAGACTGTTTGATATCTACGGCTTCTTCCATAATTTTTAGCTGCTATTTATCAATCACTGCTACGGTCAATCGGCTGATACATATTAGTTTTTGCTGTTCATCGGTAATACGAATCTCCCAAACATGCGTTTTCCTGCCAATGTGTATTGCTTCTGCTTTTGCATAAACAAACCCCTGCTTTACAGCTCTTAGGTGGTTGGCATTTATCTCCAGCCCGACAGGGTACTGATTTTTATTATTGATGCACAAACTTGAGGCAATGCTACCCAAGGTTTCAGCCAATGCTACCGAGGCTCCACCATGTAACAAACCCATCGGCTGCTTGGTGCGATGATCCACCGGCATTTTACCACTTAAACTCTTCTCGCTCACATCTGTTATTTCTATAGCCAAATGTTCGCACATATTGCCTTTACATAGTGCGTTGATCGTTTCAATGCTGACATTAGTATCTATCATAAATTTCTTAACTTCGGGATTTTGAACTCAACTTTATCAGATGCAAAAGAAGAAAATATATTTAATAAGACACGGACAAACTGAATATAACAGAAAAGGAGTAGTACAGGGAAGTGGTATTGACGCCCCGCTGAACGATTTGGGAAGACTTCAGGCAAGGCACTTCTACGAAAGCTATAAGGATATTCCATTTCAACATGTGTATACGTCGGTATTACAAAGAAGTATACAATCGGTGGAGCACTTTTTGGAAATGGATTTGCCACACACCAAGCTGGCAGGGCTGAATGAAATAAACTGGGGAGAAAAGGAAGGGAAAGTAGCCAATGCTGAAGATAGCGAGTACTATGCCTCTATTATAAAATCATGGACCAAAGGGGAGTTGGATAGGGCAATTGAAGGAGGCGAAAGTCCAAATATGGTGATGGAAAGGCAAAAGCCTGCCCTTGAAAAAATCATTGCTAACCCTGACGAACATACCGTACTAGTATGCATGCACGGAAGAGCGATGCGTATCTTGCTATGTTTGATGCTTGGTTATGATCTAAGTAAGATGGATGAATTTGGTCATGCCAACCTGTGCCTATATCTCATAGAATACGATTATAAAACTGAAACATTTGAGGTAAAACTGGCAAATGAGCAATCTCATTTACCAGTAATTCCTTCGTTTGCAGAAGAAGATAAGAAACCTTAATTCACATATACAGTTATTAACTTATACTTGTTAAACTAATTTTTTACAGCAAGATTTATTTTTTATGGAATTTAACCCTAAAGAGATTACGCTTATTTACAATTTTGATAAGCAAGGAGACCGGGAGGCCATTGCTTATGCTAAGCAAATTGCTCAGAATGTAAATGAGGTAGATATATCCAAAAACCCACTTACTGAAAGTCAGTTGGCACAACTGCTAACCAAACTAGGGGTAAGTGTTGAAAAGCTAATAGATGTCAAATCGGATATTTTTAAGGAAAAGTATGAGGGTAAAAATATGGAAGAAACCGAATGGTTAAGCGTGTTGAAACATGACCCCCATCTTATGAAAACTCCCATCGGTATATTGGGAGACAAATCTATCATTGCCGATTTACCCAGTCATATCCTTAGCCTGGATGATGGTCAGGGTTATGATCAAAATAGGAAAACGTAATTTATTTATAAACAATAATCTTGATTTAAAGCGCTTTTAAGGCGCTTTTTTTTGTCCACTACCGTACAAACGTGTACGTATATGAACAACTGTTATCTCGTAAAACCCCGATTATCGCTGAATTTAGAGGTTTGGAAGCATGGCATATGAATTGATTTTGTTACATAAAGTATAATACACCGCCTAAACTAAAACAACTTAGCCCATGTGGAAAAACTACCTGAACATTGCCATCCGCAACTTGTGGAAATACAAGCAGGTTACTTTCATTAATCTCTTTGGACTTACCGTCGGTATTACGGCCTTCCTGCTGATATTTTTATTTGTTCAGTACGAACTGAGCTATGATACTTATCACGATAAGGCAGATCGTATTTACCGGGTTTCCAGAGAATGGCTTAACCAGGATAAAGAAACAAGTCTACATTTAGGCCATGTAGCTCCTCCTTTCGGCCCATTGTTGGAGAATGATTTTCCGGGCATAGTTGAAGAAGCAGTCAGGTTTCTGGGTGATAACCCCATTGTTACCAATGAAGAAGATGATATCAAAATTGTAGAGGAGCATTTTTTCTTTGCGGATGAGGAAGCATTCAAACTGTTTTCCTGGAAACTTTTGGAGGGAGATCCTAATACGGTACTGGCAGAACCAAATGCTATTGTAATCTCTGAAACTGCTGCCCAAAGATATTTTGGAAATGAAGACCCAATAGGTAAAACCTTAATTTACAATGATGAGGCTGAATTTCAGGTGAGTGGTATTATGGAGAATATTCCTGCCAATTCTCACTTTCATCCGGAACTGATTGCTTCCTTCAAAGCTGTTGAAAATTTCTTTGGCAGAGAGCAGCTGATGCAACAATGGGGCAGTAATAATTATGCTACTTATCTTTTACTCCTTGAAGGTTATGATCCACAAGCCCTGGAAGCCCAATTCCCCGATTTTATTACCAGCCACCTCGGCGAATTTAACGGAATACCTGCCGGAGAATTTAATCTTTTACACCTGTGGCCAGTAACCGATATCCACCTTCATTCACATCTGGATAGTGAAATTGAGGCTAATGGAGACATCAAATATGTATACATATACAGTATCATTGCAATTTTCATCTTGGTCATAGCCTGTATCAATTTTATCAATTTGGCTACTGCCCGATCCATGCGCCGAGCCCGTGAAGTAGGCGTTAGAAAAGTAATGGGCGCATTAAGGGTACATTTAATTCGTCAGTTTCTTACCGAATCCATTATACTTTCATTTGCAGCATTAATTCTGGGATTACTGTTACTTGCCATTTTCATTCCTGACTTTAATGACTTTGTTCAGCGGAGCATTTCTCTGGACTTTACGGAAAATGTATGGTTTATCACAGCCATCATTCTCACTATTGCTTTGGTAGGCATCATTGCGGGAAGTTATCCAGCTTTCATTTTGTCATCCTTCCAGCCAAGTACTATTCTAAGGGCTAGTCAGCAGCCTAAAGGCAAACATCCGTATTTGCGCTCTGCACTGGTAGTAATTCAGTTTACAATCTCTATTGCACTCATTATCGGTGTAATTACCGTTGAAAAGCAGTTGGCCTATGTAAAAAGCAAACCGCTAAATTTCAATGATAACCATCTCGCTGTACTCCCAATTAATGAAGACATATACAATCAATACGAAAACATCAAAGATAGGCTTCTACAGCAGCCCGGAATTAGTGATGTAAGTATGAGTAGCAGGGTTCCCTCTGGCAGATTACTGGATTCTCAAGGCATTTCTGCTGAAGTAGATGGAGAGATGCAGCAGGTTAACTTTCGTGTTGCTGACATTCATGTGGATCACGATTACCTCAATACACTTCAGGTTGAATTGATTGCTGGCCGGTACTTTGACCGTAAGCTGGTTAGTGATTCAACCGAAGCTTTTATTATCAACGAATCAGCTGTTTCCGCTATGGGATGGAAATCACCAGAGGAAGCTATTGATAAAAGTGTTGATTATGGAGGAGGAAACCGTCGTGGAAAAATTATAGGCGTAGTAGAAGACTTTCATTTTGAGTCATTGCATCAGCCCATTTCCCCCATTATCTTCCTGGTGACCAATGGTAGAGCCAATAATATCATCGTGAGAGTAGCTGAGGACCAATGGGATGAAAGCCTGGCTTATTTACAGGAACAGTGGTCTTATTTTATGCCTGATCTTCCTTTTGACTATTATACCATCAAAAACCGGTTTCAGGAACAATACAATGCTGAAGATCGCCTCAGTAAAGTAGTAACCTACTTTTCTTTGCTTGCCCTGTTTATTGCAGCACTGGGCCTGGTGGGATTAGCATCCTATACTGCTGAACAAAGATTTAAGGAGATAGGCATCAGGAAAGTGATGGGTGCCTCTGTACTTCAGATACTGTTATTGCTGGCAAAAAAATTCACTTTGCTGGTAATCTTGTCTTTTGCAGTTGCCAGTCCTATTGCTTATTGGATCATGAACCGCTGGCTGGAAACATTCGCCTATCATGATGCACTACCCTGGTGGAGTTTTCTGGCGGCTGGCTTGTTTGCTTTACTCATTGCCTGGATTACAGTGGGGTCTCAAACCTACAAGGCTGCCAATAGTAATCCGGTAAAAATACTTAGAGATCAATAACAAAATTATTCGCAAATTTACAGGTTAGTATTATAAAATTCACCCAATCTATATTAACATAAACTCAAAACTCCGGCTTATGCTGTAAGTAAAAAGATGATCAAAAATTTCATTACCCTAGGTCTACGTAACTTACTTAAACAGAAGTTCTATACCCTGCTTAATGTCCTGGGATTAAGCGTTGGCGTCGCCAGTTTCATGCTCATTGTACTTTATGTGGTGGATGAAGTCAGCTACGATAAATTTCACAGCAAGGCTGAGCAAATTTACAGAGTGGGACTTCAGGGAAGAATTTCCGGCCAGGAAATCGCTGTAGCTGTCACCTGCCCTCCTTTAGGTCAGGTAGCTCAAAATGAATTTCCCGAGGTAGATAATTATACCCGACTTTATAAACTTGCAAGTGAAGTAGTCCGATACGAAGATGTTGTTTTTACGGAGACGCAAGTGTTTTTTGCTGACTCCAGCTTTTTTGATGTTTTTGATTTTGAACTACTGGCTGGTGACCCGGCCACAGCACTGAAAGAGCCTCATACTATTGTAATCAGTGAGTCTACTGCCAAAAAATATTTTGGTAATGAATCGGCCCTAGGTAAAACGCTAAATGTTGGAGATTTCTTCTCTAATTACGAAGTAACTGGAATTGTAAAGGATACACCTGCCAATTCTCACTTTCACTTTGACATGTTATATTCCATGTCAACCCTTCCTTTTAGCAGAGATGATGCCTGGCTTTCTAATTCTCTATATACTTATCTTGTACTAAACACTGAAGCACAAGTCGCTCAGTTGGAGGACAAAATGAAGGTATTGGTAGAAAAGTATGTTGGACCAGAGGTTCAGCAGTTTATGGGCATCTCTCTGGAAGAGTTTGAAAAACAGGGAGGGCAATATGGATATTTTCTTCAGCCACTCACCGATATCCATCTTCACTCTCAATTGGATGCTGAAATAGAACCTAACGGAAATATTACCTACGTTTTCATTTTGGCCGCAATCGCCATGTTCATGATTATTATTGCCTGTATCAATTTTATGAACCTGGCTACCGCAAGATCTGCCAACCGGGCAAAAGAAGTGGGTGTAAGAAAGACCTTGGGTTCGGTAAAGAGTCACCTGATTGCTCAATTCCTTACCGAGTCTATTTTGGTAAGTACTATCGCCACCCTCATCGCCATTCTGTTGATAAGTCTAGCGATTGAGCCTTTTAACCAGATTTCTGGCAAAGACATTTCTTTCAACATCATCACCCAACCCTGGCTTGCCTGGGTATTTGTCCTGATTATCCTTGTAGTAGGATTACTGGCAGGTAGTTATCCGGCTTTTTATCTTTCGGCTTTCCGCCCGGCAGATGTATTGAAAGGCAAGATCAGATCAGGTTTCAAGAGCAGCTATATACGCAATGGCCTGGTGGTATTTCAGTTTTTTATCTCTATTGCCCTGATAGTATGTACTATTCTGGTTTACAAACAACTTGAATATACCAGAAATATTAACCTGGGATTTAACAAAGAGAATGTACTGATCATCAAAAATGGAAGAAGGCTGGGAGACAAAATTCAAACCGTTCGCGATCAGATTACAAATTTAGCTGTGGTAGAAAGTGCTGCTGTTTCTACTAATGTTCCACCTGATATTAATAATACTTCAGTTTTCCGTTTGAAAGGATCGGATGAAGACCATCTGCTTACCTGGCATTATGGTGATTATGAGTATATTCCAACCTTAGGAATTGAGCTTCTGGAAGGACGTAATTTCTCAAGATCATTTCCCAGTGATACTGCGGCAGTCATTCTTAATCAGGCAGCTGTGAAAGAACTTAATCTGGAGTCGCCCCTCAATGCAGAAATTAATTTCTATGGTGACAACGAAGGACGAACGCTCAAAGTGATAGGTGTGATGAAGGATTTTAATTTTCAAAGTCTGAAACAGAATATCCGCCCGATCGCAATGCTATATACTAAGAATGGTGCTTTCCTTTCAGTTCGTTTGCAGTCTGGCAAACTATCAGAAAGCCTGGGGAGTATTGAGCGGTTCTGGAAAGAACAAGCACCGGGTGAACCCTTTGAGTATACTTTTCTGGATGAAGATTTTGACGCCCTTTTTAGGGCTGAGCAAAGGTTAGGCAAGGTGTTTACCACATTTACCGCTATAGCCATTTTCATTGCCTGTCTTGGGCTGTTAGGCCTGGCTGCATTTACTGCCGAACAGCGCACCAAAGAAATTGGTATACGCAAAGTTATGGGCGCTTCTGTATTAAATGTTTTGGTTCTACTTTCTAAAGATTTTACCAAGCTGATTGGAATTGCTTTCCTGATTGCCGTACCGGTAGCCTACTGGGTGATGGAAAAATGGTTGGAAGGCTTCGCGTTTCGTATTCCTATAGACGTGGCTACTTTTATATTAGCAGGTCTGCTGGCGATTACGATAGCACTGATTACCGTAAGTTTTCAATCACTTAAAGCTGCCAGAACTGACCCTGCCAGATCTTTGAGGAGTGAGTAGCAAGATTAATATCTCATTATCAAAGCTGAAATTTTCCACTAAATAGTTAATGTTATCACTTTTCTTAATCCGTTTCGTAGAAGTTTAAATGTGAGAAATAAATAGTAATACTGGATCATGTAAGACAATACACTTAATATACTTATAAAATCACATTTATACACTTAAATTTATCGTCTGAGGTTTAGTTTTTGCAAAAAATAATTTAATGCAAACAGTGATAATGAAACTATTCATATGCATGAGAAAGTATATCATAATTCTAGCTTTATTCACTTTTTCTTCCTCTCTTCATGCTCAATTCTATAAGGATATGGAAGTGAAAGCCGGGGCTAATTTTGCCCAACAGGAAAATATGATACGAAATGAAAAAGTGGCTCTGGATAGCCGTAGAGGTATACAACTTGGTGTGGCAAAATCATTTCCTCTGGCTGATCTTTTGTTTGTTCCGATAGAAATAGGATATGCTCAAATGGGAGGGCGTGTTGAGCAAAGCAGTTTTGAAAATGAAATGTTAATGCAATATCTGTACGCAAGTGCGGGGATAGGTACCAAAAAGAAGATCAATGCTATTGAGCCTTTTGTAAGCGCAAATTACAGATATGGTTATTTACTCTCTTACAATCCTATTATATCGCGAACTCCAAATAGTATTGGCAGTAATGATCATGGGGTACAGTTAAAAGCAGGGTTAGGTTTGCCTTTGGAAATTATTACTCCATTTATAGAATTTGGTTTTTACCAGGGGCTAAACAATATCAGTTCCAGTCCCAGTATGATTTCTGATAATGGAGAAATTGTGAATAGTGAAATTAATAATAGTGCGTTAAGTATTTTATTAGGCGTCCGTTTCTAAAATTAATAACTTATTTATAAAAAAAGTAATATAAGCCTCTCCAAATTGGAAAGGCTTTTTTATGCTTTGAGCAAAGCTGCTTCTTGCAGCTTTTCTACCAATTTTTCACTGTAGGTAACCATTTTCACAATCTCACGAGGACTTGTCAGACGCAAATGACGGAAAATCAATAGTTCTTTGCCGATGCTTTCCAGATGATATATTTCACTTCTCTCAAAAAATCTCACCAGTTCGGGAGTAAACAGATGTCTGATGGCTGATTCATCCGGTCCCTGCACCAGAAACTTTTTGGAGAAATTCTTGTACTCATCAAAATCAATATCTTTCTGGTCAGCAATGAGCGTCATCCTATCCAGTAGAGACTCTTCTTCCATGGAGAACTTTGGAATTTCAAAAGGAAGTGAAAGTACCTCCACGGTAAGCCGGTAATTTTCAAAGGCCACAAAAGCATTCTTCAGCGCTATGTCACAAATTTTCCAGTTTACACCCAAAACCTCATTTTCACCATTCAATTGATTTTTCTGATATTCTACCGGTCTGGTTTTAAAAAACATAAAACGTTGCAGATCTGTGACATTCCACTCAATTTCAGGATCGTAATCCCATAATTTGTACTGGGCGAGCTGTTTCAACTCATTTTGCCTGCGGGTCAGACGAATTTTCTTAGGCTTAGGAGCTTTAAGCACATGCAGTGCGTAGGGATGGTGAGAAGACGTCATGTGAACATCAAGCCCTGTGAAATGGAATTCACCACCATTTCTGTTGTATTTCTCAGCGTGTTCGTGCAGATATTCCAGCACTGTAAAATCTACCAGACGGGCATGAGAAAAATCCATGATGATTTTCTTATCATCCTTTAGCCTCCGAAGCTTATTCTGTAGTTGTAGGATGTTGGCAAAATTTGCAATTCCTTTCACCTTAAAAAGGTAAGTACGCTTGGTCTCCTGCACTATCTTCACAAAAGGACTACGTGTATAGCGTATAAATAAATTTAGTGGCATGCCACTTCTGAAAAAGTGAAGTATGATGGTAAATATCACCCCAATAAATAATCCGCTGATCAAGCTGATACTTAGAATTGCCACCAGAGTAACCACCAAAATTGCCAATTGCTCCCATCCCTGTTGATAGGCCCTTCTAAATACTTTAGGAGCAGTAAGCATATAACCAGTATAGATAAGTATTGCCGCTAAGGCTGCGATCGGGATCAGTTGAATAATGCCGGTAAACGCCAGTATGAAAAGCATAACCAATAAGCCATGCATTAGATTGGACCACTTAGTTTTAGCGCCATTGTTAATATTTACTGAACTTTGAGCAATTACCGTAGTCACGGGGAGTCCTCCTAAAAAGCCGGATACGACAGTTGCCGCTCCTATTCCAAGTAAATCTTTATCTAAATTTGTGATTCTTTTATAAGGGTCCAGCTTATCTACCGCTTTTGAAATTGCCAATGATTCAACAGACAAAACCACAGTAACCAGAAATACAGTCAACCAGAAGATAGGCTCATCCATTCTTGAAAAATCAGGAAGAATAAGATCCTCAGTGATACTCTGAGGTAACTGAACCAGATAATCTTCTCCCATTTGCCACCTTCCCAGAAACTGTGATGCAGCTAAAGTGTCAAATAAGAAAAAAAGAGGAACAGCAATAAATAACACCCACATGGTAGCAGGCAGCAGTCTTATAAAGCGATAGCTTATCCTAGAATAATATACCAATACCAACAAACTCGCAATGGAGATAATGAGAATAAATGGATTAATTCTCAGTAATGCAGAGGGAACTTGTTTAAGAGAAGCTAAAACATCTGCCTCAACTCCCAGTACATAATGGATTTGTGTGCCAATAATCAAAAAACCTATCGCTGCCAGCATCCCGTGTATAGCTGCTGCTGGTACCAGATTGGCGAGTTTTCCCAAACGAAAGAAACCTAAAATCAACTGAATGAAACCTGAAACTACAAATGCAGCCATGGCATACTGAAAACCAGACTCACCGTTTACGCTCATATTTTCAGAAGCTGCTAATGCTACTACCACCAAGAGGTTTGCAGGACCGTTAACTGCTACATAACTTCCTCTCAAAAAAGTAGCTACTACCCCGCCTACTACTACAGAAATGAGCCCTGACATAGGAGGAGCACCGGCAGCTACAGCAATACCCAGTCCAAGTGGTAAAGCTACCAGGGCTACGCTGATGGCTGCAACCAGATCATTTTTCCAAAAATGTACGAGTCCTTTCCACCCATTGGATGGCTCTTTATCTAGGTTAATAGCTGTCATTCGTAATTTTTAGTGTAGGGTCAGTAAAATATAAAAAAAAGATGTAAGTCAAAACCTATATATTTTACTTCACCTCCCTCCAAACCCTACTTTTCTGCTTGTGCTATAAAATTGAAATGCGAAAATAGCAGAAACTACCAAAAGGACTATTGCGGCTATAATGGCAATGGTAGTCGTATCTTCTGTCTGACTTTCTTTATTTCCAATAGCAAAATATGCCCAGGCAAATACGAGTGATACACTCACATTTCTGCTGAATTTAGTTACCAAAATTACCAAAATAAATCCTACAGCTAGTATGATCCACAACCACAGAATTTCACTTGCACTAAGGAAAAATGTGGTTGTGTACTTGAGTAAAACGGTAGTATTTACAATCGTTGCCACCGAGATCCAGCCCAGATAAAGGCCGAAAGGAATTTTGAGCAGAACACGCTCAGCACCCATAATAGTTTTATCTTTTAACAGAATAATATTAGTCATAATGAGAGATAGCAATATCACTAGCATGATCAATACACTGAGGCCCAGCAACTCATACTGAAAAGCAGGCAACCATAAACTAGTGGTTATAAAACTGACGATGAGCCATTTGCCAATTTTATCAAATACCTTTTGCTCGGTTGGAGCCCACAATGCCTGATAGAAAACATATATTCCCAATGCCAGATAAATAATCCCCCAGATAGAAAAAGCATAATCAGCAGGTGTAATGAGCGTACTGTATTTGTCAGAAACTTCCCCGTTGGTCTGTCCATTAAAGGGGTTAATCTGGGCAATATAATTCATGATGATGGTGAGCAGAAAAAAAAGCACTACCATCCACCTTATTCCACTTATTTTGCTTACCTGATTCATCCTTTATTGTTTTGGGCAATTTTGCTTTCTATATGATACCTTTGAAACCTTGATTTCTTTCTTCATTTTTAAATAACAACAACTAACTGTAACATGCTAAAAAAACTTAGCCTAATTGTCATACTGGCCTTTCCAATCTTGTTAAATGCGCAGCCGCAGCAGGAAATGGTCAAAGTTGTGATCTCACCCGACCATGACGACTGGATATATGAAACCGGTGAAAATGTAGACTTTCACATACAGGTACTCCGGAATGGTAATCCGGTTGAAGGCCTTGAGCTAAGCTATGAAATTATGCCCGAGCTGATGCCAGCAAGAGAAAGTAAAACCATTACGCTCAAAAATGGTCAGACAAAACTTAAGGGAGGAAGCATGAATCAACCCGGTTTTCTGCGTTGCGAAGCCAGTGTTGAGATTGATGGCAAAAAGTATGAAGGACGAGCCACTGCAGCCTTTGACCCTTTATCCATACAGCCAACGGTGAAGGAGCCTGATGACTTTTGGGACTTCTGGCAGGATGCGGTTGAAGAATCTTCTAAAATTCCTTTAGAACCCAATCTTACGCTAATGCCCGAACGCTGTACCGATAAGGTAAATGTTTACCATGTGAGTATTAATAATTACAATCAAAGAGGAAAGATGTATGGTGTTCTTTGCGTACCCAAAGCAGAGGGAAAATATCCCGCAATACTGAATGTACCCGGTGCTGGCGTGCGCCCATATAATGGTGATGTAGGCCTGGCAGAGCAGGGTGTAATTACTTTTCAGATCGGCATACATGGCATCCCGGTAAATCTGGACCCCGTAGTGTATGACAATCTTCGTTATGGAGCCCTTGATGGCTACTGGAATGCTAACCTGGATGACAAAGACGATTATTACTACAAAAGAGTCTATCTCGGTTGCGTTCGTGCAATTGACCTTATTGAGACACTACCTGAATACAATGGTAAATTAGCAGTGGAAGGGGGTAGCCAGGGCGGAGCTTTGTCGGTAATTACCACAGCGCTGGATGATAGAGTACAATATTATGTATCTTACTTTCCTGCCCTCAGCGATATGAGTGGATACCTGCATGGAAGAGCTGGTGGCTGGCCGCATATGTTTGCGGAATATAAAGACAATCCTTCCGGAGCTGACCCTAAAGAAGTGGAAACTGCCAGTTATTATGATGTAGTTAACTTTGCCCGGCATATCAAAGTGCCCGGATATTTTTCATGGGGCTACAATGATCATGTATGCCCTCCTACCACCACTTATTCAGTGTATAATGTAGTGGATGCTCCCAAGCAGTTGTTGCTGGCCCAGGAAACTGCCCACTGGCGCTTTCCTGAACAGGTTGAAAAAACTGATCAGTGGTTGCTGGAGCAGTTAGGCGTCAAAAAAACTGCCCTCAAATAAATACTCCTATGTACATTCAGAAGCTGCCGTTAAGAAACTGATAATTTTACGGCAGCTTCATTTATTTTTTTATATCCTGAGGTTTCC
This sequence comes from Catalinimonas locisalis, assembly GCF_038039535.1. Classification (NCBI taxonomy): domain Bacteria; kingdom Pseudomonadati; phylum Bacteroidota; class Cytophagia; order Cytophagales; family Catalimonadaceae; genus Catalinimonas; species Catalinimonas locisalis. Next base: position 191,340 of record NZ_JBBPHP010000006.1, on the reverse strand, counting down.
TTTCCCTCCCTTTTTTGGTAAATTAAAATTACTCCCGCTAAAGAGCGTTTAGCAACGTTTTCTTACCTATTGTTTATCACTAATCCCCTCTCACTATGAAAGTGTACGACAATCAACACATCAAAAATGTTGTCCTGTTGGGCAGTCCCAAGTCCGGCAAGACAACCCTGGCTGAAACCATGTTGTTTGAAGCCGGACTTTTGAACCGACGTGGAACAGTGGAAAACCATAACACTGTATCTGATTTTCATGAAATTGAGCATCAAAGAGAGAATTCTATTTATGCTACCCCTCTCCATACCGAATGGCGGGGTTACAAAATCAACATCATTGACACACCAGGATTGGATGACTTCATCGGTGAAATTGTGTCTTCAGTAAGAGTTGCCGATACCTGCGTCATGACCATCAATGCGCAGCATGGAGTGGAAGTGGGCACCGAAATTATCTGGAATTACATAGACCAGTTTAAAAAACCAACCCTTATCGCTATCAATCATCTGGACCACAATAAAGCTGACTTTGAGGGTACGCTTGATTCGTTGAAAAACAGTTATGGAGATGCTGTTGCACTTATGCAGTACCCTTACAATCCTGGTGATGGCTTCAACGCAATCATTGACCTGCTTAAAATGACCATGTACAAATTTCCAGCAGATGGTGGTAAACCTGAAAAACTTCCGATTCCTGAGGCTGAAAAAGATAAAGCCACTCAACTGCATAATGAATTAGTAGAAAAAGCAGCTATCAATGACGAACAATTAATGGAGCTATATTTTGAGAAGGGTAATCTGGATGAAGACGAATTAAGACAAGGACTCAGAGTAGGCATGTTAAAACATGATATTTTCCCGATCTTCTGTCTTTCAGCAAAGCAAAATATGGGTAGTGGCCGCCTGATGGGATTTATTGATAATGTAGCCCCTGGTGCAGCTGATCTGTTGAGTGAAAAGACGGAAGAAGGAGCTGATTATGAATGCAAAGCCGACGGTAAGCTAAGCCTGTTTATTTTCAAGACCATGATTGAGCCTTATCTGGGAAAAGTATCTTTTTTCAAGGTCTGTTCTGGTGAAATTACTACGGGTATGGATTTGGTAAATGCTCAAACCGGAGTTACCGAACGAATTAATCAACTTTATATCATGGATGGTAATGAGCGCCATCCTGTACAGAAACTCGTTGCCGGAGACATAGGCGCTACAGTAAAGCTTAAAGACAGCAGCACTAACCATACGCTTAATGAAATAGGCCATGAGGTTAAGCTTGCTCCCATGATTTTTCCCGAACCGAGAATTAGAGTGGCTATCGTGGCAGAAAGTAAGAATGACGAGGAAAAGCTGAGTGAAGTCATCAAAGACCTGCATGAAGAAGACCCTACGCTGAGCATAGAATTCTCAAATGAACTGAAACAACTCATTCTATCAGCGCAGGGTGAGCTCCATTTATCCATCACACAATGGAGACTGGAGCATGTGTATAACCTAAAAGTTCACTACGAAGACCCAAGAATCTCTTATCGTGAAACCATTCAAAAACAAGCTACTTCAGCTTACAGACATAAGAAGCAATCCGGTGGAGCTGGACAATTTGCTGAAGTTACCATGACCATACTGCCCTACAATGAAGGTATGGCTGACCCTCAGGGCTTTAACATCAGAGATAAGCAGGAAATCAACCTAAGCTGGGGAGGTAAGCTGATTTTTTACAACTGTATAGTGGGAGGCGTAATTGATACCCGTTTCATGCCTTCCATACTCAAGGGAGTCATGGAGAAAATGGAAGATGGTCCCATCACTGGTTCATATGCCCGTGATATTTGCGTACTGGTACATGACGGTAAAATGCATGCCGTTGATTCCAACGATATCTCCTTCAAAATAGCTGGTTTGCAGGCTTTCAAAAGAGCTTTTCTACAGGCAGATCCCAAAATCATGGAGCCGGTCAACGAACTGGAAGTGATGGTGCCTGAGGAACTGATGGGAGAGGTGATGACGGACCTTCAAACCCGCCGGGCGATCATTCAGGGTATTGACACACGAAACCAGTATCAGATCATTAAGGCCAGGGTCCCGCTGAAAGAAATCACTCACTATTGTAGTGCCTTAAAATCAATTACCCAGGGAAGGGCAAGTTTCAGCACACGCTTCTCAGAATTTGCACCTGTCCCCTACGATCTTCAAAAACAACTAATTGCCACTCAGGAGCTTATTGAAGCATAACTAAAAAAGGCTACCAAAATCTGGTAGCCTTTACTTTTTGTATCAAATTATGTTTACTGTTCCTCAGCAGTCACATTTGACCCTATATTACCCTGAGCAACAATAGTTGCAAGGTCCAGGGGACTCAAGTGAATGTTGATGTATCCATCAAACTCCAGCAACTGATCATAAGTAATATCTTTGTTATTATTCTGAGCTACTATGCTGGTTCTGCTGATTCCGGTATCACCATCCACATTGGTAAGATCAATAGCGATTCCACCACCTTCTTCAGCTGAGTTGAAATGTATATGTGCCGGATGAATTCCTAAAGCAGGAGTACCATCCACCATTATTTCTACCAAAGTATAACCGTTATTTCTCTCGTAGAAAGTTGCGGTTCCGCTTACGCCTGAGCTATTTACTTCATTGAGTGTATAAACGGTAGAATTTCCGGTAAGGGCATTTTGGCCCATGTCACCCTGCGCTACGATGGTTCCCAGTTCACTAGCACTAAGATGCACATTGATATACCCATCATAATCCAGGAGTTCGCCATAAGATACTGGAGTTCCATCATCAAACTGACGAATAGTGGTCATGCTCATACCTGTAGTACCATTGATAGGAGTCAGGGAAATTGCGATAGGTCCACCTTCAGCAGCAGTATTTGCGTGGATGTGAGAAGGATGACTACCTTCATCAGGAGTACCTTCCAGGTCTACTACCATCAAAGAGTTTCCGCTCTGTCGCTCGTAAAGGGTAGCCGTACCGCTGATACCTTCTACCGCTCTTTCGTCAAGATTGTAGGTTACTGACTCACCGGTAAGTTCATTAGCACCTATATCGCCCTGAGCTACAATTGTGCCCAGTTCGGTAGCACTCAGGTGCACATTTACATAACCATCATAATCTTCTATAATGGCGATAGAAATTTCTCCACCGTCATCAAAAGAGGTAATGTTAGTCCTACTCATTCCTGTATTTCCATCTACCGGATTGAATGTCAGCACAATACCTCCACCTTCAACGTAAGAGTTTTCATGGATATGGGCAGGATGAGAACCACCTTCAGGTGTACCTTCCAACATTATGGTGGCTAAAATTTCTTCATTTACTCTTTCTTCAAAAGTAATGATACCTGAAATGCCTTCCACTGCTCTTTCCTCCAAATCATAGGTGATAGATTCACCACTCAATTCATTTTGCCCGATGTCTCCCTGAGATAATATAGTTCCCAGGTTTTCAGCACTTTCATGAACGTTCACATAACCATCATAATCAAGCAATTGCTCATAGGTAATCGCATCACCATTGTCAAAGCTTCTGATATTGGTTACACTAACGCCTGTACTACCATTTACCGGATTGAATGAGATAGCTATAGGACCGCCTTCAGCAGCAGTATTCTGATGGATATGAGCAGGATGTGTACCACCGCCTGGAGTATTGTCTAACGTTATAGTGGCTTTGGTAAAACCATTTTCTCTCTCTTCAAAAAGTATTGTACCACTTATGCTATCTTCCGTCATGAAGTTAAGGTCATAGCCTTGCGTATTACCGGTTAGCTCATTGCTACCAATGTCAGATTGTGCAATGACTGTATCATCGCTTTCACTCTGATGCACATTCACATAACCATCATAGTTTTCAATATCTTCCATACTAAGATTGGTCAGTGTGGTAATACTTTCTCCCGTACTTCCGTCTACCGGTTCAAATGTCACTTCAATATCTCCGGTTTCAACTGCAGAGTTGCCATGGATGTGTGCCGGATACATATTTCCTGATTCTGTTCCAGCCAGTTGGATTTGTGCTTCTACCACACCATCAACTTCATAAAATTTGATAAATCCATTGATGCCCGAGTTATTCTGTTCGGCCAGTTGGTAAGTGATAGCACCCTCAATAGGTGGGTCTCCAATATCTACTTCATCATCTTCGCAGGACCATACCAAGAGCAGGCCCATAAATACCAATGAAATCTTTAAGTAGGAGTTTGCTTGTGAAAAGTAGTTTTTAAACATAAAGAGATTTTTTTGGGTTAAAAAAATATGGAAATAAAATTAAGTATAAATTAATTGGTACACAATAATGCACAAACTATTTTGATAAAATGTAATATCACATTAGCAAAACAAACTTTTTGCAAACATTAATATTATAATATTTTTAATTTAACTATGCATTTTGTTAATATTATTCATTCAGGAGGGAATTCACTATGTATTCCCACTCCTGGTCTAATGATCCTTTGAATATAGTTTCTCCTGCCTTGTTGTACCAATACTTTGCATTGAAAAGATCACCTTCTTTTCTGTGTAAATATGCGTGTATCCACGAGCCATTTTTGGTGTGTATGTCCTGGGCAATATTGTGAGCAGCTTCCCAGTTACCTTTGGCATCATACCACATTGCCTCCAGGGTAGAGTCTAGGCCTTTGATGGGTTCATCCTGATGGATAGAGGATTTAAATTGTTCAAGTGTCATGTGGTTGTTTTTAATTTTCTTACTATTAAGAATGATACTTAAACGATAATAACTTTATCAACATTAGATACAGCTAAGCTTCTAAATTGTTTGATTCAACACCATAAATAAACATTCAGTAAACTCATCTTTTTCATTAATAAGGTTCCCCTATGAAATACCATATCTTAAACGGAGATGCACTAAATGAGCAGTTGAAGCAAACAACTCTGAAAGGAAAATTTTTTGTTGTTCGCGAATGCCTGATGGATGGAGAGGTGAAAAGCGAGACCCTGGATAATTTTTGGGAAGTGAGAGCTGAGTTTCTGACTAAAAATTACAACATTTCCACTGATGAATATATAGAAAAGACCAGAAATGAATTTGAAGCCATAGGTCAGATTCCGGACAATTCTTCAATATACCTGTGGTTTGAAAGAGACCTCTTCTGCCAGATTAATTTATGGTTTACGCTCTATTTTATTAAGAAAACCCTTTGCATAAAAAATCACTATCTATTTCTGATATTACCTAATCATCAGGAGTGGACAGGTTTCGGTAACATGAGTAGCGAAGAACTTATGAGAACGTTTGAGCAAAAAATACAGCTGCGTCAGGATGATATACAACTATTTACTGACCTGTGGAAAGCTTTCATCCATAATGATTTGGAGACACTCAGGCAACAGTCTTTACTGGTAAAGAACCGCTACCCCTATCTGCCTGATGTTATCCAGGCACATATAGAGCGGTATCCAAAAATTGGAGAGCTAAGCCGACCTGAAAGAGCAATTCAGAAAATCATCCGGGAAATTAAATCTGATGACTTTGCTACTGCCTTTAAAATCTTCTCCAAGCGTGAGGGCATCTACGGTTATGGAGATTTACAATTTAAGCAGATGTACGAACGACAACTTAAAAGAAAAAGCACTTCTTAAATATAAAGATTGGGCTGCTTAAAGATCAGCTTTGCCTGCTTATCAACATCCAAACTGGTTGTGTGGTAATTTCAGAGATTTGATCTGTTTGCAAAAACTTGATTTATCTTCCATTTTACCATCATCCAGATCATCCAGCAAGTTCTCCAATTTTTTGGTATACTCATCAAATGTGGCTTCCTTGTGTTCCTGCTGATAAGTATCAAAATGGGCTTTTGCACTGTGTGGAGTAGCTAAAAATCTTCTCAGTTTATCACGGTATTCGTTTTTCAGTTCCTTATCCATCATTTCGTATTTAAGATTAAAAAATTAAGTTACAACTGGATAACAGCATGAACTGATTGTTGTTTGCGCTACTTTTTGAAATGGCGGGTACACATACTCCACAAACAATTTTAAATGATTCTGCTTATAAATGTAAGCCCAATTTTTAACTATTAATTCAATCTTTTTAATCTACACTTATGTCTAAAGAAGAGCTTGCAGAAATCCATGCATTTGAAAATCAGGAATGGCTTGATTCTCTAGAATATCTTCTTGAAAACGAGAGCCCAGAACGGGTCAGGGAAATCCTCGGTAAACTCAAAGAAAAAGCGCAATCTGAAGGAGTAAAGCTACATGACAGCATAAACACACCATACATTAATACAATCCCCGCTGATCAGGAAGAAGAATACCCCGGAGATCTGGATATTGAAAACACGCTTACCAACCTGATTCGCTGGAATGCTCTGGCAATGGTTGTAAAAGCTAATCGTAACTCCAGCGGTATTGGTGGCCATATATCTACCTATGCATCATCTTCAACATTATTTGAAGTAGGATTTCAGCACTTCTTCCGAGGTCCTGAAGATGAAAGCGGGGGTGACTTTGTTTATTTTCAGGGTCACGCCTCCCCGGGAGTCTACGCTCGCTCTTATCTTGAAGGTAGATTCAAAGAAAGTAATCTTGAATATTTCAGAAGAGAACTTGCCAGTAAAGATGGCCTCTCCTCCTACCCTCACCCACGGCTGATGCCGGAATACTGGAGTTTTCCTACGGTGTCAATGGGGCTAACCGCAGTGCAGGCTATTTACCATGCACGTTTTATCAAGTACCTGGAAGACAGAAAATTAAAAGAAAAGAAAGATCAGAAAATATGGGCTTTTCTGGGTGACGGTGAGATGGATGAGCCAGAATCTATTGGTGCATTACCCAACGCCAGTCGTGAAAACCTGAACAACCTGATATTTGTAGTCAGTTGTAATCTTCAGCGTCTTGATGGCCCGGTAAGAGGAAATTATAAAGTAATACAGGAGTTGGAAGGAATCTTCAAGGGTGCAGGTTGGAATGTGATCAAAGTGGTATGGGGTAACAAATGGGACCCATTACTTCAAAAGGACCAAAACGGAGCATTGGTAAAAAGGATGGGTGAAGTAGTAGACGGGCAGTTTCAGCTTTATACCGTTAAGGGTGGAAAGTATGTCAGAGAAGATTTCTTTGGTCAGTCAGATGAACTGAAGGAAATGGTTGAAGACTTGTCCGATGAAGAGCTGAGCGACCTTAACCGTGGCGGTCATGATCCTACTAAAGTATATAATGCGTACAAAAAAGCTACTGAATACAAGGATGGACCAACTGTTATTCTTGCCCAAACCATTAAAGGCTATGGCTTAGGAGAAGCAGGAGAAGCCAGTAATGTTACCCACAAAAGAAAAAAACTGGATGAAAATGAGCTAAAAGCCTATCGCGACCGTTTTGATTTGCCCATTTCTGACAAACAAATTGCTGACGCTCCTTTCCACCGTCCCAAAAAAGGTAGCAAAGAGATCAAATATCTGTTGGAGAGACGAAAAAAGCTGGGAGGCTTGATACCGTTTAGAAAGACAAAGTCAGAAGCACTTAAGGAGCCTGATGACAAAGCATTTAAAGAATACCGAGAAGGAGCCGGCGACCGTCAGGTAGCAACGACCATGGTGATGGTACAGATGATGTCCAAGCTGATGAAAGACAAAAATATCGGCAAGCTCATCGTCCCGGTTGTTCCTGACGAATCACGTACTTTTGGTATGGATGCCCTTTTTCGTCAGTTTGGAATCTACTCCCATATCGGGCAGCAATATGAGCCGGTAGATAAGGATAGCCTCATGTATTATAAAGAATCAAAGACCGGAGCTATCCTGGAAGAAGGAATTACAGAGGCAGGTTCAATATCAACTTTTATTGCGGCAGGTACTGCTTACTCCAACCACCAGATCAATACCATACCTTTTTACTTCTTCTACTCTATGTTTGGCTTCCAGCGCACTGGAGATTTTATCTGGGCAGCTGCCGATGCCCGAGCACGTGGTTTCCTCATCGGGGGTACTTCGGGTAGAACCACCCTTCCCGGAGAAGGATTGCAACACCAGGATGGACAAAGTCATATATTGGCTTACCCTTTACCGAACTTAAAGGCTTATGATCCTACCTTTGCCTATGAGCTGGCGGTAATCGTAAAAGAAGGTATCCGACGCATGTATCAGGAGCAGGAAGACATCTTCTACTACATCACCATCATGAACGATAACTATCATATGCCGCCCATGCCAGAGGGAGTAGAAGAAGGAATCCTTAAAGGAATGTATCGCTTTCGTATCTCGGAGAAGAAGAGTAAGAAAAAAGTGCATTTACTGGGCAGTGGTGCCATTCTTCAAGAATCTCTAAAAGCTGCAGATTTATTAGAAAAAGACTATGGTGTTTCCGCCGATGTATGGAGTGTGACCAGTTATAAGGAACTGTATCATAATGCCCTGGATATAGAAAGACATAATCGTCTTCACCCTGATGATGAAGTTGTTAATTACATTACAGAACTAACAGGTGAAGAAGAAGGTGTATATGTAGCAGCTTCAGATTACGTCAAAGCATTACCCTCATCAGTAGCGCAGTGGTTTCCCAAGCCATTTATTGCCTTGGGTACTGATGGTTTTGGCAGAAGTGATAATCGTCCCGAGCTGCGTGACTTTTTTGAGGTAGACCAACGACATATCGCACTTTCTGCGCTCTACGGGCTTCTGCAGGAAGGTAAAATCAAAAAGAATACTTATCAGAAAGCAATGAAAACTTTAAAGATAGATGCTGATAAAATGAAGCCAGACTCTTATTAAACAGTTTATTGCACTAAAAAGCCCGGAAATTTTCCCTTACATAAACGATTAGACAAAACTTTTTAATCTATAACGCATGGCAACAGAAATTAAAATGCCCCAGATCTCTGAGGATGCCGAATCAGGCACCATAGTAGAGGTGTTGGTGAGCGAAGGTGATACGATTGAAGAAGAACAATCCATTATTGCCGTTGAAAGTGATAAAGCCTCGGTGGAAGTACCAGCAGAAGCCGGAGGAAAAGTGAAAGAACTCAAAGTATCTGAAGGTGATGAAATCAATGTCGGTGACGTCATTCTGATTTTAGAAGCAGGAGACGACGGAGAAGATGAAAAAGAGGAAGATGAATCTGAAGAAGATACTTCTGAAGATAAGAAAAAAGCCAAAGCTGAGGATGAAGAACAGGACTCAGAAGATGAGGAGGAAGATACTGATGACGATGAAGAAAAAGATGATGATGATGATGATGAGGTAGAAGCAGCAGAGAAAGAGAAAGCATCTAAGCAGAAAAAAGAAGAAGACCAGGAAGAGCAAGAGCAATCTTCAGAAAAGAAAAAAGACAAAGGTGAGGTTCCTGCTGCTCCTTCGGTTCGTCGCCTGGCCCGTGAGATGGATGTGGATATCTACGCTGTAAAAGGTACCGGACCCGGTGAACGTATTACTGCGGATGATGTCAAAGCTGCTGCGAACGGAGAAGCACCTAAAAAAGAGAAAGAATCATCTTCTCAAACCGGGGATACTTCCCTACCTGATTTTTCACAGTGGGGTGAAGTTGAGCGGAAGAAAATGAGTGGTATTCGCAAAGCTACTGCCAGGAGCATGGGCAATGCCTGGAGAACGGTTCCCCATGTCACGCAGTTTGACAAAGCCAATATTTCTACTCTTCAGGACTTTATGGAGCAGTACGAAGCCAAGGCAGCCAAAGCCGGAGCCAAGCTTACCGTAACCGCGGTCCTGGTGAAACTTTCAGCTTCAGCGCTACGTGCTTTTCCAAAATTCAATGCCAGCGTAGATATTGAAAATCAGGAGATTATCTACAAAAAATACATTAACATTGGCGTAGCGGTAGACACTGAAAACGGATTACTCGTACCCGTCATTCGGGATGCTGACCGCAAATCGGTTACCAGTATCGCCCTGGAGCTGGGGGAAATTGCCGAAAAAGCTCGCGAAGGCAAGCTTTCTATGGATGAAATGAAAGGCGGAAACTTTACAGTCTCTAACCTGGGAGGTATAGGTGGTACCAACTTCACCCCTATCGTTTATCATCCCCAGGTAGCTATTCTGGGAGTGTCCCGCAATCAGATAGAGCCGGTGTATGAAGATGGAGAGTTTAAACCCAAGACCATGCTTCCTCTTTCACTATCCTATGATCATCGTGCAATAGATGGAGCCGAGGCAGCCCGCTTTCTGCGCTGGATGTGTCAGGTGATGGAAGACCCGTTTGTCATGTTAATGGAAGGAGGAATATAATGGCAGAGCAAAAATATGAAGTAGTAGTCGTTGGAGGAGGTCCGGGAGGATATGCCGCTGCTTTTATGGCAGCTGATCTGGGTATGAAAACAGCCTTGGTTGACCCCGAAGAAAATCCGGGTGGAGTTTGCTTATATAGAGGTTGCATACCTTCAAAAGCACTTTTGCATGTAGTCAAACTCAAACAGGAAGCGCTGGAAGCCTCAGAATTCGGTTTAAGCTTTGACGAGCCGGACATCAATGTGAAGAAGATAAGAGAATGGAAAAATAGCGTGGTGCAAAAGCTGGTAGGTGGTCTGGGCCAACTGAGTAGTAAAAGGAAAGTGGAGCATATCCGTGGCATGGCAAAATTTAAAGACGCCAATACGCTGGAAGTGGAACATGATGGGAAAAAGCAAAAAGTAAGCTTTGAGCACGCCATTATCGCTTCCGGCTCTGAACCTGCCTCAATTCCCGGCATTGAATTCTCTAAGAATGTAATGAGTTCAGCCACTGCCCTTGACTTACCTGATGTACCTGATAATCTGTTGGTGGTAGGTGCAGGATATATTGGTCTGGAGATTGGTTCTGTCTATGCTGGTATGGGTAGCAAAGTTTCAGTAGTTGAGATGACAGATAAGTTGATGCCCGGAGCAGATCGTGACCTGGTTGATATCTTTGCCAAAAGAAATAAAGATCTGTTTGAGGAAATTATGCTGGAAACTAAAGTTGCTGAAATAACGGGCAAGCGCAAGCTGAAGGTAAAGCTGGAAGGCAAACACGAAGGGGAACATAAGTTTGATAAAGTCTTAATCGCTATCGGCCGAAAGCCCAGGACAAATAATTTAGGATTAGAAAACACCAAAGTAGAAACTGATGACAAAGGCTTTATCCAGGTGAATGAACAAAGGCAAACTGCTGAGCCCTCTATTTATGCGATTGGTGATGTAAGCGGAGAGCCGATGCTGGCGCACAAAGCCAGCCATGAAGGTAAGATAGCTGCTGAAGCCATTGCCGGAGAAAAAGTAGCTTATGAGCCTAAAGCTATCCCCGCGGTAGTATTCACCGATCCGGAAATTGCCTGGTGTGGTATTACTGAAACGCAGGCCAAGGCAGAAGATATACCGGTAAAAGTGGTCAAGTTTCCCTGGGCGGCTTCAGGTAGAGCCACTACGCTGGGAAGAAATGATGGCCTCACAAAACTGATCTTTGACCCTGAGACAGAACGTATTCTAGGTGTAGGAATCGTAGGAAAGAGCGCTGGTGATTTAATTCCTGAGGCCGTACTGGCTGTTGAGATGGCAGCGGTTGCTAAAGATTTCTCGCTGACGATTCATCCTCATCCTACCCTGTCTGAGACTATTATGGAAGCCGCAGATGTACTTTATGGACATGCAACTCATATTTATCGTCCAAAGAGGAAAAAAAAATGAGCTAAATCAAATAAGGCTGACACTCACTGTCAGCCTTATTAATTTTTGTGTTGTAGACACTTTAAAGAAACTTCAATAGATATCTATTACAAATCTCACTAAGCTTTTACCAGCTTACCACCGTAGAGTTGATCTCTTTGAGAAGCGATGTACTCGTCTTCCATGTATTCGTCAAATGTCATGAGTTTATCCAAAATACCATTAGGTGTAATCTCTATGATACGGTTGGCGATGGTCTGGGTAAATTCGTGGTCATGTGAAGTAAAGAGTACTGTGCCGGGAAAGTCTTTCAAAGCATTATTAAAAGCAGTAATAGATTCCAGGTCCAGGTGATTGGTAGGTTCATCCAACATCAGTACATTTCCTCCGGTAAGCATCATTCGTGAGATCATGCAGCGAACTTTTTCCCCTCCCGAAAGTACATTGGCCTTCTTGAGCGTTTCTTCACCGGTAAAGAGCATTTTACCCAAAAAGCTACGGATATACACTTCATCTTTTTCTTCTTCGGAATATTGTCTCAACCAGTCAATCAGATTAAGATTGGTATCAAAAAACTCAGCATTCTCATTAGGCAAATAAGCAGGCGTAATGGTCTGTCCAAATTTGAATTCTCCTCCATCAGCTTTTTCATTACCGGCCAGTATTTCAAAGAAAGCGGTAATTGCCAGGCTTTCTCTGCTCAGGATTGCTATTTTGTCACCTTTATTTACCCTGATATTTACATCGCTAAAGAGCGTTTTACCATCCACCTTTTTACTCAGATTTTCAATCAGAAGGATCTGGTCACCTGCCTCACGGTTCTGGTTAAAGATAATTGCCGGATACTTACGCGAGGAAGGCTTGATCTCTTCCACATTAATCTTGTCCAGTAACTTCCTACGGCTGGTCGCCTGCTTGGATTTGGAGGCATTGGCACTAAAACGTGCGATAAATTCCTGCAATTCCTTCTTTTTCTCCTCCGCTTTCTTATTAGCGGCACTGCGCTGGCTCAAAGCCAACTGGCTGGACTGATACCAGAAAGAATAGTTTCCGGTGTACAGTTGTATCTGACTGAAGTCAATATCGGCAATATGCGTACAAACCGTATCCAGGAAGTGACGGTCGTGAGAGACAACAATGACAGTGTTTTTGAAGTCTAAAAGGAAGTCTTCCAGCCATGAAACGGTCTGTATGTCCAGGTCGTTGGTAGGCTCATCCAGAATCAGAATATCAGGATTACCAAATAGCGCCTGTGCCAGCAACACCCTAACTTTTTGGGTGCCGTTAAGCTCTTTCATCAGTTTGTAATGATCAGCTTCGGTGATTCCTAAACCGGAAAGTAAAGCAGCAGCATCAGATTCTGCATTCCAGCCATCCATTTCAGCAAATTTTTCTTCCAGCTCTCCGGCTCGTATTCCGTCAGCATCTGAGAAATCAGGCTTGGCATACAATTCATTTTTTTCTTTCATGATATTCCACAGCACACTATGTCCCATCATCACGGTATTCAATACCTGCTCCTCATCAAATTCGTAGTGGTTCTGCTTAAGGACAGCCATCCTTTTGCCGGTATCTATGCTCACTCCACCCCGTGTGGGTGTAATTTCTCCCGAAAGGATTTTAAGAAAAGTTGACTTACCCGCTCCGTTAGCACCTATAATGCCATAGCAGTTACCCTGGGTAAACTTAATATTTACTTCGTCAAATAAAACTCTTTTCCCGTATTGCAGGGATACATTATTGGCTGTGATCATTGAATTAAATTTTGAGATGCGAAGGTACAACAATGAATCAGGAAGAAACAATTCCCTATCATTTATTTAAGTTCCATTCTTTTCTATAGCTACAGAATAAGCTTCCATCTAAATCCTGAAAGGAAAATTACATTGAAAGAGAACTGAGCTTTAAATAAAATTAGTGCAATAAATTATTAATATAATTACATATAGTTTCAAACTAAATTTACAAATCATGAACGAACAAGTAGCACAATCCATGGGAATTGGGATTGTAATCATTTATCTGGCAGTTATTGTCTTAATCATCGCTTCCATGTGGAAGATTTTCACCAAAGCGGGTAAACCAGGATGGGCGTCTATCATTCCAATTTACAATATCATCATACTACTGGAAATAGTAGGCAAACCAGCCTGGTGGATTATTCTCTATTTTATTCCTTTGGTAAACATTGTAGCAGCAGTCTGGACGACAAACCTGTTATCCAAAAGCTTTGGCAATAGCGAAGGTTTCACCATCGGTTTGTTGCTCTTGTCTTTTGTTTTCTACCCGGTACTTGCCTTTGGTAGCTCCACCTACCAGGGACCAGCCGGAGGGCAGACAGCTGGTCATGTTGCTGCTGTATAAGTCGCATTAAAAGCTTACCTCATTGCAGCCAAAGTGATTTGGCTGCATTTTTTTTGGCTTACCCTTATCACTATTACTCTTCTGTACTTCATTACATATTCCTCTTACAATTCTTGTTAGTGTCCTAAATCCAAAAGTGGTTAAGCTATTTATCATTTAACGTAAAACATAACATTTCAATCTTAAACCTTGAAGCATCTATCGCTTTCCCCTTTTACTGTATTCAGCTATATTTATAAGTATGAAAAAACTACCTAACCTTAGCCTCACAGTATGCCTGCTTCTTCTTTTGTGGGCCTGTAGCCCACAGACAAAAGATACAGCTGAAAAAAAGGAAATTAAGGCTGAAGCTATTCAGCTAAGTTATTCCAATACCTATCAGCCTCCTAAGTTTGAGGAAGACCATCGCATAGAAAATATACTAAAGCTAGCACCAGAGATAAGCAATATTTTCAATGACCATGCGGAAGAACAGCACTTTCCCGGCTATGTATACGGAATAGTGGTAGATGATTCTCTTATTTTTTCTGATGCCTATGGTGTAATCAACCTGGATAATCAGGTGGGAGTTGATGAGCAGTCGCTATTTAAGATTGCATCCATGACCAAAAGCTTTACAGCTATGGGCATCATGAAGTTAAACGAAGAAGGTAAACTTGATCTGCATGCCCCTGCACAACAATATTTGCCGGAACTCTCCAATATTGAATATCCTACCAGGGATGCAGCACCTATCACAATCTTTAATCTGCTGACTATGACAGCAGGTTTTCCGGAAGATAATCCCTGGGGTGATCGTCAGTTGGAAGATACCGATGAAGAGTTTCTGGACTTTCTGAGCAATGGCATTAGCATGTCCAATGTACCCAATGAAGATTTTGAATACAGCAATCTGGGCTATGCTATGTTGGGCTATATCATCAGCCGGGTATCGGGTATGCCTTATCAGGAATATATCACGAAGAATATTTTTCTCCCCCTGGGCATGACAGACACTCATTGGGAATATAAAGGACTTCCCGAAGATCAGTTAGCGATTGGCTACCGCTGGGAAGATGAGCAGTGGAAGCCAGAACCCATGCTACATGATGGTGCTTTTGGGGCAATGGGAGGGCTAATCACCTCTCTAAGTGATTTTTCTAAATATGTTAGTTTCCATTTATCAGCCTGGCCACCTTCCAATGCGACGGGTGATGGTCCGGTGAAAAGAAGTTCTCTCCGCCAAATGCAACAGATACACCATCCCCGACTCTTTACCGATGCTAAAGACGGGCAGGGCAATGATTGTTCTGTCATGATTGGCTATGGTTTTGGCCTGGGTATTCGCAAAGATTGTCACGGAGATACCCGAATAAGTCACAGCGGAGGATTACCCGGTTATGGAAGTGAGTATCGCTTCTATCCGGAATATGGGGTAGGCATCATTTCCTTTGCCAACCGTACTTATTCACCGGCCGGTAGTGCCAATGCCAAAGTGATGGATTTGATTCTTCAAAAAGCTGAGCTCCCTCACCCTCAATTACCAGCTTCTGAGATTTTGAAGACTCGTAAAGATCAGGTAGCCGAACTCATACAAACTTGGGATGAAAGTCTTGGAAATGAAATTCTTGCCGAAAATTTTTACCTTGACCAATCCCGA
Organism: Catalinimonas locisalis; assembly: GCF_038039535.1. Lineage (NCBI taxonomy): Bacteria > Pseudomonadati > Bacteroidota > Cytophagia > Cytophagales > Catalimonadaceae > Catalinimonas > Catalinimonas locisalis. Next base: position 175,742 of record NZ_JBBPHP010000006.1, on the reverse strand, counting down.
AGTCACCGTAAGGCTGCTGCAGAAGAGACTTTCCAACAAATAGGAAATATTAAAAACATTGGAGAGATCAAAGCCATCAATCAGTTGAGAGGCATATTTGTTCTTAAAGGAGAACAGGGAGATGCCGAAGTATTTTTTAGTTTATCGCCCGAAAAAAATCCTAAAGTGCAAGCCATCAACATCAGAGTATTAGATTAGTTGACTCAGAAAATAACAACAACATTACCTAAAATACCTTAAGCTCATGAAAGTATCTCGAAGAAACTTCCTCCGACAGAGTGTGTGTCTGGCTGCCGCCAGCTCAATGCCTTTTCCCGCATTGTCAGCATCTGCCAAGGCCTCAGAAGTCATAACGGTAGGTGGCTCTATCAAAGCACGCAAAATAGGAATGACACTTATACATGAACATATCCTGGTAGACTTTATAGGAGCTGACGAGATCAGTTTTGACCGCTGGGATCGGGAGCAGGTGGTGAAAAAGGTACTTCCCTATCTTATAGAAATCAGAGATCTGGGAGTAAAGACTCTGGTAGAGTGTACACCTGCCTATCTGGGCCGAGATGCCCGTCTCTTGGAAGAGCTTTCGCAACGAAGTGAGCTGAATATCATCACCAACACAGGATATTATGGGGCAAGAGAAAATCAGCACCTGCCTCAGCATGCCTTTTCAGAAAGTGCCGAACAACTGGCAGAGCGTTGGATTGATGAATTTGAGAATGGAATAGATGGCACCACCATCAAACCGGGCTTTATGAAGATTGGTGTGGATTCCGGTCCACTTTCCGACATGCACAGCAAGTTAGTAAGAGCAGCCGCAATTACCCATAAAGCCACGGGGCTCACCATTGCTTCTCATACCGGCCCGGCATTGCCTGCATTTGAAGAAATGAAGATTCTCACTGAAGAAGGCGTAGCCCTCAATGCTTTTATATGGGTACACTCACAAAATGAAGAAGACAATCAAAAGCATGTGGAAGCTGCTCAGCAAGGTGCCTGGGTAAGTCTGGATGGCCTCAGCGAAAGCAGCGTAGAAAGGTATCTGGATATATTAAAACTACTCAAAGCCAATCAATTACTGGATAAAGTTCTACTTTCTCACGATGCCGGATGGTACAGGCCCGGTGAACCCGATGGAGGAAAATTCAGAGCCTATACTGATATTTTTGAATTTATGCTGCCCGCCATGCGCGATAATGGCTTCAGTGAAAAAGAAATCAAGACCATTTTGGTCAACAATCCTGCTGAGGCTTTTACCATAAGCAGAAGGCTGGCTTGATTTTCATGACTACATAATACAAACTTGCTGCCATACGAGCCACTATTGCGCAACTGTCATTCAGAGCTGCGCTCCGCGAAGGAAACCTGTTTGGAATTGCTATGATGGTAGCTTTGGGCTTAGAGTAGAAAGTACGCTCTTTTCAAAAATCCCTGCTAATTCATAAAAAGATCCCTTCGCGGCACGCAGTGCTGGAGGACAGGGGGAAGAGTATAACATACATTTTATCAATAAATCTCGTTTATTGCCCGCCTGGATACCAAGATCAGGGAGAATACTAAATGTATGAATATACAGGAAGTTGATCTCCAAACTCCTCAACTTCATTCAGGCGTTGCACGCCGCAAGGAAACTTATCTGATGTTATGGCACTGTGCTTGGATTTTTCTGAGATATAACTCACAAATGCTAACATTATACCGGCTAAATAATAAGCCATATCAGGATACAAAAGTAGTCGAGTTCTGGTATTGAAAGTGGACCACTTTTGATAGCAGAACTGGCTTACACTGGATACCCAATGTAATCCACTTTTAATAGCAAAGTATGACCACTTTTTATTGTCTAACAGAGTTGGATGACATTATGGGTTAGCAATATGTGTAATAAATCTGTTTAAACATATTCCCTTATCTTTTTGTATTTTTGTTTTAACACCAATGTTGAATGACTGATATGGCTGTAGGTCTTGAGCGACATACTATAAATACCAACACCTACCACCGCATGATAGAGCTGGGTATGTTGTGCGAAGAGGATAAGGTAGAATTAATTCATGGCGAAATCATCAAAAAAAGTCCTATAGGTAAAAAGCATGCTTCCGTTGTTGACAGAATCAATAAAATTCTGAATAACTACCTTAAAGATGAAGCAATTGTAAGAATTCAAAGTCCTATTTCTATTCCTCAACATAGTGAACCAGAACCAGACATTAGTTTACTGAAAGCTGATCCTGATTTTTACGTTGATCGTACACCTCAGCCAGATGATGTTTTATTTGTCATTGAAGTAGCGGATTCTTCCTGGGATTATGACTATGAGATCAAGCGACCTTTGTATGCTTCGGCGGGTATTGCGGAACTTTGGCTGGTAAACCTTAACAAAAACGAAATAGAAGTACATCGGACGCCTGCCCCTACTACCTATAAAAATATCAGTATACACCAATCCGGGGATAAACTGGCACTGCCCTTACCGAATTTACAGGCCAAAATTAGTCTGAATAGCTTGCTCGGACTGGGGCAAAAGTGAGTTTAAAAAATCAGGATATCCATAATGGCTGTCTATTCATTTGATGTAATTATGGTTATGAGTTATTAAAAAAGTTTAAACACTAAAGCTATCTCAAAGCTTTATATAGCGTAAACCCACTTTTTAAACTTGAATTCTATGAACACTACTCTTCTCATTGTCATCACTTGTGTTATTCTACTTTTACTGGTCGTCCCTTTGTTGTTCTTTGTAAGAAGAAGAGTTGATTTAAACATGGAAGATGATGTGCTGGTGATGAAATATCCCTTAAGTACAAAAAAAATTAACCTGGAAAGCGAACTGCAAAGCTGGGAAGTACAGAAAGCTTATTACTTGTGGTGGGGAGAATTCCATGCTGTCCATATGCTGTTTAAAGATGGCAAACAGCGAAACATAAGCTCTATCTTTAACCAAAGTAATTACGACCTTCTTCACCAGTTTTTAGACGATAGGTTCAAGAGCAGAAAGAAAAGTACCAAATAGCTGTATTTGTCTATAAGGCTGCATTGGTCCAAGGTACTGATCTTTTTTCTATAAAAATGTATTTTTTTAATGCTTTAATTTTTAGTTGATTGTTCAACAATTAAACTTAATATGTGTTCTACTTGTATCAAATTGATTATTATTCATTAAAGGACAAAGTCTTTTCAACTACATCACTACTTTGCTTTTTGACTATAATCTATAGTAAATATTAAGGAATTTGGCTAGTTAGGATTATCCACACTTAGTGAGTATTTTTAAAAATTATTCGCTTAGTATTAAGCATCTTATTTCTCTTTATCTCTTTACATGAAATTTATTAACAAAGACAAATCTGTTTTCTTCACAACACTTAGAGGCAGAGTAAATCAGTATTTTACCGATAATAACATTTCACGCTATGGCAATCGTGAAATGGTAATTAAATCCATAACGCTTATTGGTATTTATTTGGCTGCCTATATTGGCGTATTGCTGCTCCCCTGGTCAGCTGCATTTCTGCTTCCATTGGCCATAATTATGGGGGTTGCCAAAGCCGGAGTAGGTATGACGGTCATGCACGATGCACTGCACGGTTCTTACTCTAAAAACAGTTTTGTTAACAAGCTGATGGGGAATAGTATTTACCTGCTGGGTGCTAATGCAAACGTTTGGAAAATACAACATAACCTCCATCACCATACATATACCAACATTCATGGAAAGGATGAAGATATAGATACTAAAGTAGTCATCAGATTATCCAAACATGCACCGCGCAAAGCTTTTCATGCTTATCAGCACCTATATGTTTGGTTCCTATATGGTTTGATGACCTTAATGATGTTCAGCAATGACTTTTATAAATTATTGAGATATCATAAGGCTGGTGAGTACAAAGGTAAAAATGCTAATATTGACCGAGAGTACATGTCTTTACTTGGACTTAAGGTTTTATATGTATTCTTTATGCTTGTATTACCGGTACTGGTAACTCCCCTACTGTGGTGGCAGGTACTCATCGGCTTCCTGGCAATGCACTTTACGGCGGGTTTTATACTTTCAACCATCTTCCAGATGGCTCATGTTGTAGAAGGCACTGAGCAGCCACTCCCTAATGATGAGGGAAATATGGAAAACGAATGGGCGATTCATCAGCTCACAACCACCGCCAACTTTGCCCGTAATAACCGCCTGCTGAACTGGTTTATTGGCGGATTAAATTACCAGATTGAACATCATCTCTTTCCTAATATCTGTCATGTTCATTATCGCAAAATTTCCGAGATTGTAGAAAAGACCGCCGCTGAGTTTCAGTTGCCTTATAATGTGAAACCTACTTTCGGCGATGCAATCTATTCACATATTAAAGCATTGAAGCGATTGGGAGCATCACCTGCATAATGTTGTAAATATTAGCTACGCATAAAAAGCTTGCTTAAAGACTTCTTACACAAAATTCGGCAAGAGTCCTCTTAATTATCTATATTGTTTGCTAGGTAATTAATGACTTTTGCATATGTGGAAGGTATCAATACTTACAACCTGTTTCTTACTATCCTGCAATTTAATTTTTTCTCAAGGTATAAGCATAAGTGCTGATCATCCCCGCTTCTGGTCTTATGATGGACAACCTACCATACTACTGGGAGGCTCCACTGAAGATAACTTATTTCAATACTCTGAGCTGGAAACTCATCTGGACCAGCTTCAGGAGGCAGGTGGAAACTATGTGCGCTGCACCATGTCCAGTAGAGACGAAGGTAATCTTTGGGCCTTTGCAAAAAATAAAGAAGGTCTGTACGACCTGAATCAGTTTAATGAAGCTTACTGGGAACGATTTGCCCATTTTCTTCAGCTTACGGCTGAAAGAGATATTGTGGTCCAGATAGAACTCTGGGCCACTTTTGATTTCTACCGGGAAAACTGGGATGTCAACCCTTTCAATCCAAAAAACAATGTTAATTATGATCAGAGACGAAGCAAACTGAGTGAAGTCGTTGATTCCCATCCGGTATATACTGAAAATAACTTCTTCAGAACTGTTCCTTCTCAGTTAAGTAACTTCAGGGTGCTGGAGTTTCAGCAGAAATATATTGATAAGCTACTTGAGCATAGTTTGCAGTACGATCATGTGTTGTACTGCATGGACAATGAAACCAGCGTCACTGCCGACTGGGGTGCATTCTGGTCGGGCTACATCAAAAAAGTAGCCGAGGAAAGATATGACAAAAAAATATTTACCACAGAGATGTGGGACCCCTGGGACCTGAACCATGTTGCCCATCGCTCTACGATTGACCATCCTGAGATTTATGACTTTGTAGATATTTCTCAAAATAACCACAATAAAGGACAAGTCCACTGGGACAATGGACTTAATCAGATTCAACGCATCCACCTTTCAGAGCATACACGTCCGGTGAACAATGTAAAAGTCTACGGGGCGGATGGCAATAAATTCGGACATAACCATCAGGATGCAGTGGAGCGCTTTGTCCGAAATGTCTTATTGGGTGCTGCTTCCATCCGCTTTCATCGCCCCCCTTCTGGCTTGGGGCTAAGTGATACCGCACAGGCAGTAATAGCTTGCATGAGGAAGGTAGTGAATAGTTATGATCATTATTCGGCAGAAGCATGTAACCATCTGTTACAGAACAGAGAAGAAAATGAAGCTTACCTGAGAGCGGTACCCGATAAAACCTATGTAATTTACTTTCCCCAAGGTGGAGAAGTAATACTTGACCTATCTGCGCTGGGCGAACAAGCAGAAATTCAGTGGGTAGAGTTGCTAAAAAATCAATGGGACAAAATAAAAACAACAAATACAGACTCTGAAACCAGCATCAGCGCTCCGAGTGAGGAAAACTGGATTGCTATCATTACTTCAAAAAAATAATCGCTGCCAAATCCATGAAGTTGAAAATAAGCCTGATATTTTTTCTGATGATCTGCACACAATCAGGGTATACCCAACGTAGGGCCAGCCTGTATTATGACTCTGTCTGGGCGCTCAACAACAAAGCACAGGCCAGCTACTTCAGAAACTCTTGGATAGATACCACATATTATGTATTTCTGGGACCCGTGATGGATTATTATGTTGAAGGTAAACTTGCCATGCAAGGCAAATATGTAGGAGGAGTAAAGTCCGGAAATTTCACTTTTTATTACCTCAATGGAGAGAAAAAGATGCAAGGTGAGTTTCAGGATAACCAGATGGTAGGCATATGGGAGTATTTTTATCCTGATGGCAACCCTAAACAAAGCATAGAATTTACAACAAATGACTTTAAGGTACTTTCCTACTATGATAAGAGTGGTACGGAAAAAGTGAAAGGTGGTAATGGCCTGTGGGAAGGGTTTTATTTCTCACTGAATTTGAAAGATACTGTATATGTCTCTGGAAAGGTGGTTAATGGCTTCAAAGATGACTGGTGGGTATACTATGACGATAGTGGAACAAGACTGTATGAAGAAAAATACAAAGAAGGCGAATTTAAATCCGGAAAAGCTTACAATTCATTAGGAGTGGTAAGCAATAAAACCAATGATCCCTTGGGAAAGGGGATTTTTTTACCTCACAGCATTAGCTATACTGAAAGGTTCATGTATGCTCCCAACATTCTTCAATCCGATTATCCTTTTCTTGATTTTTTACCAAATGAGATCAGACTCTATTTTGATCAAAATTGGGAAAAATGTGAAGAAGAAAATGCTACATATTATCGCCTCACGAATGAATTGAATACCCTAAACTGCAACGGTACTATTACTGACTATTACTTAAATGACCATATTTACAGAAAGGGCCGATATATCAATGGTAACAAAGAAGGTGAATTTGTCAGTTATCATGAGAACGGCAAGACAAAATCCGAGGGCAGATATGATAATGATAAAAAAGTTGGCGCTTGGAAATACTATTATAAAGATGGAAGCCCCCGACAAAATATATACTTTGAAAATGGACAACTTTACGTTGACCAGTTTTGGGATGAGCAAGGCAACTTAAAAGTTGATCGGGGTACAGGGGAATATGAAGCCTTTTATGAGTATGTTTCAATCAGGCTAAAAGAAAAAGGTCAATTTGTAGACTACAAAAAAGAAGGTCTCTGGAGCGGTTATACCCAAAAAGGAGAGCTGTACTTTGAGGAAGAATACAATAATGGAGAACTCGTTCAGGCTCATCGTTTTGATGAAGAAGGAAACAAAATATATTATCAGAAAAAGATTGAGCAAGCAGAACCAGGTGATGGGTTGGATGCTTTTTACGAATTTGTAGGTAAAAAACTAGAATACCCAACTTTTGCTCGCCAGAACAATATTCAGGGTAAAGTACTGATTAAGTTTGTTATTGATAAAGAGGGAAAGTTAATAGAAGCCAAAGCCATCAGTTCTCCTCATCAGGTTCTTAGCGAGGAAGCAGAAAGTGTAGTAAAAAAATACGATAAGTGGAAAGCAGGTAAAGAAATGGGTAAATCTGTTCAGATGTATTTTATATTACCGCTGACCTTTAAACTTTCATCTAATCCGGTACCAACTTTCAACTAAAATCTTAAAGCTATGCCCGTTGATCCTACGCCTTGTGCACATTTTGACAAAGAACATATTAAGACTGCTCCTGCCATGGAGTGTCAGGAATGTGTGAAAACCGGTGACAGCTGGGTACATCTCAGGGTATGCCAGACCTGCGGTGGAGTACACTGCTGCAACAGTTCAGTAAACAAACATGCTACAAAGCATTACCATGAAACCGGACATCCAGTAGTTACTTCTGCCGAAAGAGGAGAGCACTGGGCATGGTGCTATAAAGATGAAAGATTTATGCCTTATTGAGAGGAAGAGGGAAACTTGGAGTGAGGAGCAGGAAGCTTGAAGTGGGAAGAGAGAAGTTTTTTTACTTCCTACTTCCCACTTCAAGCTTCCTACCATTAACTTCCAACTTATTAATTTTTAAGAATGGTAAACTCTACTCTACGATTGATCTGACGATTCTCATCGCTATCATTTTCTACTTCAGGCTTGCTTTCTCCGTATCCCTTGGCTTTGACACGATACTCATCTATCCAGTTATCAATCAGATATTTAACTACTGCCTCAGCCCTACCCTGAGATAACTTTTCGTTATATTCGTCGGTACCCCTGTCATCAGTATGGCCAGCGATCTCTACTTCCAGTTTTGGGTTTTCCTGTAAGAATTCTACTACCTTATTGAGTTCAGGAAAAGACTCAGGGCGTAGGGAGGATTTGTTGTAATCAAAAAAGATATTATTTAAACGTACTGAGACACCTACTTCAATAGGTTTCAGGAAGATCTCTTTGTAAAAAACAGTATCAGACTGAATATTACCGTAAACCATCACACTATCTTCATGACTGAAGAATCCTTCTGCATTCACCTCCAAATAATATTTAGCGGTATCTGCAAGCGCAGTACTAAATTCTCCACGCTCCTCGCTGCTTTCCATCACTCCTAGTACTTCTTCGGCTTTACTGTAACGAATATGGGCCTTAACCGGCTCCCAGTTATTTTTATTCATCACTACTCCTTCCAGCCTGATCTTAGGGTCCTCTTTGATAATTCTTTTGAGTGAAAAAATGTCCAGATGGCCACCATCAGCAGACATGAAAGCTCTGGTGGTAAAGACAAGGGTATCATTCAGTCCTACAGAATAATATGCGTCAAAGCCGCCGGTATTTACTGGTGCACCAATATTTTTTGGTTCTGACCATTTCAGCCAGCTCTCACCCTTCCTTTGGGCTTCATAGACATCCATATTCCCCATACCACCTCCGCGGTTGCTGGCGAAGTATAAGGTTTTATTGTCTGGCGCCAGAAAAGGTCCAAATTCATCCATATGAGTATTTAAGCTTTTGATCAATACCGGCCTGGTCCAGTGGCTTCCACCCTGAGGATAGCTTACATAAAGATCACTATACTTACTCTTTGGTCTTTCACTAAAATATAAAAGCAATGCCTGATCATCATAAGATAAAAAAGCACCATTGAATTGTCCTTTACACATATCATCAAAGTCGGGAATATCCAGTGCTTCAGGCTTTTGCCATACACCGTTAACTTTCCGGCAAATTGAAAACCCCAGATCATCACTTCCATTACCACCCCGTATTAAAAGTCGGTTGCCATCCAAAGAAACACTCAATACCTGATTGTATCTATTTCGGTTAAATGGTTTATCCATATGCACAGATTTTGACCAATTTCCGCTAGAATCTTTCACCGAATACCATATATCCTGACTTCCTTCTACTCCCTTAGTGTTCTCAGGATGATTGGTAATCGTAAAATAAAGGGTATTTCCATCAGGACTAACAATTGGGGTAGAATCATGATAGATGCTATTCACATCCCTACCCATATTCACCAATTCATATTCTACCACTTTTTGTGCCTGTGTATGTGTGATCGTACAGACCAAAATTGTCAGGTACAAATAAAAACTTTTAAGCATTATGTACTTCAGTTGGTTATCAGGCTAAAGTACTGATATTAGAAGCATATCAATTATTAAAAAAATTATATTCTTACACCTATGACTTTTTCTAAAAAAGTGGTGATAAGTCATTTTTGTACTTATTCCATTAATATATTTAAGAATGGAATAGATTAGAACCTTGAGGCTAAAATTGATTGACACTTATTAGTGAATAATGCGCACGTTAAGTGAGAAAATCTGAACATATTGATCAGTTTTACAGCTATATATTAACTACAATACCGCTGAACATTATAAAATTTTGTTTAAATATTACAAATCCATCATTCTCTATCTCGTAAAATAATATTATGATTTTACATAAATTGGCATAATAATTTATATTTAATTAACTTATAAATCAGTAGATTATACTGATGAGTATTAATATCTTATTTACTGAGTATTCTTATTCAATTAACAAGAATTACCTTATTTGGTAGCATTTTTTGAGATTATTTATTGTTACAATTTTTCAACATTACTGATTGTTAGGCATTAAATAGAGAAATTATGGATTTAAGTGATTTTAAACTGATTTCATTCACGCAAAGAGTTAGATTACTGAGAGAAAAGGGTAACTATCTGGCGACCAGAACGCTAGAAAATTATTACATCAAGCTTTATACCATCAAAGGAATTTATTTTGAAGTTTGGTCCTCCAGCTACTTACCCTGGGAAAATATTGTAAAAGTGAAAGTATTTAAAGACTACAGTATGCTTAAGCCTTATCTACCCGAGATTTACTTTGCTGATAATAAATTATCTCTATAGCGCTTAAAATTCTACACTTACTCTTTTTCTCCTTTTCCAGTCACCCCTGTTGAACCACAAAAAGGCAAAAATAGCTGCAATAAGATTGGAAATAGGAAATGCCCACCATATTCCGTCATATGACAAGCCCGTATTATGTGACAGTAAATAAGCCAGTGGAAACCTTATGATCCAAAGGGATAATATGGATACCAACAGTGAAGCCAGGGTGAAGCCTGCTCCGTTAAAAACACCATTAATCACCTGCTGAATGCCTAATAAACCAAAGCTAGGAGCCATTATCTTAATGAATAAGGCACCGTTTTCAATCACCTGAGTTTCACCGGGGACAAAAAAAGCTGTAAGGGGTTTTGCCATCAGAAAAAGTATTAAGCCTACAAATGTCAATCCATAAAAAGCGACTTTAGCGCTCAGTATGCCTACTTCATGTGCTTTGTTAATTCTATTTGCCCCTACGTACTGACCTACTAAGGTAGTAGTTGCAGAAGATAAACCAAGTGCAGGAATAATGATGAAGCTAAGAATACGAGCACCTATACCATAGGATGCCACTACCATACTCCCGAAGCCAGTAACTAAAGTAACCAACATAGTTAATCCCAAAGCCCGGGTAGACATTTCCAGGCTTGAGGGAACTCCTATTCTGATCAGTTCTTTAAACCAATTCAGGTTAAAGTTAAAATCACTCCAATGAAGCTGAATCCCATAGTTGCCATTTGATAAAATCCAGATACCCATGATGGCAGATAATGCCTGGGTCAGAACACTCGCCATTGCAGCACCTGCAACACCCATCGGTGGAATGGGTCCCCAACCATAGATAAAAAGCGGGTCAAGAAATAAATTAAGGATAACCGTAGAAAGTACCACATAAGTAGGCACTACGACATTACCGATGCCTCTCATGAGGGATTGAAACACAAAAAATAGAAAAAGAAAGATGAAGCCTATTGAAGAAACTTTAAAGTAACTCACCGCCTCCTCCAAGACTTCTCCCTTAGCTCCAATAATAATCATTAAGGGTTCGGAGATAAAGTACCCAAGAAGTGCCAAAAGGATGGAAATAAAGAAAAGTACAAAAAAAGTCTGGGCACTTGAATAATCAACCATGCGTTGGTTTTCCATACCTTTGTATTGCGCTACCATAATTGACCCCCCAAGTGTCAGGCCTATTCCCAGAGAAATAATAAGAAAAAGTACAGGAAAACTTAAAGAAACTGCAGCTACTGCATTTGCACCCAATCTCCCCAACCAAAATGTATCTATTAATTGATAAGCAGTCTGCAATACATTGGCTAAAACTATCGGTCCCGATAATTTTAAAAGTGATATTAATGTGTCTCTTTGACTATCATTTTCAAAAAATTTCATCAACAAAATTAAAAAATTGATTATGCTAAAAAAAATGAATTTTAGTAAATATGGATTCCTATTTCAGTATCATCTACCATTGTTTTCTCTTCAACGGCTGGGCTCAATATGAGTTATTATCTAAAGGAGTTCTATATGATTATAGCTTATAAACACAACTTCAATGATGCTATTCTGAAGCCGTCAATAACTAAGATAAATTGTACTTTTTAAATATTAATTGAATTTTTTAAATACAGCAATCTCCTAATTTTGTCCTCATAACCAAATAAAATGTGATTATGAAGACAAAATTATTTATTGGAATGTTCTTAGCCTGTGGAATTTGTTTCAGTTCATGCAGCGACAAAGATGGAACATCTGCTAAACTCAGAATCGTAATGGTTGATGCTCCGGCAGAAGCTTATGAGGAAGTAAATGTAGAAGTAAAAGACATTTTGGTGCACAGTGAAGCTAATGCATCTGAAGATGAAAATGGATGGCGCTCAGTTATTACTGATGAAAGTAAAGACAAAGTTTTCAATCTTTTGAGTCTTGTCAATGGTGAAGAGGCAATTCTAGCAGATACGGAATTTCCTAGTGGTAAACTATCGCAGATTAGATTGGTGTTGGGAGAAAATAATACGCTTAAAATTGATGGAGAAATGTTTCCCCTTACTACACCCAGTGCAATGCAATCGGGTCTGAAGCTTAATGTGAATCAGGAACTTAGAGAAGAATTTACGTATAATTTTATCCTGGATTTTGATGCTGGACAATCTGTAGTGTCTACCGGTTCAGATAAGTTTAATCTAAAGCCAGTAATTCATTGTTCTGCTGAAGAAAATAGCGGGGCTATAGAAGGAATTATAGCTTTAATGGGTGAGAAAGCTTTTATTACCGCTACCTATGGAGATTACACTTATACTACCTATACTGATGAAGAAGGTGGATTTTTAATCAAAGGTGTGAAGCCGGGTACATACCAAATTTCAGTAGATTTTCCTGAAAATGAAAATGTTGAAACTGTAGATGATATAGAGGTCAATGTCGGGAAAATCACAGAGTTAGGAGCGATCAGTTTCGCTATTCTACAATAAGCGTGTGTATAAAAAAAGCCTTCTGAGAACGTTTAGAAGGCTTTTGTTTTTATTTTTCTAATATTGTGAATTCTACCCTTCGGTTTTTCTGCCTTTCCTCTTCAATCGCATTACTGGCGATAGGTTTTGTACCTCCATATCCTTTTTCCTGAACACGTGCCGCATCTATTCCCTGAGCTACCAAATATCTTTTTACTGCCTCAGCCCTCTCCTGAGAGAGTATGAGGTTAAGATCAGGACGGCCACGGTTATCAGTATGACCAGAAACTTCAATGACAACGTTCGGGTTTTCATTCAAAAATTCTACTACCTCATCTAAAGTTTCTGTAGAACCTGTGAGCATTTCAGCATTTCCTCTGTCAAACAGTACATTTTCAAGATTAACTGTAGTTCCGACCTCAATAGGAGAGAGTGAAAAATTCCTGACAATTATATCAGAGTTGTCAATTGGCGTCTGGTTACTCAGTAATATTCTATCACGCTTTCTAATAAAACCCTCAGCTTCTACTGAAATTTCATAATCCTGATCCGCAGTGAGGTTGACGGTAAAAAAGCCATCATCATTAACTTCAATGCTACGGTTTAGTGAAGTATCATTTTTTAATGATGTCAGCATCAATTCAGCATCCAGTACCTCTCCGGTTTTTTCATTCATCACCTGCCCTCTGAATTCTACTAAATCAGCTGCTTCTTCCTCTTCTTCTGGACTTGGTTCAACTTCTACAGCGATTTCTTCTGTAGGTTCTTCCGGCTCATCTTCAAGTATCATATCCTCTTCAGGGACTTGCGGGATATCAGCCACTTCTTCTAAGATTTCCTCTTCTTCCGGATTAACTCTTACCCGGTTCAAATCCCCCAGACCATCACTATTTTGAGTGGATGAGAGATAAGCATATTCGCTTTCAGTAGGCAAATAATAATAAAGTTCTGTTCCTTCAGTATTCACCCTGGCACCCAGATTTTTGGGATTTGACCATTTTTCCCAGCTATCATCAAGCCTTACGGACATAAATATGTCTCTGCTGCCAAACCCTTCATAGCCGTTGCTGGCAAAAAACAGTGTTTTTCCATCGGGAGCCAGGTAAGGGGTCATCTCCTGATAAGGCGTGTTGATGTCATTACCCAGATTTTTGGGCTCCGACCAGGCACCATCACCCTGTTTGAATAAGACATACAAATCCTCAGCGCCTTTGGTATCATACGACTGTAGCGTCACCAGCATAATCTGCCCACTGTTGTGTAAGCTAGCACTCTGATGATCTGACTTAGAATAGAAATAGGGAATCTTCAGCGCTTTAGGTTCACTCCATGCGTTTCCTTCTTTTCTGGCAAATGATATTCCCTGGGTGGTAGGCTTCTTGTCTCCTTCTAAGTAATGGCCTACCAAATACACTTTATTTCCACCTTCGGCAAACCCAACAATACTGTTGTAAAACTGATTATTTATTGAGCGCTCATTTTTTGGTTCGGACCAGCTTCCATCCGCCTGTTTTTGGCTGTACCAGATATCACCAGCATCTCGGCTTCCGCCTTCATTTTCAGCATGATGTTCACGTACAAAATACAAGGTCTGGCCATCAGGACTCAATACAGGGTTTTGTTCGTTGGCCTGAGAGTTAATAGGCAGTTTTTCCAGTTCATTTTGAGCATTGGCATGTATACACACAAGCACTAACGCAGAAAATATCCAATACTTCATAAGTGTTGTTTTTGAGTAGGTACTTGCAGATAACGCTTTACTTATGTCTTTCTTCCAGTACCTCAATAATATCTACCAGGCTAAAGCCTTTGGCTTCTAATAAAACAAGATAATGAAAAAGCAGGTCGGCGGCTTCATTTTTAAACAAATCTGCATTATCGTCTTTAGCTTCTATCACTAATTCCACTGCTTCTTCTCCAACTTTTTGTGCAACTTTATTAATCCCTTTACGGAATAATGATACGGTATAGGATGGAGAATCAGCATCTTTCTGCGCCTCATGATGACGGCTACTGATGATCTCTAAAAGCTGGTTGATAAATGCTAAATTCTTCTCTGAAAGTTTATTTTTAGTCATAACTTAGACTGTAAGTCTTATGGGAATCTGGTGTCCTACCAGATAATTTTTAAGTTCGGGTACAGGAATTTCTTTGTAATGAAATATACTTGCCGCCAGGGCAGCGTCTGCGCGCCCTAAGGTAAATACGTCTACAAAATGGGCCATGGTACCAGCGCCTCCTGAAGCAATGATTGGAATACTCAACTCAGAAGAAAGCTGTCCGGTAAGCGCATTGGCAAAACCTGCCTTGGTGCCATCATGGTCCATTGAGGTAAGTAATATTTCTCCTGCTCCTCTTTCCTGTACTTCACGCGCCCAGGCAAAAGTTTCTAAGTTAGTGGGTGTCCTACCCCCATGGGTGTGAACAATATGCTTTCCATCTACGAAACGGGTATCTATGGCTACTACAATGCACTGGTTACCAAAATTGGCGGCCAGTTCATTGATAAGCTCAGGGCGTTTGACAGCTGCTGAGTTAATTGAAACTTTATCTGCACCGGCATTGAGCATAGCTGCCACATCTTCCACAGAACTGATACCTCCACCCACGGTGAAAGGGATATTAACCTGCTCGGCTACTTTTCTTACCAACTCCACCAAAGTCTTCCTTTTCTCTACCGTAGCAGTGATGTCAAGAAAAACCAGCTCGTCTGCTCCCTCTTCTGCATAAATTTTTGCAAGTTCTACAGGATCTCCGGCATCTCTTAACTCTACAAAATTTACACCCTTCACTGTACGGCCATCTTTGACATCCAGGCAGGGTATGATTCTTTTAGATAACATGAGTTTAAATTAAAAGACTGATTAACAGCATTAAGCTATTCAACTAGAATACAACGCTAAGGTAAGGGCTTTATGAAAAATGAGTGCATCAAAACTATAAAAAAGGCTTCAAATCTTCTAAATTAATTCGCCCTTCATAAATCGCTTTTCCAATGATTACACCAGAAACACCAATCTTTTTAAGCTTATGAAGATCCTCAATGCCCGATACACCCCCGCTCGCAATTAGTTTGATTTTGGGAGCAACTGCTAAAATTTCCTCATAGAGTTCTATGGATGGTCCTTCCAATACTCCATCTTTGGCTACATCAGTACAGATTACATGGCTTACTCCTTTTCCATGATAATCTTTGATGAAGTCAAGAATATCTTGACCAGTAGACTCCTGCCAGCCGCCTATGGCAATTTTTCTATCTCTGGCATCAGCACCCAATATTATTTTTTCAGCACCATAGGTTGC
Source organism: Catalinimonas locisalis (assembly GCF_038039535.1). Taxonomy (NCBI): domain Bacteria; kingdom Pseudomonadati; phylum Bacteroidota; class Cytophagia; order Cytophagales; family Catalimonadaceae; genus Catalinimonas; species Catalinimonas locisalis. The sequence continues at coordinate 159,747 of NZ_JBBPHP010000006.1, read as the reverse complement.
TAACCAGGAGATAAAAGTTTCAGGTTCGCGTATTGCAATACTTCCGCCGGTAACCTGCTGGGCTCCCATCTCAAATACGATTTTGAGATCCGCATCAGATTGCACTCCCCCACCAAAATCAACTTTTAGTGAAGTATGCTTGGTAATTTGCTCCAGCACATGATAATTGATTACTTTCTTAGCTTTTGCTCCATCCAAATCCACCAGGTGAAGTCTTTTGATACCATGATCTTCAAACTTCTTCGCAACTACTAAGGGATTGCTGTGATATTCTTTTTTTTGAGCATAGTCACCTTGCGTTAAACGAACACATTTTCCGTCAATGATGTCAATTGCAGGGATGATTTCCATATTGCTTATAAGTCTAAAAAGTTCTTCAGGATTACTTCCCCGTCTTTACCACTTTTTTCGGGGTGAGCCTGAATGGCGTAAAAATTATCTTTTTCCATCACAGCGCTAAAAGGCAGGATATAGTTGGTTTCCCCTACTGTTTCTTCCCCCACTTCAGCATAATAACTGTGTACATAATACAAGTATGCATCATCCCTCAGACCATTTAATAGCAGCCCTTTTTTATTTTCCAGGGTATTCCAACCGATATGCGGCACTTTATCTTTAGGAGGAAATTTCTTCACCTTTTCCTTAAAAATTCCCAGGCAAGGTGTATCTCCTTCTTCCGAATGAGCACACATCAGTTGCAAACCTATGCAAATGCCCAAGACCGGCTGCTTGAGATTCATAATCAGTTCATCAAGCTTTTTGCTTTTCAGATAACGAATCGCAGAGCTGGCTTCTCCCTGACCGGGAAAAATAACTTTATCAGCCTGCTGTATGTACTCTACATCATCGGTAAGTTTGGGCTCCAAACCAAAACGCTGTAATGCATAAATAACCGACTGCACATTGCCGGCATTATATTTTATGATGGCTATTTTCATCTTATTATCAATAATTCATAGTAGTCAGTAGTTGCCCTTCAATAGCTTAGATTATCTGCTCTACATTTGCTTTAGGGCTTAAAGAAAAAAATCCTTATGCTTCTTTTGTTAAGAACAAGCAAATTAAAAAGCTAACAGAACTAAACCAACATAAATAAGGGATATAGCAGTTGTAGAACTTTGTATTAACAGTAAATTATCAGAGTAAAAGCGATCACAAGTTTATTAAACATGTATTGGTAATAAAGATGCAGCCAAATAAATTAATCAGTAGTGGTTCTCTTTAAAAAAGCCTCGGCAGCGCTCAGTAGTCTTTTTTTCTTTTGTTGATCCATTTTGTCATACATAGAAACCATCATGGACATACGGGGATTGGAGCCAAATAACTTTCTGTTTTTATCAATAAATCTCCAGTACAGCCCATCTATTTCATCTGTCCAGTCGCCCTTTTTTTGGTAGTCACTCATTTTGCAGATATAATTTGCCCCACCGATATAAGGTTTGGTAGCGAAAGTCCCTCCATCGGCAAACTGGCTCATGCCATATACATTGGGTACCATCACCCAGTCGGAGGAATCAATGAACATTTCCATAAACCACTTGTAGACTTCGTCAGGATGGATTTCAGAGAGCAGCATGATATTACCAAGTACCATTAGTCTTTCAATATGATGCGTGTATGCATGCTTCACTACCTTCCTGATGCTGTCATCTAAGGGAGGCATCTGGGTAGATGCATCATACCAGCATGCTTTTAATTTTCTTTTATGTCGGAAGAAATTTCCTTTCAGATCGTGGGTATGATACATACCGCGCATAAACTCCCTCCATCCGATTATTTGCCTAACAAATCCTTCTACACTGGGTAGATGTGTATCGTGTTCCTCAGCATAAGCTAATACTTTGTCTACCACTTCATCAGGAGTGATCAGGCCTAGATTAAGGTAGGGAGATAGTACCGAATGAAACAAAAAATTGCGTTGCCGATCTATGGCATCTTCATAAGGGCCAAAATGCTGAAAGCGATTCTCCAAAAAGTCATTCAGGCGATAAAGTGCCTGCCGGCGGGTCGTAGCCCAGTTAAAATTATTCGTTTTTCCCGGATGATCTTCAAATAATTTGTCTACCAAACTAATTACTTCCTGGGTATGGGCAGTATGTTCACTATCTGGCTGAGGGGGTATGTGAATGTCGCGGGGAAGCTTTTTTCTGTTTTCCTGATCATAAGACCAGCTACCGCCTACCGGCTTACCTTCCTCCTCCATCAGTATGTGCAGTCTTTTTCTTTGCTCTTTATAAAAGGTTTGCATAAACGGCTTTTTTGTACCATCTACGTAAGCTTGAAAATCCTGAATGGTATTGATGAATCCTGGAGAGGGCTCTTGGGTGAATTTTAGCCCTTTTTCTCTACAAAATTTTTTAATACTCTTTTCAAAAAAATGATCTTCTATCTGATAACTGACTACTTCTTCCAGGGAAGCATATTGATTAATTGTCTCTTCCAGTTTTTCCTCATAAGAAAGGTGAGCATTCTTCTCAGAAAGTTGCCAGTATTGCAAAGGATAATCCTGCTCAATCTGCTCAGCATGAGAGCGCATTGCTGACAGAAAAAGCACCAGCTTATGCTTATGATATTTAAAGTGTGAACAAAGCCCCACATCTTCAGCCATAAAAAACAAAGTGTGTTGATTGGGATTCAGTGAGCTGTGTTCCGGAAAAAGACTATTACCAAGAATCAGCGCAATTTTCTTATATGCCATTTCCTTTTTTAGCTATCAATAAGAAAGCGCTAAAAATGTTTCAGAGTAGAAAAAAATAGATCACAGAAATTACTGACATAACAATGATAAGTAAATAGAGCCAGGGCCTCCGCAAAATGAATGATACAAATCCGAAGAAACTGATGAGCCCATAGATAATGATAAACCGCAATACAAAATTCAGATAAGCTTCAGCAGATTCTCTGTAAAAGGGTTGATCCGGTCCAAAATTATAATGATCATTTAAAAATTGTGCATTTGCATTTTGCACTACCAGATATTCATTCACCACGTAGATAAGCATTGACAAAACCAGTAGAACCGCTAGCATCAGGCTAACGAACAAAAACCTAATGGTTTTATCTTTTTCCTGATCTATACTTTCATTTGGACTAGTTTCAGGAATAGACTTCCGCTCAGTATCAATTGAGTTGTTATTCATTATTACTTACAATATGAAAAAATAGACTTTACAAATGTTGATTTTAAAATCACATACCAAATGTTAAAACACTAGCATCCTCTCCCAGTTGTATTATTAAAGAATTAAACTTTTTTGAATTAAAAATAAAAGAATTTTTATGGATAAGTTAAGAGAGCAAAAAGAGTACGATGGAAATCCGGTTGGGTTAGATAAAAAAGTAGCAAAGGAAATGGCAGAACAACTGGATCGTCACCTTGCAGCTTTTATGACCCTTTATCATCAGTATCATAAGCATCACTGGTTGGTAGAAGGTCCACAGTTCCGCGATTTACATTTGTTTTTTGAAGAAAATTATGATGAGTTGCATAAAGGATTTGATAAACTCGCAGAGCGATTAACAGTGATGGGTTATGCACCAACCAGTAATCCTGCTGACTTCTCTAAACTATCATATGTAGAGCATGAGAACAAAGGTGTTTTCAGAATTCGTGAAAGCCTGGAAAACGACATGCAAGCAGAGAAAAAGATTGCTATTGAGTTGAGAAAGTCAATCAAAAGCGCATTTGAGCTTGGTGACTATGCAACCAAAAATTTATTGGAAAAACTATTGTTCAAAACTGAAGACAGAGCTCACCATATAGAACATTTCCTTGGTGAAGACTCATTGGCTGTTGGTTTTTTACATACCAGTAAAGAGGCAGAAGCTGCTGAAGTGTAGAAAACAATTTCTATTAAAACCTAAGGGAGGTTTTAGCCTCCCTTTTTTTTGCATAATACTTACCGTAACTATTCCTTAGTCCGATTTTAAAGTAATGGCTGGCTTGGTATTGGCGGTTTTGATGGTTTGCAGAATTACGATTGCTACCGCAACAATTAAAGCAATAAAGCCGGTAAGCAAAAATATCCATATGTTCACATCTATTCGGTAAGCAAAATCGGATAACCAGCGGTTGATAAAAACATAAGCAAAAGGCGTAGCTATGACAGTTGCCACACCTACCAGGAAGATAAATTCCTTACTCAACAACATCAAAAGCTCTATAACCGAGGCCCCCATCACCTTCCGGATGCCTATTTCACGAGTTCTCAAACTTACCAGATAGGCAGACATAGACATAAGCCCTAGTGTAGCAATTATTACAGCTATTATGCTAAGGTAAAAAGATAATGAGGCCACCCGTTGTTCCTGCTCATACAGTTGCTGTAAACTGGTTTCCAAAAAATTGATTTCCAGTGGAGTATCAGGAATCACCTCAGCGTATTCTTCCCTCAAAATATCTAAAGATTCTGAAAGTTTGTCAGTATCTACCTTCAATATTACCCAGTAAACCATATCCGGATTTTTATCTACCTTGATCAGCATTGGGCTAATCTTCTCTTTAAGAGATAATAGATGCAGATCCTCCACAAAACCTCCAATCACATATTCATTACCATAGGAGCCATCTTCGTTCTGATATTCTAAATGTGTGGTGACATTTCTTCCCTGGAGTTCATTTTTGTCATCTATGCCTAGCTGCTCCTGCAGATTGATTGCCGAAGCCTGATTTAATATAATCACTTCGTTGGGAGCATTACTTTCGGTAACATCAGAGATATCAATGCCCAATACTTTGACTGCGTCCCAGTCCATCTCCCAAAAACCAGCGTTGTCATGCATCGTTTCGCTCCCACTCAGCTTATACGATACATTATCGCTCATCTCCAGCCCAGGAACCATCCCCTGCCCTATCTGGGTAAATTGAGGATATCTCAGTAGTCTGTTTTTTATTCTTTGATAATTTTCTGAGCTAACAGGATTAAATGTGACTATTCCTTCTTTGTGAAAGCCCAGATTTTTATGGTTAATAAAGTTCAACTGCCTATTTACCAGTATAGTGGCAGAACCCAAAGCAATCAATAATGTAAACTGAAACACAAACATTACCCTACGAAGAGCAAAGCGTTCTTTCACTCCTCCTGTTTGGCTTCTTATCAGATCCAGCACATTTTTTCCAGAAAGCAATAAGGCAGGATACAAACCAGAAATCAGCCCTACAATGATGGTAAATAGCAATACAAGTAGAGCGTTTCCAAAGGAATTGATGAATAAGTTCTCTAACTCCAGATTCATGATCTGATTGAAGTAGGGTATACAAAGCTCTAACAACAACAGAGATAAGGGCAAACTGATTGTACAAAGCAATATAGCTTCAGCAAGAAACTGCCAAGTGATGCTCTCTCGGGGGGCACCCATCACTTTACGCATACCAATTTCACTTCTTCTCCTTGAATAAAGGGCAACAGATAAATTGATATAGTTGGTAACAGTGATGGACAAAATAATCAGCCCAATGACTCCAAAAATGTAAAGATACTGTATATCACCCGGAGGGCTAAGTTCAAATAAAATACTCCGTGAAAAGTGAATATCGGATATCTGCTGTAAATAGCTTCCCTTCTCATCGGGGTTTTCTTTGATGGAAGGCTCAACTAGTTCCAACTGTTCATTTACAGCAACATTTATGTCATGAAGTGAAGCTGTAGGAGTAAGTTTTAAATAGACATAGGCACCCCAGGAAGGTATCTCGGGAGTAAGAAGGATGACATCAAAATGAAAATGTGTGTTTTCATCCTCATTCTCAATTACAGCAGTGATGGGATATTCGTTCTCTTTCCAGTTTAAGGTCTGGTCGCGAACGCGACCCTCCCAGTTTTTACCAAAATATCGCTCGGCAGTGGCTCTGGTAAGGATAGCAGCATAGGGGTTACTAAAGCTGTTTTCTTGATTTCCGTATAAAAGCTTCCACTGAAAAATATCATAAAGCTCTTTTCCTGTATTGGAAAGAAGCACTTCTTTTTCAGTAAATTTTTCCTCACGATTCGCATTTTTTTGCAGACTAAGATATACAGGTTGCTTGTCCATGGTGGCGCCATGAGTAGCATTAAACTGAGCTACCTTTTCCACCCCTTTGATTTCTTTAAAGGCGGATAACTTCAGAAGCTGTTCATCCTTGTTTGCATCCCACCAGTTCACAAACCCTGTTATCGCATAGGTATCGTTTTTATACTGATAATTCAGTCGGTAAATATGTTCTGCCTCAGGAAAATGTTGGTCATAATTGAGTTCATCAAAGATGTACAACAGTACCAGCAAACTACAACTGATCCCCAGAGTTAGCCCCAGGAGGTTAATCAGCGCATAAGCCTTGTGCTTCAGAAGATTACGCCACGCAAGAATAAAATGACTCCTATACATGCACTTGATTTGAAAAGAAAACTCAATTAACTTTTATAAATATAAGCGCTGATTAACAAAGAGAAAATTTAAATTATTAATAGCTACTGAAATTCTGAATTTTCTATCAAAAATCCCATATACTACTGAGATTTATAATATTTTGATGATAATATTTGTATATATATAGCAAAAGCACACTATAGTTAGTGTGCTTTTGTATTTTAAAAGTCAAATTTCTTCTCTAAAGGAGTAGCTTGGTTTTAGAGACAACATTTTCCACCGTAAATCCAAAAAACTCCATCAGTTCCTCTCCTGGGGCCGACTCTCCAAACGTATCCAGTCCTATTGCCATGCCTTCTCCTCCGATATATTTATGCCAACCTAAAGTAGAGCCTGCTTCTATAGAAACTCGTTTTTTAACATTTTTAGGAAGCACACTTTCCTTGTACGCATCACTTTGCGCCTCAAACAGCTCCCAACTTGGCATGCTGACTACCCTGGCAGCAACTCCACCTTTAGCAAGTTCCTGCTGTGCATCTATTGCCAGTTGTACTTCTGAGCCACTGGCAATCAATATTACCTGAGGTTCACCTTCTGCTTCTTTCAAAATATATGCCCCTTTTTCTAGTTCTTCCGCCTTGGCATACACATTTCTGTCAAGGGTCGGCAATCCCTGGCGGGTAAGCGCTAGTGCTACTGGTCCATCATGATGTTCCATTGCTACCCTCCAGGCCTGTACGGTCTCATTAGCATCTCCGGGCCTGATCACTGTCACACCGGGAATCAAGCGCATGGCCATCAGGTGCTCAATCGGCTGGTGGGTTGTACCATCTTCTCCCAAGCCAATACTATCATGGGTAAAAACCAGAATGCTTGGTAACTTCATGATGGCGGCCAGCCTTAAAGAAGGCTTCAAATAGTCTGAGAAAATCAAAAATGTTGCACCGTATGCTCTTACACCCTCTGTTAAATTCATACCATTTACCGCTGCTGCCATAGCATGCTCTCTTACTCCAAAGTGAAAGTTACGAGCACCATAGTCTTCTTTCGTGAATGATTTGAAAGCATTAAGGTTTGTATTGTTTGAGGGTGCTAAGTCAGCAGACCCTCCGATGAGCCAGGGGCAATGATCAGCAATAAAGTTAAGCGCTTTGCCGGAAGCTTTACGGGTAGCTACTGCACCATCTTCTATTTTGTAAACGGGTAGTTTTTCTGCCAAACCTTTAGGTAGCTTTCCACTTTTGGCAGCCTCCCACATCTCGGCTTTATCAGCGTTTGCTTTAGCGTATTCACTCCATTTGTCTTTCCATTCCTGCTGTAGCTTTTTGCCTTTTTCTTTTAGTGCATTGTACTGGCTTTTGACTTCGTCCGGTACATAGAAAAATTTATCGCTGGGCCAGCCTAAATATTCTTTAGAGGCTTTCACTTCATCCTCTCCCAGAGGAGCACCATGAGATCCGGCTGTTCCTACTTTGTTCGGACTCCCAAATGCTATCTGCGTACGTACTTTGATTAAAGTTGGGCGAGTAGAATCCGCTTTAGCTTCAGCAATGGCTTTTTCAATAGCATCCAGATCGTTTCCATCTTTTACTTCCAGTACCTGCCATTGAAATGCTTCAAATCTTTTTTTCACATCTTCAGTAAAAGCGATACCAGTATCTCCTTCAATGGAAATCTCATTATCGTCATATAAAAAGATGAGGTTACCCAAAGCAAGGTGACCCGCCATAGAAGCTGCCTCTGAAGATATACCCTCCATCAAATCACCGTCACTACATATGCCATAGATATGATAGTCAAAAGGATCAAAATCATCTGACTTGTAGGTAGTAGATAAATACTTTTGTCCTATTGCCATGCCTACTGCATGAGCAAACCCCTGTCCCAGAGGACCAGTAGTAACCTCTACCCCTGGTGTAAGGCCATATTCAGGGTGGCCGGGCGTAATAGAATGTATCTGACGAAAATTCTTCAGATCGTCAATACTTACTTTATAGCCAGCAAGGTGGAGCAAACTATAGAGTAACATACAGCCATGACCAGCAGAAAGCACAAACCTATCGCGACCTATCCAGTTGGGGTCTTCAGGATTGTATCTTAAAAAACGAGTCCACAGTACGTGAGCCATAGGGGCAGCACCCATGGGCATACCCGGATGGCCTGAATTTGCTTTCTGCACCGCATCCATAGACAGCGTACGGATGGTATTAATGCTTAATTGATCTAAAGTCTTTGTTTGGTTCATGATTGTTGATAAATAGTATCAATAACAAAATTGACAGGCAATTAACAAAAAATACCCAACTGCATCAACGAAACTTACGTCTACTTAGTATTTTTGATAAAGTAAGGGTAATATCAGTATTCTACACAAACGCTCTCTCCTATTTTCAGCTCGTAGATATGCTCTTCGTCCTTTATGCCAACACGAATCTGCTTAGACCAGCCCTCTTGATGGTGCAACCTGATTTCGTGCTTGCTGATGTAAACATGCAGGCACTGTCCACGATAACGCAGAGATAATGAAATTGTGTCTATTTCTCTGGGTAAAGAAGGGTTTAGCCACAATATGCCATGATCGTCAACATAAGCTCCGGTATAGGCACGCTGAACCATATCTACCGTACCAGACATAGCGCCTAAATGTATACCTTCAGCAGTAGTCCCTCCCTGAATGTCTTCAAAATCACTACGCAGGGCTTCTTCAAAAAATTTCCATGACATTTTACGATGTGCTCTTGCCATTACCCAAGAATATACTAATCTACTAAGGGTTGATCCGTGAGAAGTCCTCTTTTCATAATATGAAATATTCTTTATGATGTTGATTGGATCAAAAGGGTAGTCAAGTGTATCAAATATTTCTTTCAGCTCAAACGATGTAAACAGATAAAAAAGCATTAACACATCGGCCTGCTTGCTTACTTTATAGCGATTCGGGGAATCATCTTCACTTTCCAGTATACGATCTAACCTTTGGATATTGCCATATTTTTTTCGGTAAGCTTCCCAGTCAAGCTCTTTCAGCAGGGCATATCCTTCAAATTGCTCAATGATACCATCTTCAATAAAAGGAATAAACATCTTCTCTGAAATTTCCTTCCATTGCTTTAGGGTTTCTTCAGTGATGGCTAGCTTTTTATCCAGGTTGGCAACCACAAACTTAGGAAGACGATCATGCATTTTTAAAGTTTGCTTCATCACCCAGGCAACCATAATGTTGGTATAAGCATTGTTATTCAGGCCGGGCTGATCAGAATCCGGATACGATGTATGGTATTCATCCGGACCAACAACATTACGAATTTCATACCTTTTTTTCTCCTCACTGTAGGTAGTGATACTGGAAAGGAATAAAGCGACGGAGAACATCATTTCCGCGCCATAATCTTCCAGAAAGATCCTGTCATTGGTAATTTTATAGTAAGTCCAGATGTTATATGCGATTGCTACGTTCACATGTCGTTGAAGATGCGTATCATCAGGAATCCAGCGGCCAGACTCTGGATTAAGATGAATTTCCTGAGCATTTTCTTCTCCGTTGCTTCCACTCTGCCAGGGAAACATTGCTCCTTTGTAATGATGTGACGCCGCAGACCTTCTTGCTTCTCCCATACGGTAGAAGCGATATTTCAGCATATTCTGGGTAATAGAAGGCTTCATATAATTGATGACCGGAAAAATGTAGAGCTCATCCCACATCAGGTTGCCACGATAGGCCTCACCATGAATCCCTCGGGAAGGCACACTTACATCCAGATCCAAAGTATTGGGAGAGGCTACCTGGAGTAAATGAAAAATATGTAACCTGAGCAACACCTGAACACTATCTTTGGCCTGCACCTCAATATCACTACGATTCCAGATCGCTTCCCAGGCAATCTGATGACTTTGCATCATATCCCTGATGGATGGGGCATTTCTCACTTTCCTTTGGGCATCGTTTACAATATTTCCAACACCAGCATCTTTGATGGTATATAAAGAAAGAACTTTACTGACATTCAGTACCTGTCCTTCTTTCAGATTTCCTCGGTAGCGATGCGTGAGCAGATGTTCATGAGCAACTATACTCCTTTGAAAATCTGTTTGGTCATTTGTCACAAACACATCCGTACGGACTGCCTGGGCTACATTAACTTCAGTATTATTGGTTTTGGAATGCATAAAAAGCCCTTCTTCTCCTTCATCATCAAATACTCCTGACTCTACAATCTTTAGATGATCACCATTCAGATCATTATAACGGGGAACGCCTTTATTTTTGACGTTGCCATCAATTCCGGAGATAATGGTAATCTCACCACTCCAGTTCAGGGCCTGTAACTCCCACTCCAAAGCAGCCAGATGATAATTATCCATGGACACTATTTTGATACTCTTCAGACGCGTTTCTCGTCCTTGATCGTCTTTAAAAGTCAGTTGAGTTGTAAGATTAGCTTTCTTTAAATCCAACACCTGACGGAAATCCAGAATTTCAACCTCATCAATGTGAAATACACTTCCGTCGGCATGTTCAAAGGTGAGATAAAAAGGATTAGGCCAATTGACAATTGACTCGTTTTCAATTTCTTTATCAGCTACCTGTGACTTAAGCTTATTGAATACCCCTGCAATGTAGGTACCCGGATAATGAGGGTTCTCCTCAAAGTCATAAGAAGCCCTGGCAAATTCATACGCACCTCTGCTGGCAAAGTAACCGTTTGCCAGGGTGCAAAGTGATTCTCTAAGATGCTGTTGCGCAGGATGATATTGGTCATAGACAATTTGCCAGTCATGAATTTCAGACATAAGAAAGAATTTGTTTGATAAACTCTGCTACCTGCTTCTGATCATTTAGCCAATACTGTGCATAGGTTTTCTGATCGTGGTCTTCTATCATAATAGTGACCCCAATTTCACAAAGTTCTTTAAAGGCATCTTCATCCGTAGTATCGTCTCCCAGATAAATGGGTAAGCACTTATCAGAACTCATCCCCAGTTCATCCATGATCCAGAGTACTGCCTTACCTTTGTTCCAGTTTACATCAGGCTTGATTTCAATTATACTCTTCCCTTTGTCCCACTTCAATCTTTCACTTGTACCTACTTTGTCTTTTACTTTTTCTTCAACTTTACTCAGCAGTTCGGTAGAAGCACCCCGGTGGTGGACTGCTATGGCAAATTTTTTCTTTTCAATCTTGATCTTATCCTCGTCTTTGAATAACTCTTCAAGGGTGGAAGCTACTGATTGTAATTCCGGCAAGATTTCGTCTGCCTCTGGGTACCGGTGATTAAGATCTTTGGGTCCCGCAATATCAAATCCATGACTTCCTGCATAATATAGATTGGGTAAGTTTACTTTTTTCTCTATATCCATCCTATCTCTGCCACTGACTACAGCTACTTTGTAGATATCGGCAAGCTTTTGTAACAGTTCACGATTTTCACCAGTCAAGGCAGCTTTATCGGGTTGATCAACAATCGGTGCGAGGGTACCATCAAAATCAAAGAAAAATAAAAATGGTCTATCTCCTTTTTTCTTCAGAATAGTATCTACATGATCCAATGCTGAAGGGAGTTCATGGAGTTCTCTTAATTTCATTGTTTTATTTTATCACAGGTCACTTAAACTATTTATTACTATATCGGCGCCAGCATCTTTCATGGCCTCGGCATGGTCGTTTCGGTTAACCCCCACTACATAGCCGAATTTCCCTTTACTTCCTGCTTCTACCCCCGCTACAGCATCTTCAAATACTACTGCTTCCTGAGGGCTGATGTCCAGCCGTTGGCTTGCTTCTACAAAAATATCCGGATTGGGTTTACCTTTTAAAGATTGATGTGCCGCATCAGTACCATCAACGATAGTATCAAAGATATCAATGAGGCCGGCTCGTTCCAATACCGGGCGACAGTTTTTGCTGGAAGAGACTACGGCCAGCTTTTTTCCTTCCTTTTTCCACTTTTCAATATATTTTAGGGTGTCCTCATACACTTCAGCACCCTGCTGTTCAAGCAACTTAAGAAAACGTTCATTTTTTCTTTTGCCCAGGCCATATACGGTATCAGCCTGAGTATCATCATCTTCTGAGCCTTCTTCTAATTCAATTTGCCGTGATTTCAGGAAGCTACGTACACCATCGTATCTTGGCTTACCATCTACATACTTCAAATAATCCTGCTCATTGAATTCCTGCTGAGAAGGATGGGCTTTTTCCAGAAAGTCGTCAAACATTTTTTTCCAGACTTCCTGATGTAGTTGCATGGTTTGGGTAATGATTCCGTCCAGATCTAATATAATAGCTTTACTTTGCTGAATTTTAGTCATGCTCATGAGTGGAGGTATCGCTTATAAAAAATATGTTTAATTCATGTAAAAATTCTCACAAAAAATCCAAAAGAATATCTATTCCTGATTCAACCACGCTCGGGCAGAATCTTTATCATCAAAAACTCCATAATGGGCATCATCAATCTGGCCCATTTCTTTTAAAAGATCAATATTTTCTATTTCCTTATCAGCCTTGTAGACCGCCAGCTTTCTAACTTCAAGATTAATCGCTTTACTACCGTCCAACACCACATTCTCCACCTGGCTGATATCATAGAGTTCAGGAAGAGGATCATGGGTAAGCATAAATGCTTTCTTTTCCATATTTACCTGATTTAAAACGGTCTGATTTAAAGTAATATCAGGATGAAAATTGATTTCCAATACTTCCTTAAGGATTAGAAAGTTAGCATAGGTACCATTGCTACTTCTATTATTCATTTCTTTCTATCTTTTATTAGCTGCCAACTGTTGAAAAACCGATGTGTGTACTTTAAAAAATTTTGACTGCATTTGTGAAATACTTTCGCTTAAAAAATCCACTATTATAACTCATTTGAGCTTAGCATGTTTTGAGTTGGATGCATAGAAGTGGAGAAGAAAGAGTATCTGACAGTACAGAGAAAAAAAAGGGACTATCAAATAGATAGCCCCTTTTACTGAATTAACTAACAATTGGAAAGTTTTCTTTAAGCTTTATGGCTTGTGCCAGCAGTTTTGGCCTTTACATTAATGCTCTCTTTGGCTAAACGATTCAACTTATCATCAGCCATTTTTTCTTCTTTTTCAATGAAGCTGATGATTTCAGCAACTTCTGTCAATCCTAGTTGGCGAGCAAAATTATTGGCTGTTCCATAGCCAGCAATTTCGTAATGCTCTACACGCTGCGCAGCGCCAATCAGACCGGCATCTCTTATTTCAGGAGTAGATTTTGACTTTATGATCTCTTCACCTTCTTTGATCAGGCCAGCCATAGCTTCGCATTTTTCACCTTTCATATCAATTCCAAGCATAGTACCTATCTCATCCAGTCTTTCTCGTTGAGCCCTGGTTTCATTAAGATGATCGTGAAAAGCTTGTTTGAGTTGAGGATCACTAGCTGCTTCGGCCATTTTTGGTAAAGCCTCAATCAATTGCGTTTCTCCACTATACAAGTCTCTTAGCTCATAGTGAAGTAAATCTTTTAGATTTAATAGTTTTTCTGAATTACTGAAAATTCCCATGACAAAAAATATTTAGGGTTAAAAAATAAAATAATTACTCTGATAAGGGTTAAAAAACACCACTCAGAGGTGTGCTAAATGTCGTGGTTAAAAAGGTAAATAATCAGCATAAATACAGCTAAAATATATAGTCTATATTACTCATTTTATCGGAGATATTCAAGAACATGCTCATAGAGGTACACCCATTGTCAGAAACATATTCAGTGAATTTTTTGACATTTTATATTTCTCTATTATCATGCTCTCTTCCTTCTAATCCTCCACATCCGTCAAAATTACCTAACGGGGTTTGTACATAGACATGCGTATGATACCGAAAGCCAGACATACTGTCCATACATTCATTTTCTGAAACAAGGGCAGTCAATTTCTGTCCGTCTTGTGATGTATTGTATACCCACACACTATCCTGCCACTGCGGCTCAACATATGGATAAGCCATCTCATCATGTTCAAAATGATTAAAAATGATACTATCTGAAGAGATTGTCAGAGACCAAAAAGGCTCATTTCCACGAAAGGTAAAAGTTTTAGACTGAGGCAACTGACAAGCATTTTGCCCATCGTATATTGCGGTTTCAACAACTTCAGTGATTGTAAATTTAGGTTGAGTAGCAGCCAATGTATCTTGCCCCGAATGGTCTATTGATCCATTCATGCGAACAAACATTGCTTCACCAGAACTCAACCCAAGGCTATCAAAGGCTGATGATAATCTACTATCATTAGAATCTATTGCATAAATTTCCCAGGAACTGCAATCTTTGAACTCGCTATAATTTTCCCCTTCACTATATACTCCTGTGTATTCAGTCTCTACATCTGAGTCTGCTGAATCTGAGGGGGAGACCTGAGAGGATTCTGCATGTTCGGAAGCCTGCTGCTTACCCTGACATCCTAACAAGCTGAAGAGTAGAAAAAATGTAAATGTTAATAAGTTAAAAAAAAGCATGAGTTCTTTATTGTCAATTCAAAAAAGTTACCACTTACACTTTTTAATCCGTACACTACCAAAATGTTAGGTGAAATTTAATATCCTTATTCAACCATCTCCAGCAATTGCTGAGGTTGGTCAGTAGTAATGAAGTCAAAGTTTTGCTCTAACAACCACTGCATCACTTTCTTCTCATTTACAGTCCATGAATTTAAGGTAAGTCCCAAATCCTGAGCTTGCTTTATCCATTCAGGATGTTGTTGAAAAACTTTAAAATGATAGTCTAATCCCCAGAAGCCAGCGTCTTTGGCCTGCTGAGGGCTTAAATCTCCACTCAGATAGGCTACTCTGGCACTTTCGTCCATTTCCACAATTTTTTTGCAGGCATCCAGGTCAAACGAAATATAATCTACCCACTCCTCAGCACCCAGTTTACGCACCAGTTCTACTGATTTCTGGGTAAGCTCCAATGTCCTTTCCTTACTCACATCCGAACTTTTGATCTCAAAAATCAGCTTGGTTTTTTTCTGCTTCATGCCCTCACGGAGGTAATCTTCCACTCTGGGCAATACTTCTCCATTAGGCAGCTTTTTTTTCAGTAAATCGCTATAGTTATTTTCTTCAATGGACATCCCTTCAATTTCAGCATCATGATTGGCTACCAACACGCCATCAGCCGTCATCCACACATCAAATTCACTGCCTTCGCAGCCTAATGCAATG
Source organism: Catalinimonas locisalis (assembly GCF_038039535.1). Lineage (NCBI taxonomy): Bacteria > Pseudomonadati > Bacteroidota > Cytophagia > Cytophagales > Catalimonadaceae > Catalinimonas > Catalinimonas locisalis. The sequence goes on along the minus strand of NZ_JBBPHP010000006.1, from coordinate 144,209 downwards.
GCTTGTTTGAGAGAAGCAATTGAGTTTTGGGGTAATCTTTCCGCTTTCCAGGCTCCCCGGTGAGCAATCACTTTATTATCAAGAAACTGGGCTTTGGTATTTCCATACATGAGTAGTATACAAAGGATTAAGGCTGGTATCAGGCTAATTTTCATATTTTGATTTATTGAAAAACACTTTTACAATTGACACAATGCGTGCTTAAAGCTAATGTATAGCCACAGTAGTTACAACCTCTTTATTTTAAGATTGTGTTAAACCTAAATATTTGAATCTCCAGCATTTTGGTCTTGCAATTCGCAATCATTTCATCAAGATTTGCGTTTAAAATTATTCTTAATTTAAGTATCTTACCCCTCATTATGCTTGAAGGAAAATGAAAATGTATGAATAAGTCCGAGAAGAAACTTTACAATCATTTGTATTACCGACGAAAAAAAGAACAGCTTGATAGAGAAAGGGATGCCGGTAATATTTCCAAAGCCATCCTCAACCTTGAGGCAATACAAAATGAAGTTTCCAGCCGCCATCTTCAGTCTCCTTCAGAATACAGCAAAATGATACTGGAAAATCTGGAGCGGCCTATCAAGGTACTCCGACAATATAAAAACCTAAAAGACCAGTTTGACCGCCGAATAGATTATATTCTGGGACTTATAAAGTCAGCCATTATTTTCAGTGAGCAGGAGCAAAAACAAATAGACGAAGAAGATGAAGATGAGCTATAAAAAAGGGCTTATCAGGTTTGAGAAAAATTTACCATGAATTCACTTACTACCTCCTCCCCTAATCCAAACTTAGAAAAGCTATCGGGCATCGTGAAGCGGGTAACTTTTCACAGCGCTGAAACCGGATGGTCAGTCTTAAAAATTAATTCTTTTGACCAACCCAATAATGAAATCGCGGTAACTGTGCATCAATCTAAGGTTTTTGCCGGGGCCACCATGAATTTCTTCGGCGTATGGGTCAACCACCCTACTTACGGAAGGCAGTTTAAAGCTGAAAGGGTAGAAGAAAGAAAACCTGCCACCGCACACGCGCTGGAAAAATACCTCGGCTCAGGCCTTATCAAAGGAGTAGGTCCTAAGACTGCACGTCGTATTGTCAAATATTTTGGAAAGGATACTCTGGATGTTTTTGAAAAAAAGATAGACCGACTTACTGAAGTTCCTGGCATCGCCCAGAGAAAGCTAGCTTCTATCCAGAAAGCATGGACTGAACACCAGGAGATCCGTGAAGTGATGATGTTTCTTCAGTCTCATGGCATCAGCACATTGTTTGCCGTCAAAATTTATAAAACCTACGGACAACAGGCTATTTCGGTAGTGCAGGAAAATCCGTACCGCCTGGCTCATGATATTTTTGGTATTGGTTTCATGAGTGCAGATCGCGTGGCCCTCAGCCTCGGGCTTGCCAAAGATTCATCCGCTCGTGTTCAGGCGGGCATAGGGCATATTTTACACAATGCTCGTGAGGAAGGACACTGCTACCTGCTCTCCGACCAGATTGTAGAGCAGACAACAGCTTTACTGGAACTTGAAGATTCACAAAGAATAGTAGAAGAACTCTTGCTGATGGAAAAAGAGGATGAACTCAAGACCAGAAGTTTACCCACCCCAGAAGGTATACAGACTGCTTATTATGCCCACTCTCTTTATTTTGACGAAAATTATCTGGCCAAGAAAAGCCTGATCATGGCTAATGAGCAAATTACTGTAGACCGGGAAAAAGTCAGTAAATGGATTACAAAATACTGTGATTATCATGAAATTCAGTTAAGTGAAGAGCAAGAAGCTAGCGTCCAGCAAGTGATTAGCCGTGGTTTGTGCATCCTAACCGGCGGGCCGGGATGTGGAAAAACGACTACCACCAAAGTGATTGTAGCATTGCTCAAAGCCATGCGTAAAGAAGTTCTGCTGGCTGCCCCTACCGGCAGAGCAGCGCAACGTATGAGTGAAGTGATTGGACAGGAAGCCAAAACCATTCACCGCTTACTGGAGTGGGAACCTATGAAAGGCGGATTCAAGCGAAATGAAGAAACTCCCCTGGATTGTGATTTTGTCATTGTAGATGAATCGTCCATGCTGGATGTCCACCTGGCTGCCTCATTGTTCAGAGCCGTACCTCAGCAGGCACAACTGCTGCTCATCGGTGATGCGGATCAGTTACCCTCAGTAGGTGCCGGTAATGTATTTAAAGATCTTATTGAATCTGAGAAGATCGTCTGTGCCCGCCTTACCAAAGTATTTCGGCAGGCAGCGCAATCCAAAATCATTCAGTACGCTCATCAGATCAACCAGGGGCAAGTTCCAAAAATTGCAACTCCTTTCCAGCACCCGAACCTCTGGAAAAAGGGAGAAGACTGCCTGTTCATTGATTCGGAAGAAGCTACCAAAGAGCAACTTCGCTTTATACAGAAAGTTAAGAAATATGCCGAACGGGATGATGAAGAGAGTCTGGTAGCTGCTGAACCTGAATCCAGCTATGAGATGTATAAGGAAAACCTCGTAATACCAGAAAAATTTGCGCATGTAGATATTGATAAGCTCCTTACTGCCAATACCCATACACATGAGTTGAAAGAAGTGCTGCGAAGGGTGAACCCCTGGTCATCTTTGCATTGGGGCTTCTCCGCAGTCGATATGGTGGAAAAGCTTTACCAGGAAATCATCCCAAAATACTTTGGCAAAGATGTGGAGATTCAGGTATTAAGCCCAATGAGCAAAGGAAGCCTGGGTACCCATAATCTCAATGAAATGATACAAAAAGCAGTCAATCCCGAGCAGGCTGATAAAGCTCAGCTAGATTTTGGAGGAAGAACTTTCAGAGTGAATGATAGGGTGATACAGCGGAAAAATAACTATGATCTTAACGTTTTTAACGGTGATATTGGCAGAATTTTAGAGATTGATAATGAAGAGATGAGCTGTTCAGTCCTTTTTGGTTCGGGTAGTGATGAAAAAGAAGTGATTTATGAAAAAGCCCACCTCACAGAACTGGATCATGCTTATGCCATCACTATTCATAAATCGCAGGGAAGTGAATTTGCAGTGGTCATCATCCCCTTATTGACGCAACACTATAATATGTTATTCAGAAATCTGATCTATACCGGACTTACCCGGGCGAAGAAAGTAGCTGTATTTGTAGGAAGCAGAAGAGCATTGAGGAGAGCTGTGTCACAGCGTAATTCTTCACAGCGACAAACAGCTCTCCAATGGCTTATCAAAGAAGGAGAAAGCGAAAGTTTATTCTGATTTGTACATTGCTGGTTCTCCTTCTCCAGGTAGCGTTCTCTTGATAAACTCCCGAATATCTTCATTAGCCGTCTGCAGATCTTCTCTTCTAAGATACATCATATGTCCACTACGATAGCCTTTGAAGCTCAGACGGTCCTGCAACCTTCCACTGGGGTCCAGATGCCACATCGTATATTTTGCATTAAAATAAGTAGTGGCTCCATCAAAATAACCTGATTGTACCATTACATTCAGATAAGGGTTCTGAGCCATTGCCTGTCTCAGGTTTTCACCTGTCTGATCATTACTTCTGTCCCAGGGATGGACTGGTCCGAACATATTGTATTTGATATCAGTAATATAGTTTAGCTCATTCCTGAAGTAGTAATTGATAGGCGGGGTAAAAGAATGCAGCCAGGAAGTCAGTTCAGCATTATAATCAGGTCTTTCTCCTAGCAGCTGACGGTCAATTCCCAGATAACGAGAGTCTAATCTTCCAACAGTATATCCACCTTTATCTCTCAAAAGTGCTTTCCAAAAGTATGAGGTAGGTACATCCAGGTTCTGCTGAAGTATCTCTTTCTCTGTCAGCCCTGAGTATTCAGCCATTTTAGCAGCCATCTCCTGCCTGCGATCTTCAGCAATAAACCCTCCTTTTGCCAGAGCAGGAAGTAACTCATTGATGGTAAATTCTTCTACTTCAGGAAGAAGCTCATCCAGATCTTTTTGCTGATGTTCAGCAGGTAAAGCTTTCTGGTACCAGGCAGCAGCAGCGAAATAAGGTAGGCGGTTGGCAGCATCCACTGGTCCATCCCGCTCAATTCCCAAACCGGTTGGAGAAACTAGAATCACCCCATTCAGGTACATCCATTGAGAATTTTGCAGCTCTAGCGCTAAACCAGAAACCCGGGTAGTACCATAGCTTTCACCAATAAGGTATTTGGGAGAGGTCCAACGGTTTTTACGGGTAACAAAAGTATTTAGCCATTCGGCCAGATATTCAATGTCAGCATTAACTCCAAAAAAAGTTTCTCTATCTACTTCCTCATCCAATATTCTGGAATAGCCGGTATTGACAGGATTTACATATACGATATCGGCTACATCTAAAATAGAATAAGGATTTTCTCTGATACCATAGGGCTGTACCGGGTAGCCTTCATCATCAATGGCCAATATTCTGGGACCAGTATAGGCAATATGCATCCATACTGAGGCTGATCCGGGTCCACCATTAAATGAAATCACCAGGGGGCGAGCTGCGCGGTCGTTGACTCCCTGTCTTTCGTAATATGTATAGAACAAAGCGGCTATGGGTTCTCCGTCTTCATTCCAGACAGGCTGTGTACCCGTGGTAGCAGTGTATGAAAAACGCTGACCATTGACCGTTACTTCATGATTGGTGGTCACTGTGGAGTCAGCAGCTAATTCTCTCTTTTGGGCATTGGCATTACTGGTGATGAAAATCATCAGCCAAACTGCGGCTAAAACTTGCTTCATATTAATCAAAATAGGTTAGAGGTAAATACGCAATTTACATATCAGAACAAAAGATTGACACTCAATTTCTGAAGATGCGAAGATACGTATTGAGAGATATGAAGCCAATTTAGCTTTGAAAAAAGAAAGTTCTGGTATTATACCATTAAGTAGAATATCATACTTTATAAATCATCACCGGGATATCCAGTGTTTTGAGAAGTTCAATAGAAGGTCCGTAAAAAGATTTCATCAATCCAAAAAACTTATCTTTCACCATTATGACCAATAAGTCAGGCTTTTTCATGCTTTTCAGTTCATGAGGATATATGCGAAGATCAGATTTATCATGTTTAGCTTCTACCTGTTTAGTACTTACAGTATTCTTAAAGATTGATGCATTCAAATCGCTGATGTCAACCATTTCAAAAGTAGAAGAAAAAATATCTGCTAGTTGAAAAGCGTACCTTGAAGTATAATCCCCTGCTTTATCGTTTAGATCTGCTGCAATGAGCATGCGCTCAATATTTCTAAATTCTATCTTCTTAGGTAAAAGTATAAGCGGGCAATGCACTCTATCAATGAAAGCATACAAGTCATTGACCTGGGTTTTGTCCATTAGATATAAGTCAGGCAGATAGACTGTTAGTGTCTCATCCGCATAATCACAAATATCCGTTTCGCAGGACACCAGGCGATAATCTACATTTGCATGATCCAGATAAGCTTCTTTTACAAATTGAAAAGCATTTTTAACCGGATTGTCTTTCATGTAGCCGGAAAAACTCATTGAACTGGCCTCGGAAGGATAGCATAAACCAATAGTAAGTTTTGCCTGCAGTTTATCTGTGAGCTTAAGCGCATACTGAAGGACATGATCCGAATCACAATTTGCCTCTTTTGCCAGTGCTATATTTCTAATGGTTTCCATAGCGTAAATAAATATTGAATAAGTGTAATTTGATCTTTTTTGCAATGGAGAACAATGATATTTATCATATCTAATGTAATTCAATATGCCATAATGCTCATTTCACATTCAAATGTACTTCCCTTTAACCACTTAAATAATAGAGAAGGATGCTCTTAATGCTAGTAATAAATGCACAACAATGATGAGTAATCTCAAAATTATGCAAGAATATAGCTGTTGAATTGCAATTTCTAAAAACCAATTTTTCTGTCACCCTATAATAATACTCATAAAAATATCTGTAAAAAAATCAGTGTGCTTATAAGAAAATTAAAGTGAAGCTATTATTTTACAAATTCATAAAAATATTCAAGTCTAGCTAGATGTATACTTTCAAGAAGGTCTTTACACAATTAATCATTGGTTTATTTCTTTTCGTTTGTTTTTCCTGTTCCAGCATACAGTATTCAAATGCTCCCAGCGTACTGGTATTCTCCAAAACCAAAGGTTGGGTACACAGCTCTATACCCGCTGGTATAGCTGCGATACAAAAACTGGGTGAGGAACATGGTTTTGCAGTAGATACTACTAAAGATGCTTCTTATTTTACAGATGAAAAGCTAAAAAACTACCGGGCAGTCATCTTTTGCAATACCACCGGAGATGTGTTAAACCCAGAGCAACAGGCAGCTTTTGAGCGTTACATTCAAGCCGGAGGAGGTTATGTAGGCATTCATTCAGCAGCAGATACCGAATATGAGTGGCCCTGGTATGCTAAGCTGATGGGAGCCCATTTTGAAAGTCATCCCAGCAATTCTAATGTGCGTGAGGCGGTCGTGGATATAATTGATACTTCCCATGTTTCAACCACGCATCTGCCCGAGCACTGGACGCGTACTGATGAATGGTACAACTACCGTTCATTTTACAATGGTATACAGGTACTGGCCATGCTTGATGAAAATACCTATACCGGTGGTACTAATGGGGCTGAACACCCAATTGCCTGGTACCATGAGTTTGATGGGGGCAGAGCTTTTTATACGGGAGGTGGACATACCGATGAAGCCTATGCCGAGCCGCTTTTTCTGGAACATTTGCTGGGAGGTATACAATATGCCATGGGTGAAGAAAGTAAATTGGATTATAGCAAAGCCTATGCGGTAGTGACTCCTGAAGAAAACCGCTTCGTCAAGCGTGTTTTGGTAAATGACCTGAATACGCCTATGACATTGGATATTTCTGATGAGGGGGTAATTTTCTATACGGAACTCAGAACCGCTAACCTCTTTGCCTATGATACCCAAAACAGTACAAATATACTTTCCCATCGCTTTGAAGTAGCCACTGAAGGAGGTACAGGACTCATAGGTGTTACTCTTGACCCTGACTTTACTGAGAATCGCTGGATTTACCTCTACTATTCCCCCCCTTACGATAAAGAACCTATTCTCTTTAATTTATCCAGATTCACAGTAAAAGCAGATAATACACTAGACCTCAACTCTGAAAAGGTACTTCTACAAGTTCCGGTGCAGGAAAATAGCGGAGCGCATCATGGTGGCGATTTTGCCTGGGACAAAGAGGGCAACCTTTATCTTTCTACTGGTGACAGTTCAAGTCCTTTTCCTTCGGGAGGATACGCACCGATAGACGAGCGGCCTGGTAATGAAAGTCTGGATGCTCAACGATCGGCTGCCAATACCAATGACCTCAAGGGAAAAATTATCAGAATTACCCCTCAGGATGATGGAACATACACCATACCGGAGGGTAACCTTTTTCCGGAAGGTACTGAAAAAACACGTCCTGAGATTTACACTATGGGGCTGAGAAATCCTTATCGTATCGCAGTGAATCCTAAAACTTCAGTGCTTTACTGGGGAGAAATTGGCCCTGATGCCGGAGAAGACAGCATACAGGGGCCCCGTGGTTATGATGAATTTAATCAGGCAAAACAGCCCGGAAACTTCGGCTGGCCCTATTTTATTGGGAATAATTACGCCTATGTAGATTGGGATTTTAGTACGGAAACTGCCGGACCAAAGTTTGACCCTGAAGCACCGGTCAATGAATCTCCAAACAATACCGGTTTAAGAGAACTGCCCCCTACTAACCCACCCATGATCTGGTACCCTTATGCCGCTTCTGAAGAATTTCCTGAGTTAGGTGAAGGCGGAAGAAGTGCGATGGCCGGTGAATTTTATACTTATGATGAAAATGCATCTTCTCCTAATCGTTTTCCTGAATATTACGACGGTACGCTCTTCGTTATGGAGTGGATGCGCAACTGGGTGATGGCCCTCCGTTTTGATGAAAATGAAGACTTTCTTCGTGCAGAACCTTTTATGACCACCAATGGAGATTTCAGAAGGCCTATTGACCTCACTTTCGGTAAAGATGGCATCATGTATATGCTGGAATATGGCTCAGTCTATGGTGCTGATAATGATGATGCCAGGCTGGTTAGGATTGAATACAATACAGGAAACCGAGCGCCTATTGCACAGGCAGGAATATTAGATACTGCTGAGTTGGCCTTTAGAAGGAAAGTGGCGCGCCTTACCTCAGATACTAGAGTACCTGCTCTTCAACAAGCCTCTGGCCAGGCACCATTGACAGTACCTTTTACCAGCCGGGGAAGCAAAGATCTGGATAATGATGATGAAATTTCTTTCCAATGGTTATTTGATGGTAAAACTGTCGGCTCAGAAGAACGAAATCCAACCCATACATTTACTGAAAACGGAGTGTATAATGTCGTACTCAAAGTAAGCGACCAGGATGGGATGACCGCTATGGATACCCTTACTGTCAGAGTAGGCAACACAAAACCTGAAGTAGCCATAGTTACCAATGAGAACAAATCATTTTTCTGGGAGGGTGAATCTTTTGACTATAGCATAGAAGTTAGCGATCCTGAAGAAGAGATTAATAAACAGGACGTTAAGGTCTATTTTGATTATAATCCTAAGCCCGGTTTAGTGCCCCAGGAAAACCAGACCGGTCATCAGGAAGAAACTTTACTGGCAGGAATTATGCCTGGTAGCAACTTGATTGCCAACAGCGACTGCAAAGCCTGCCATACCATAGATCAGGTTTCTGTTGGCCCTGCCTATCAGGCAGTAGCACAGCGCTACAAAGGTCAGTCAGGTGCAGTGAACCAACTGGCTCAAAAAATCATCAATGGTGGTGCAGGAAACTGGGGCACTACCCATGTGATGAGTGCTCATCCACAGATCTCCCGGGAAGATGCCCAACTGATGGCAGAATACATCTTATCCCTGGCAGAACCAAAGGAGCAGCTCAAAACACTTCCGCTGAAAGGGTCTATCAAGTTTGATCAGCACAATGCTCAGGAGGAGCCTAATGGTCAATATAACCTGATCGCTACCTATACAGATCAAGGCGCCAATGGTGTAGGGCCACTCGCAGGCAGAGAAATGATAAAGCTGCGAAATGCCCGGGTAAGAACAGCTTTTGCTGATGCACATCCCGGGTTTACCCGCTGGGGAAATTCACTGGGAGACGGAAGTCATAAATCATTCATACTGCTCAAAAACATTGACCTTAGTGGTATCAAAGGCTTTACTTTTGAATATGCTTCAGATAAAGCGGGAGTTATTGAAGTAAGGCTTGATTCTCAGGAAGCGGATGCGGTTACCAGTACAAGCTATGAGCCAACTGGAGAAGAGCGCTCTAAAGTAAGTGCAGACCTAAGTTCACCCATCAATGGACGACATGATGTTTACTTTATGGTGCTCAAACCGGATAAGCCGAATGATGATATCATCAATCTAAGCCATATTGTTATGGAAAAGTAATAGATTTTGAATGTAGAATACCTTTTGGGTGTTCTACATTTTATTTTCAACCAAGATGAAAACTAAGGTTTGGACGCATCATTACTCTTAGCATTGGGTAGCTTGACCCTGTAATCACGTAATTCTCTCAGACTACCTTGATGTACTAATTGACCTGAACGTACCAATTTGTGTAAGCGCCAGTTTAAAGTAGCATCACTTGCATTAAAATCTAAATCAATCAGCGTATGGCCTACAACTCTGGCAGCTCCAATATATTCCTGACTGCAAAACCTTAGCAGATTTTTATCAAAAAAATCTTCCTCAACCTGCTCTATTGCTTTGTTCTTTCTGGTTCTTAAATTTCCTGTTTGACCTGCGAGGGTCTCCCACTGCCTGACCCAATTCTTATTTTCTTTTTCATTGAGCGTAATAAAATACTCCAGAAGTACATGCATCTGTTCCGGGGCAAGTACTACAGGTGTTTCTGGCTTAAATTTCCCTCCCGCTTTAGTTGTTAAGCTCAAATCAGGCGGAATAATAAGGATTTTAAGCAGATCAGTAGCTTTATTCAGTTCCCTCAAGAGACGGGCAGCCGCTAATTGTTCAAAAACTGTACGCCCTGACCACACATACACTTTCTTTCCTCCTGATAAATCTGTCTTAATCTTCTGAATTTTCAGGTAATCATTTTCAACCTGAGTTGACAATTTTTGAAAATCAAACTCTAAATTTTGCAGCCAATTTTGTCGTAGCTGGCGCCCCTCATTTTGATGCAGATCAAGAATAGGTCCTACCCTTAAATCATCATTCAGGCTAATCAGGTTTTTCTCGGCAATATTGATTTGTGGGCTATTAAGGATGCTATCTTTGACAGGCTACCCAAAAACAATGTGCATTTCATTCTCAGCTTGCATAATTTTACCTTAAGTGTAAAGATATGCCCAATATATCAACAGGAACTGCAATGGCAAGCGAATAAGAGTTAACCAGACTCCTTTTCCCTTTCTTCTGGTGAGTTGAAAGTGGTAAATGTTAGCAGGAAATATGGCAATTAACAAAAGGATAATGCCCCAGGCTGCCAAAGACCTATAAGCTGATACCAACAATAGTAAACCTAATAACACTTCGGCTATTCCTACAAATAAATTGGTGATAATAGGATAGGGTACCCAGGGGGGTATGATTTTCAGGTAAAGTTTTGGCATCACAAAATGATTGATCCCTGCCGATATATACAAGCCTGCCATGATATAAAGACTGATTTGCTCCAATTCCATAAATCAGTTTGCTTAATCTTCAGCAATAATGCTAATGGCAAAGCCACCACCAGGAGCTATTCTGATAGTCTGCTCAGTCGTATGGTCTACCGCTATTTCTTCAATGCTAATGCTGGTAGGGTTATCATCCCAGTGAGCATCTTCTCCATCGCGGTACAGTATTGCTTTATAGCGCTTACCCTGCTCCAGAAAATCAAAATTGATGGTTACGCTTCTTTCATTTTCATCGGTGATGCCTCCCACAAACCAATTGTCAGTACCCCTCTCCTGCCGGGCAATGGTAACAAAGTCACCAATTTCACCATTGAGCACTTTGCTCTGTTCCCAATCTACGCCTACATCTCTGATAAACTGAAAAGCAGGCTGGCCTTCATAGCTTTCTACTAAATCAGCCGCCATCTGTACCGGGCTATAAATCACCACATAAAGTGCCAGTTGTTGTGCAATCGTGGTATTTACCTGATTTCCTTCTTTATGGGGAGCAAGTTTGATATTGAAAATACCAGGAGTATAATCAATAGGGCCACCCAGCATACGGGTAAAAGCTATGATTGACAAATGCTCAGGGGGATTACCTCCATCCGACGCCCAGGCATTATATTCCTGACCTCTTAAGCCTTCTCTGGAAACCATATTGGGATAAGTTCTCCGCAAGCCCGTTGCTTTGATTGGCTCATGGGCATTGACTGCAATCTGGTAATCAGCCGCTTTGATCATAGTATTGTTGTAATGATTGACCATCCATTGCCCATGATGGTATTCACCTTGGGGTATGATTTTACCTACATAGCCTGTTTTAACGGAATGAATTCCCAAAGACTGCATGAGTGAATACGCGGAGTCCATCTGCTGTTCATAGGTACGTGGGGCAGCAGAAGTTTCATGATGCATGATCAACTCAACACCTTTTTCTTTGCCATAACGTACCACTTCTTCCAGATCATAATCAGGATAGGGGGTAATAAAGTCAAATACGCCTTCACGATCCTCAAAGCCAATCCAGTGATCCCAGCCTGTATTCCACCCTTCTACCAGCAGTCCACCAATATTATTCTCTGATGCAAAATCAATATACTTTTTGGCGTTTTCGGTAGTAGCTCCATGCTTGGTGCTGCTTACTTTTTTGGTGGTAAAAGTTGACATATCCTGAGTAGCTTCTATATCCCAGGTGGATATTCCCAGGTGCATCTCCCACCAGATACCCACATACTTCATAGGGCTAAACCAGCTTATATCACCAAGTTTGTTGGGTTCATTCAGATTTACAATCAGTTTGGAATCTATCAGACCTCCGGCATCCTCACTAATCTGGATACTTCGCCAGGGAGTGCTGAAAGGTAAAGCCCGTTTCACTTTGTACCCCAGACGATCTGAGCCTACCAACCCGCTTTCCATAAGCAACTGGTCAGTATTTACTTTAAGCGTCATACCTGCATAATCAATCAGGCTGGCTTCATGAAAACTGAGATATAAACCATCAGCGGTTTGCATGGTAACCGGGGTATTAACAGCATTCTCAGGAATATAGGTTTGTGCAAGATCTGGATGATTTCTTTTGGCAAGCGCGTCAATCTCAGAAAAACTGGTAGTATTGAAAAGATGCTCGTAGATATCCCAATCCCCGGGCATCCACCAGCATTTGTGATCTGCAGTAAGCTGAAACTGGGTATGCTCGTCCATAATGATCAGGCTATCCACACCTTCCTGTTCAGGAAAATGGTAGCGAAAAGCTATACCATCGTCATATGCACGAAAGTAAATTTCCAGCTTTCGTTGCGGAGAATTTTTTTCTTTCAGATTTACTTTTAGTTCTCGGAAATGATTACGGACTGTCCGCTGTTCTCCCCAGGGCATTTCCCAGGTATCATCCATTGAGGATGTATCTGTACTGATCAATTCAAACCCCCTAGTCATAGGTTCCTGCCCCTGAAATTCAAAACCCATTGAAGAAGTATCAATGACAAGTGATTCTTTGTGACTTACAGAGTATGCAGGGGTACCATCATTGAGTAAAGTGAAATTGACTACAATATTGCCCGAAGGGGAGCTAAGTTGTGTGCGCATTGGCGACTGCTGTTGTGACTCATCAATACAAGCCCACAGACAAGCACTGATGAAAGTGAGAAAACAAAATATGTGAGCTTTCATGGCTGTTGCTTTCTGCTAAAAGCCATTTCCTCGCAAAATGTTTACTTCTCAACTTCACAATAAGAAAAAGTGACAAGGGGCACGCTTAGCAATCTAAAGTAGAGATTATCAGTTACTTTACCTGGATAACTACGAAAGAAGATTTGTTGTCCATGTTCTCCTCTCCACTGAATTTTAGGATTTCAATGACAATTCTATCTCCTGCTTTGGCTACATCTGATAAGTCCTCCAAATCAAACTGGTTGCCTGAAACAGTCTGAGAACCAGGAAATATGGCGCGGGTCCCTCTGGCAAGTACTATTTCAAACTGCTGAACTTTTACTGGGGAATTGTTGCGCTCAATCGTCATCAGCGCAAATTCTGAAGGAGAGATTCCTTCTTTGAGAATATTTTTAGTTTCAATGCCCTTTACCTTGATATTGAGAGCATCATCACTATTGATTGAAAAAATAAAAGAGCAAAACAATCCAATAATCAGCAAGGAGGATACAGAAAACAGATAGGATTTCATGAGTAGGTGTGGTTAGGTTTCACATAATAAAAGTAAAACGCTTTTAACTTAGTCAATAGTGTCCGGATCATGCTCAAGTTTATGTAAAGGAAACGATATCATTATAATGGCAAGTGACTTTGTGTAATCTGTTAATCAGATCCTTTTGAGTTTTTGAAATATAAATCTCATGCTTTAAAAGATATTTTTTAATGATTTACTTGTATTTACTTCAATTTTTTTAAATTTGATTGGTACAGTTAGACATTCCATTTGGTATGCAATTTAAAAAAGACAGTAAGGAAAATTTATGGATAAGCATGATCTTCATGCTTATCTTCTTTTTGTCGTTGACGTCCGCATTTGGCCAAAACAGAAATATCTCCCCAGTACTATCGGTAAGCTGATTATTTGTTGGTGATAGATTATTCCTTTCTCAATCTCCTTTTGATAAAAATTCTGACAAAATCATCAATTCCTGGGATTCACTTGAGAAGAAACCCAAGACAAGAAGACAGAATACTAATACAGTTTTCTTAAAGACAGCAAGTTTAATTTCAGGCTTTTTCTCTAATCCCTTTTATAGGCAGCCTATACCAAGATTCTAAATTCTTTCCATTACGCAACACCATAATTCACACAGTATGTTACTTCTTTCTTCTCTAAGGCCCGATTCATTTTCTGCGATCTTATAGCATTTTTTTTCGGCTTTTTCACAAAAGCTAATGAAATGCACTCCTGTATTATAAGGATACTCTGAAGTCAGCTTATCCAAGCTATGCTTTTTTTCACTCCACTTTTTATCCTCTTACTGCACAAAAATTACCACTCACTGCAAAATCATTGTAAATCAAAACTTAATGATGAATAATGCATTACATTAATCCTACATAATTATGTTCTGGGAGAATTTTACTATCGCTTATCGTAATCTACTGAAGCATAAGTTTTATTCAATTATAAACTTACTGGGACTTGCCCTAGGTACAGCAGCGTGTCTGATGATATTGCATTATGTTCATTATGAAACGAGCTACGAAGATTTTCACAAAAAGTCAGAGCATATTTATCGGCTTACCCTGGATGGATATAAAGAGGGAGTATTGCTGGTACAAGATGCAGAGATGTATCCTCTGGCTGGTCCTGAGCTCAAAGAACAAATGCCGGAGGTAGTTGATTTCGTAAGGTTGCATGACGAGAATCAAATAGTAGTAGGCCATGAAGAAAATCGGCAAAGAGAAACTCGTCTCTACTTTACTGATCCTTCCTTCTTTTCAATTTTCAGCGTGGATGTATTGCAAGGTGATCCTTCTTCTGCCTTGGATGATCCTTTTGAAATTGTGGTTACTGCATCCAAAGCTCGGCAGTACTTCGGCACTACAGATGTGGTAGGCAAATCGCTGGATCTTTATGGAATGGGATATGAAGTGAAAAATGCCAAGATCACTGCAGTAATTAAAGACTTACCTACCAATACTCACTTAAAGGTTGACTTCCTGCTTTCTTTTATTTCCCTTCAGGATGAAGCCCTCAATTATCAATTGAGCTGGAATGGTAATAATGAATTTACCTATCTACTGATGGCTCCAGAATTTGATAAAAAAGCTTTTGAGGCTAAACTTGATAAGTTTACCCAAGACATGGAAGATCAAATTGGTGAAGAAAAGTTTGTCATACAAGCTATTCGGGATATACATCTTCATTCTCATAAGACTTATGAGCCTGATGTAAATGGCGATGCCAAAACAGTTTCATTTCTTTCTGTGATCGCGGTTTTTATATTAATCATAGCCTGGGTAAACTATATTAATCTGGCCACTGCGCGGTCGGTAGAAAGAGCCAAAGAAGTAGGAATTAAAAAAGCGATGGGTTGTACCCGTGCTCAACTGGTAAAACAATTTCTGTTTGAATCTTTACTCACCAATACTGCTGCTATGCTGCTGGCAGTGCTTATGGTGTATCTAAGTTTTTCAGCTTTCCGTCAACTAAGTGGTCAGCCGTTGGTATTTCGTTTATTCAGTGACCCCTCATTTGGTCTATTACTCATTGGGCTGGTTATATTTGGAACCATCTTATCCGGACTTTATCCCTCATTCGTTTTATCATCTTTCCGACCTACTTCAGTACTAAAAGGAAAGCTAATAAGTAGTTCACATGGCCGCTGGCTACGTCAGGGCTTAGTGATTTTTCAATTTCTTGCTTCAGTGGTATTAATGATTGGTACCTTTACGGTATACCTACAGCTTAATTTTATGCGAGATCAGGAGCTTGGTCTGGACATTGAGCAGTTAATGGTAGTTGAATTACCTTTAGATTTAAGGTATGATCCTCAAATCGCGAGTAAGCTTAGCTCACTACAGGAGGAATGGAAACGCCTTGCTGATGTAGAAATCGTAGCAGGAGCAAAAGCGATGCCTGGTTCAGGTTATAATTTACTAAACTCAAGTTCTGGAATAAACCTTGAAGGAGATGAGGTAAGGGACATATCCACTACCTATTATCATTATGGCATTGATGCCAGATATTTGCAAAGCCTTAATACCAATATGCTGGCGGGGCAACCTTTTCGTAAAGGAACAGATAATTCACATAAAATTATCATCAATGAGGAAGCCGCAAGCATCCTTGGATTTGAAAATCCTGAGCAAGCGATTGGTGAAAAGCTTACGTTTGACAGCATTTCCACCATCATAGGGGTCGTTGAAAATTATCACTTTCACTCTCTGAAAGACCCCATTACACCTTTTATTCACTGGTATAGCGAACTTAACCCTTACCAATATATTCGTTTGAATACTAAAAATGTGCAAAGTAGTATTAAACAGTTGGAAGCTACATTTGAAGGAATCTTTCCTAACAGCACTTTTTCATATTCCTTTTTGGATGAAACTTATAATCGGCAGTATTTGGCGGAGATCAGATTTGGTAAGGTATTTAGCCTTTTCGCTGGCCTGGCCATCGCAGTTGCTTGTCTGGGCCTGCTGGGCTTATCTTCATATACCAGTATTCAGAGAACGAAAGAAATTGGCATCCGTAAAGCATTGGGTGCTTCCGTAGGAAATATTTTGTTCTTACTCTCCAAAAGTTATTTCCGCCTGATTCTCATCGCTCTTATTATTGCGATACCTATTGCAAATTATCTTATGAGCGAATGGCTGCTACAGTTTGCCTACCGTATAGGCATAAGTTGGTGGCTATTTGTACTGCCTGGGTTTGCTATTATTTGTATTGCACTTCTGGCTATCAGCGGACAAACCTTAAAATCTGCACGTGCCAATCCGGTTAAAGCCCTTCGCTATGAATAATAGTAAATGAATGCTTATTTTTATTGGTCTCAATCGCTAGTTAAAACTATGCACTTTTGTGCAAGACTTTTAGTTGCTACACACCTTTGTAAATTTACCTTATGATTAAGGAACAAAGGCGTAGCAGTCATACAGTATCTTGGATGACGGCCCATATAGTATGGGTAACGAAGTATCGTTATCATGTTCTTAAGGGTGATGTTCAGGTACGCTGTCGCGATCGCGCAGCGAACCGTCTGATAAAACAGATATGTGATGCGGAAGATGTAAGAATACTGAAGGGTGTAGTGAGTAAAGATCATGTACATATCCATATAGAATATCCTCCTTCCCAGAGTATCAGCAATCTTGTAAAGCGCTTGAAGGGCAGGACATCGCGAAGGCTTCAGGCGGCCGCCGCGGAAGAGTTTCCGCAACTTGGTAAACGGTATTGGGGTAGGCAATTTTGGGCAATAGGATATGGTGCCTGGAGTACAGGGAACATCACTGATGAGATGGTTCAAGAATATTTGGAGCATCATCGTGGACCTTCTAATAGTCATAGTGATAACATTATCCTTGAATAAGAATTTCATTCTTTTTCTTTTCTGAACCTATGTACTTGCAGTACATAGTGGTTTATTTACTGCTCTACCGGACTTTCACTTACCTTAGCCTGCGCACTTCCGTCAGCACCTATTTTTACTGAGAAAATATAATCGTAGTCATGCTCAGAAATACTGTCAATAGGGGGAGTAGCTACGAGCGCTTCAATGACAGGCATAACTGTATTGCTATGACCTGAGACTAGGACAACTTCCCCGGCATGATTGGTGAGGATGTTTTCAGCTAATCCAGAATAATCATGTGCTTCGTAAATATTGATTGGCAAATTTAGTTGCTCTGAAATAGGAGTTAGCGTAGCCCTGGTACGCTGATAATCTGTACTATAAAGTGCCTGTATCGTATCTGATCCTAATTTTTCAAAAAGTTGAGCCGCCCTTCTTTGTCCTTTTTCTGTTAGAGGGGGATCATCCGCAGGAGTTTGTGCCTTTTCAGCATGCCGCACCAGCAACACCTGAGTCTCCTTCCCTTCCCCTGAATTACAGGAGACACTTAGCAGCAATAAAATGCCAAGAATAAAGAAATTTCTAAGCATTTACTTTCCGTTTCTCTTCTTCTTTTTGTTTGATCTGCTCCTGTATTTTTTTGAAATCTACAGCGTCGCAACTACCGCAACCTTTGGGACAAGGTTTATCAGATGCAAAACTATTATAAATCAAGCGCCCCAGATAGTAGAGTGCGCCTAAAAATATGGCGATAAGAATAATTTCCTGTAGCATAAAAAATCTGATTTAAGAAAACAATTGATATACCAGTAGCGCCGACACATAGGCCAATACTGTCATATATACTGTTTGTATAACAGGCCACTTCCACCCTTTTGTTTCACGATACACCACTGCGATGGTACTCATGCACTGCATGGCAAAAGCATAGAAGACCAGAAGCGAAAATGCTACCGCCGGTCTGAAAACCTGCTCTCCCGTTTCGGGGTTCCTTTCGGAGCGCATTCGTCCGATGATCGTGCTTTCATCATCAAAGTCCTCTCCTACGCTATAAAGCGTAGCCATAGTACCGACAAATACTTCCCTTGCGGCAAATGAAGTAATCAGTGCAATGCCAATTTTCCAGTCATATCCTAGCGGCTTAATCACGGGTTCTATCCATTTGCCAAATTTACCGGCATAAGAATTTTCAAGGCGTGAAGTAGCGATTTCAGTCTCTAAAGTCTCCAAGAATTCAAGATCATTAGAATTCTCGGCCTGTTCCCTCAGTTGCTGCTCTGCCTGCGCAATATCATCTCCCGGACCGTAAGAAGCCAAAACCCATAGCACAATGGATACTGCAAAAATGATTTTACCAGCTTCAAATACAAAAGTTTTAGACTTTTCCAACACAGTAAAACCTACATTCTTCCAACGGGGCCAGCGATATGCAGGCATTTCCATGATTAGGAAACTTCTTTCTTTGGTTCTTACGATAAGCTTCATCACCCAGGCAGAACCAAGCGCTGCGGCAAATCCCAGTAGATACATGCCCATCAAGACTATACCCTGTAAGTTGAATATGCCCCAGATACGAGTAGAGGGGACCACGAGGGCAATTAGAACCGTATAAACAGGTAAGCGGGCGGAGCAACTCATCAGTGGGGTAACCATGATAGTAATCAGGCGATCTTTCCAGCTATCAATGCTACGGGTAGCCATAATCGCAGGAATCGCACAGGCCAAACCTGAAATCAGGGGTACTACGCTCCTACCATTCAAGCCTACTTTTCGCATGATTTTATCCATCAGGAATACTACCCTGGACATGTACCCGGATTCTTCCAGTAACGCGATGAATGCAAATAAAATAGCGATCTGAGGGACGAAGATTACAATTCCGCCAACGCCTGGAATAATTCCTTCTGCTAACAGGCTTGTCAATACTCCATCCGGTAAATTATCCTGTATCCATCCGCTAAATTCAGCAAAGATATAGTCAATGAAGTCCATAGGGACGCTAGCCCAGGCAAAGATAGCCTGAAAGATCAGGAAGAGTATTCCAAAAAATATCAGGTAACCAAAAACTTTGTGGGTGAGCACACGGTCAATGCGATCCGAAAATGAATGCTTTTGAGCTGTACTGGGAGTACTGATAGCATCCTGAAGTATCTGCTGAATTTTTCGGTATCGTTCGGTAGTCTCCCTGATTTGGAGTTCATTGGACTGGAATCCAAACGAATCCCGTATTTTCTTTATTTGTTCTTGCTGTTGATCATCAATAAACAAAAGACTTTCTGCACTTTGCAACCACTGATAAGCCTCATAGTAATTGCTTACCCCATACATATGCTTTACCTCAGCAATACATTCCGAAGCTAGAGGGAATACATCCAAAAAAGGCTCTTCCTGACTAACGATGTCCTGGCTAAGCACCTTTTTCAGCTCGTCCATCCCTTCACCATTACGGGCATTCATGCTTACTATTGGTACGTTTCCTAACCGACGGCTAAGCAGATTTACATCAACATTAACGCCTTTTCTACGGGCAATATCAGCCATATTCAGTACCAATACAGCAGGAATAGCCAGATCACGAATTTGGGTAAAGAGCAGCAGGTTGCGCTCCAGATTATTCATGTCTGCAATGACTACTGCAATATCCGGCCTCTTTTCTTTCTCTGGGTGCATCAATACATCCAGCACTACTTTTTCGTCGGCAGAGCGGGGATAAAGACTATAAGTACCAGGCAGGTCTATGATTTCAGCCACCGTATTATCCGGTAGTTTTGTCTTCCCGGTTTTTTTATCTACGGTCACTCCGGGATAGTTACCCACCTTTTGATTCAATCCCGTAAGCAGATTAAAAATAGTGGACTTACCAGAATTAGGGTTTCCAACCAGCGCAATGCTGCGTTTGGATTTTAGAGAGGGGCTGGGGCTTAATGTTTCCGCAGGGTAGTTCATATAATTTCTACAAGACTCGCTTCGTCAATTCTTAGGGATAAATTATAACCTGAAATTCTAATTGAAATTGGGTCTCCTAGCGGAGCACGGTAGTTAAAGCTAACTTCTTTTCCAGGCAGCAAACCCATTTCCAACAATTTGATTGTTAAAGAAGAGGGTTTGATATTTTTGATTACGGCTTTTTCGCCGGCTTTAAGTTGATCCAAAGTTTTCATTAAGAGCATTTCCGCTTCATTCATGGACGACAGCCGCAATTTAATAGTTATTTAGATAGAGTCTAATTAAAAAAGAAAAAAACATGAAAGGTTTCAATAAACAGATAGTTTTATCTGCAATTGAATAGAAGAGATCTACGGAAAGCGTAAAGGGAGCATTAATTCATCTTGCGATATATCATATTTTTGGTAAAAAACATGCTCGTAAATTCCTTCCGGATAATGATTCGCAGCGATTTTGAGGACAGGTAGCAGCCTGTCTGCATTAAATTCGGTAATCTGCTCATATTCCCATGCTACGTCATCACTCAGATAAGGAAGCAAATAATTGAGAGCCTCACGAATAAGCTGATCTTTATAATCCCAGACTGGTTTACCCAGTTTCTCTGAAAGAATTGCATAATAATAGATAGCCATCAGATTCATACTACTGTAATCCCATGTACGGGTTCTGGCAAGTTCTTCGGGCTGACTGCCATCAGCTTCAATCTGATGATCCAAGATCAACTCTAGTCCTCTTTCCTGTAATTCCCTTGCCAATGTATTTTGCCCGGTAAATATTGCCATACTCATGGTTTGAACGAAGTACCAGGTAGTGTGATTATTCCCGTGAACTGCTTCATCCTTCCCATGCTGGCTATTGATCAGCCAGTCCAGATAATCTTTTACCCAATTCTCTAAACCGCTGTACTGCTCTTGTGTCAGTGCATCAGAAGGTTCAAGAAGAGTAATCGCATCCAAAAGGTATCCAAAATCACGGGTTTCAATGATCCCTATTCCTCTACCTTCAGTTCTTCCGGGTATAGCCTGCCCGAAGTTCAGATTTGGATTCATACGGGTAGAAGGATCTAAAAACCATGTATTAAGCAATTCAGCAGCTTTCTTAGCATATTTTTCTTCTTCACTATAAAAGTACGCCAGCCCTAAAATATCTACTGCCCTAATCAGATCGTGGAGGCCTTTCTTATCCGAAATCTGCTCAATTTCAGGATTCTTTTCTCCATCTCGTCTTATGTATGGCAATCCGGCAGGCTTATCCGGATCAGGCCACCAGTAAGGTCCCTGGCTCATATAGTCATGCTTGTCTCCACTGCTTGATACTACTCCTTTATCCATCACCGATACCGGTTCCATATCTAAAAATACATCAGCCCTATCCAATAGTACTTTGATTTCTTGCCTAAAAAAGTTGCTATGGGCTTTAACTTCCTGAAGGTTCTCCAAATTAAGCAGTGTAAGGTTCTGACTATGAACTTGCAGACCTGAAAGCAGAAGGCCCAAAATTAATGTTAGTAGTTTTAGTATTTTTCTCATTGAATTATGATAAGTCAAAGGTTAAATTTTTCTCTCTACAGGTATTTTCCAACCTCTTCATCTTTAGCAATGGTGAAGCGCCATTGATCCTTTTTCTTGGGGTTTTTGGCCGTAAAGAGCAGTCTGTGAATTGTGCCAGGCCAGGATTTGAGAAGTTTAGTATCAGTAATCGCAATTTTTTCAGTTTCAAGATCAAATTTATTTGCGTCAAAAAATATAAAAGCTTCTGCATTACTCATTCCTTCTCTGTATACTAACTTAATCTTTCCTGCTTCTACTTTTTCTACATTAAATGCTGTCATTAAAGTATAATGCAACTCTCCATTTAACTCTTCCAGTTCATAATCATCGCTGATTTGTACCCAGGTATCACGATCAAATTGTATATTTCTTTTCCAGTGATTTATAGCAGCCTCTACAGGATAGGCCTTGGAGATATCCAGAGAAAAATTTATCTCCTGAACATCTTGTACATACTTAACATCTTGGGCTTCATATTTCCTTCCGGGAAGTTGCATCATCCCATTGATAGTAGGCACGTTATGAAAAGCAGACTGCATCGTCCAGATTTCATATCGCTGAGGACTGAAAGTTTTAGCCGTATATTCTTCTACGCCTACGTCAATAATTGCTGGTTGGCCATCCACATAAACGATAAAATTTCCTACATCATTATGATTATGACTTTCGTCATTATGCCCCCCTTGTGCAGCTAGAAATAGACCCTGTGGTGTACCCTGCTCACTTCGGGCAGTCATCACCTGCAGATCAGGAAACCAGGCATCAGCGACATAAGGGGTTTCAGTAACTGGATATTGCGCTATATCTTCCCAGTTGAAGATTGCGTAAAGATGACGCCCCAGGCTACGACCATCAGTGGGTAGGTCTTCTTCAATATTACGCTGCATGGCTTTACTGGCTCCCAAAGCTTTCATATTGCTATCTCCAATCCGATCTCCATACCGGAAAACCAGATCCTCCTGTATGGTATTGACAGCTGCAGCATCAGCAAAATTTACAAAATAATCGTCATCAATGTATGTCTTGTAAATGTATGAGCCCATTTTCTGAATAAGCGCTTCATCATATACATCAATCTGATTTCCTGATGCACCATATAATATTTCCAGGCAATCAAATAATGAGCCTGCGGCTCTGTTCCAGTAGCTCGGGCCTTCATCACACCCGCCATCTTCAGGATAATGATTCAAAAAATTGTCCAGACTACGCAATGACTTGTGTACGATAGCAGACTTTCTTTTCTGATCATCCAGGTGCAGAAGGCTTGCCGTCAAAATATTGGAATTGATCCAGGGGTTCCAGTTGTTGACATGCCGGTCACGGGCAAAGCCCATCCACCAAAAGTCGTCACGCATCTCAAATGGCTCAAAAATGCGTTTATCAAACTCGTACGAAATCCTTTTAAGAATCAGAGGTGAAACTTCATCCAGTTGTTCACCCAGCAGATATTCAGTCCAGGCAAGAAGCGCGGCAGTTTCTGCAGCGAAAAGGTCAATAGTAGGTTCTTCTACATCAGGTAAGCCGGGACCCGCTTCCTGTAGATACAAATGAGCCGGAACGCCCCAGTATGATTCCTCACAGATTGACCACACCGCATTTATTATCGCTTCAGTAAACCTGCCCTTACCTTCAAAACATTCTCCCAGAACCAGATGAAGAAGCATTTCTCTTCGGGACGAACGCAATTCCTGAAAATTTGAACGATTGCCATTTCTGGCAAATTCCAGAAAAACAGTCGCGGGAAGATCTTTCCATTCCCCCTGAAGCGCTTCTTCAGCTTTCTTAATATAACTGGATCTTATCTTTTCGTCTAAACTATCCCATGCCTGCCGCTCGCTACTTGTCGGAAAAGGATGCCACTCACTCACAGGGATAAGTAAGTCAGGAAGCTGAACGCTTGAAAATGATTCGCTAAGAAAGTTATGACTAATAAGCCGCTCGGCTGATTGCTGAGCACTTAGCTGATGGGAAAAAGCTGAAAAGAAGAACAATAAAGGTAATAAAGAATATTTCATAGGTTGTTGTAATTAGTCAGCAGATACAAAAAGTAGCTTTATGAAAAGAAATCAAAATTGTAAAGTTATAGCTCATAATAAAGTTATTATTGCTATTTCTTTTAATTATTAGGTGGAAGATGAATAAATAAAAACATCAAAGATGATACGAGCGGAAGTTTTGATTGTAAAAATACCGCACTTTTTATAAATTATGGGTATTGATGGGCTTTCCTGCTGACTTTTAGTCACTCAATTCCATTGCTTTTATGAAACAAATCAATATCAATACTACTCATGTCTTATTATTTCTGCTTCTACTCTCTTATACATTATCTACTGCCCAACCCAAATATGATTTTATAGAAGATATTCGTCCGGTACTGGATCAGCATTGCTTTAGCTGTCATAATGTGGGAAAAGTAGCCGGAGGAATCAATCTGGAGAAGTATGAAAACCAGGGTAGGTTACTGGATGATGGTCATATCTGGCTCAAAGTGGTAAAACAACTGCAATCCGGTCAGATGCCCCCAGATACTAAGCCACGACTTACTGATGAAGAATATGAGATACTGGTAGAAGGCATTAATGATATACTGGTAAGCTCTCTTACAGAAAATAATTCAGGTCGTGTGGTAATTAGAAGGTTAAGCCACCGAGAGTATCAATACACTATCAAAGATCTGATTGGAGTAGAATTTGATGCTCAATCCTTTTTTCCTGCTGATGGCTCGGGAGGAAGCGGTTTTGACAATTATGCCCGAACACTATTTTTTACTCCCCTAAAACTGGAACGCTACTATGAAGCGGCAGATCAGATCGTTGAGGAAACTTATAAGAATCCCAAACTCTGGACAACTATTGTTCCTAAGCCCTACAATCCTTCCATATGGCAGCAAGCTGTTCTCTGGATAAAGCGTGTTTTTTCTGATATTGATCCCTTAGAGCATCCCACCCTGGCTGCAAAAAAAGTACTTATCCCATTTGCTACTAAAACCTATCGCCGCTTTCTGAAGCCCGAAGAAAAGGATGATTTAATTAATCTTTTTCAGCAGGTATATGTAGGTTCGGATAGCTTATCTACCCATGAACGTTTTGATACGGCTATCCAGGAAAGCCTTAAAGCGATGCTGATCTCTCCCCAGTTTCTGTATAAGGTAGAAGATGAGCAGCCCGTAGATAAGCCTTATCCCCTGAGTAACTTTGAACTTGCCAGTCGGCTTTCATATTTTTTATGGTCCAGTTTACCCGATCAGGAACTGTTTGAAGTGGCTTACCGGCAAAACCTTCATGACCCACAGGTCCTTAATGCCCAGGTAGAAAGGATGCTGCAAGATCCTAAAGCCAGGCGCTTTGCAGAAAGTTTTATTACCCAGTGGATGGGTATCACTAAGCTAAAAAACAACAGCCCGGTAGACCCGGAGAAGTTCCCTGAATTTGATGATAAACTCAGACAGGCCATGTACCAGGAGACGGTTGATTATTTCACGCATATTATCACAGATAGTAACAAGCTTCTTGAGCTGATTGACAGTGATTATGCTTTTCTGAATGAGTCATTGGCTGAGCATTATGGCATACCCAATGTAGAAGGGGAAGAAATTCGCAAAGTAAAGCTCACGGATCGTAGCAGGGGAGGTGTCATGGGTATGGGCAGCGTGCTTGCCTCAACTTCTCTCCCTCTCAGAACAAGTCCTGTGCTGAGAGGGAAATGGGTACTTGAAGAAATACTGGGAACTCCCCCACCCCCACCTCCTCCGGATGTAGGTGAGCTTCCTGAAGAGTCAACCCATGAAGGCAGCAGCCTTAGAAATTTGCTGGAAATACATAGAGATAATGATGCCTGTAGGAGCTGCCATCAAAAAATGGATCCCATTGGCTTTGGCCTGGAACACTATGATGCCATTGGTCGCTGGAGAGAAACTTATGGTACCGAAGAGCCTATCATTGCCTGGGACACACTGGCTAGTGGAGAGCCTTTTAACGGTCCGGTAGAGCTTAAGAAAATATTATTTGAAAAGCAGGACAATTTTGCAAGGACTATTTCCGAACGCATGTTTACCTACGCCATTGGACGCTCCATTGAGTTTGTAGATGAACCTACTATGCAAAATCTTACCAAAGCACTTATTGAAAGTAATTTCAATTCTACAGCCCTTATCAAAGAACTTGTAAACTCATATCCCTTCCGTTACCGCACGAATGATTACGGAAGAAAACTAGATGTACTATGAAAAAGTCTTGGCAGATATCTCGTCGCAGAATGTTAAAAGGCTTAGGAGCAAGCATAGCATTGCCATTTCTGGATGCCATGGTTCCAAATAGCCTGATATCTTCACCACTACAAAAGCCTCCTTTAAGAGCAGCCTTCATGTTCATGCCCAATGGTGTACATCCCGATAAATGGACTCCTACTCAGTACGGAAGAAACTTTGAGCTATCTCCTATTCTGTCTCCTTTACAAAATGTCAAAGATGATATACTGGTACTGAATGAGCTTAGAAATCGGCTCAGTAGCTATCGGGGAGATGACGGTCATTACACCAAAACAGCCAGCTTTTTAACCTGCCTTCCCATATTTAAGACGACCGGAGATAATCTGCATAGTGGGGGCACATCCGTAGATCAAATGATAGCCAAACATATTGGTCATCAGACTTTGTTTCCTTCACTGCAATATGGTCTGGAAAGGATTAGTTCTGGCATTGATGCTAATGTAGGTTTTACCCGGCTGTATGGCTCAGCTATTTCCTGGCAAACGCCTACCCAACCCTGCTCTAAAGAAATCAACCCCCGTTTAGCTTTTGACAGGTTGTTCAGAAACTTTGTTCCTAATGCTAAAAAAGAAGAAGATCCATGGAAACAAAGCGTACTTGATATGGTGATGGATGATGCCAAAGGTCTTCAAAGAAAACTAGGACGCAGCGATCAGGATAAACTGGAGGAGTATCTAGAATCCATTCGTTCTGTAGAGAAAAGGATACACAGCTACGAGCAGCAAAGCGCTTTTGAATCCAAGATTACCAATGATATTCGGGAAGAAATTGCCAGGCTCAATGTTCGTATTGATGAGTATTCTGAAATGAACCTGGGCGTAGATATTACTGAAAAGGTCAGGCAGATGATGGACATTATGGTGCTTGCCTTCTGGAGTGATGCGACCAGGGTAAGCAGTTTCATGTTTGGCAACTCGGTAAGCAACAGAAATTTCACTTTTCTGCCCGGTGTTTTTGGCAGCCACCACCAGATCTCTCATCATAAAGATGATCCTAAGCATCTGGATGAGTATGAAACCATCAACCGCTGGCATGTAGAACAATATGCCTATTTTCTTAACAAACTGAAATCTATTCCCGAAGGTGATGGAAATATGCTGGACAATTCAATGGTACTCTTAGGCTCTGGTATACGGGACGGAAACCGCCACTCTCCACGTAATCTACCCGTGTTACTGGCAGGTAAAGGAGGCGGAGCAATAAGGACAGGGCAGAATCTTCAATTCAAAGAAGAAACACCTCTAGCCAATCTTTATCAATCCATGCTCAATATTTATGAAATCCCTCAGGAGTGCTTTGGAGATAGTACCGGTGAACTTTGTGAAATTTATGCTTAGCGATAAAGGTATGTCCGATCAACTTTTAGCCCCATTGAAGAAGACAAAGCTGTTTAACAAAGTGCTATTTTTTTCAATATTGTTTTCTTTATTCCTGATGACTTTACCCTTCTGGCCCCTTAAGGAAGAGGGAGTGTCGCAATGGATTTTATTCAGCGGGCGTTTTCACCCCCTGGTTATTCACTTCCCTATCGTTTTGCTATTCATCCTTTTGCTGTGGGAAACTTTAGTGAGGCTTAAATGGATAGAAAGGCAAGTCTCATTTCAAATGCTTTTACTTTTCTTATCCACTTTTTTTAGTGTGGCCGCAGTTTTAATTGGCTTCGCTTTAGTACAGAGTGGCGGGTATGGAGGCGATACTGTTCAATCTCACCTATATGCCGGAATTGCAGTAGCAGTGAGCGCACTTATCTCTTTACTCTTTTTTTGGAAAGCTTATCAGTTAAATTTTACCAGATTAACTAATGCTTATCTGGCCATTCTCTTTCTGACAAATCTTCTGCTGGTGTATACCAGCCACCTGGGAGGCTCATTAACGCACGGTGAAGATTTTCTGACTGAGCATTTTCCACTCAAAACTTTACCAGCAAGCACTATTCAGCAAAAACCAATTGAAGAAATGCTGGTATTTGAAGATGTCATTCAAAGTACTTTGGATGCAAGGTGTTATGCTTGTCACAATGAGAACAAAACCAAAGGAGATTATCTGATGACCAGTTTTGATGATTTTCTCAAAGGTGGTAAAAGTGGTAAAACTGCCGTTAGTCCCGGTAAACCTGATGATAGTGAACTTTATCAAAGAATCACACTGGAAGAAAGTCATGATGATCATATGCCTCCCGAGGGTAAAACTCCTCTGACAAAACAGGAAATTCTACTGTTAGAAAAGTGGATTGAAAAAGGAGCACTGCAAGGGGTTACACTTTCTGAAATTCGTGAGGATAGCATTTTCTTCGCCCTCTTAAATGATCAGGCTCAACAGCTTCAACAAGAAATATTTTTACAAGCTCAGAAAGAGCAGGAATTGGATGGGTTAATTCAATTGGTAGCACACAGTGAGCAATCTTTTGTTTTGGAAAAAGATGAGAAAACCAAAAATGGATTAGCGCTGAGCATGAAATTTCCCTGCACTGATTTTGATGATAATCAGTTGGCTGAACTTCAGGCTGTTTTTCCTCACATTCACCGGGCATCCTTCAATGCCAGTAATATCAGCGACGACGCACTATACCATATAAGTCAAATGAAGGGACTGAAAGCATTATTTCTTCAGCAAACCCGTATCAATGGTAGTGGATTGATTTACCTTCAAAATTTAGAGTCGCTAGAAGTTCTGGATTTATCAAGTACTGAAGTAGATGATGCAGGGCTATTGCATGTACTGAGGTTGAAGGGCTTGAAGCACCTCTACCTTTACGAAACCCCTGTAAACCCAATCATTGTGGAAGCCATTGCAAATAATAATCCTCAATTAGAAGTGCATTTAGAGAGGGGTACTTTATTTTAGTGTTAAGCGGTAGCAAGACATTTCTAAAATTTATACAATGAACAAGACCTTAACCAAGATAGGGATTGTACTATTATTAATTTTTTTCCTTCCGGCTGTGTTTTTCTCTGTATACCAAATCAATTCTCTTAATAAAAATGAATTGATTATAGAAGAGATCTACAACAACCAGTTGGATGCTATACTCTTTTCAGTAAACCAATATTCTGCGGATATACTCAATGCATGGGCTTCTGAAGTGGACTTACTTCTTGAAGACAGCACTTTTTTTAATACACCGAAACTTTCAACATTTTTTTCTGAAAAACAGACATTAAATTATCTCATTGCTGTAGATAGTGCTGACTATTCCAATATTTACCTTTTTAATGAAAGTAGTGGCCGCCATGTAAATGACACTTTGGTTTTGCGCATCAGTGAGGCATTAGAAGAAAATAAAGCACTGATTCATAGGTTATTTTCTTATCTGGATAATGGGTACAGAAAAATTGAACCCATTACACTTCTGGATGATCAAAACTCCCAACTCCAGATTTTCCTGCCGCAGGCTGATCAACCTTCAAACTTCATCTATGGATTTATCCTTACCCCTTCTTCTTTTATTCAAAATGTGTTGGCGCCTAAAATACAGGCTGTCTCCCAGGAAAAGTTCGTAATATCAGCTTACCGTGATTACGACAATTTGCTTGTGTATACTTCTGATAATACGAATGAAAGTGGCCGGCAACTCCATCAACTACCTTTCTGGCTTTTCCCTAATCATTACCTTACCATCAACTTAAATGGTCAAACCATTGAAGCACTGGCACAAAGGAGAATTAAGAATGACATCATTTTGATTGTATGTCTGAATGTCATCATATTGATCGGAGTTTGGTTTGTTTTCCGCAATGTCAAAAGAGAAATAGAGTTGGCACAAATCAAGTCGGACTTTGTATCCAATGTATCACATGAACTCAGGACTCCTCTTTCGCTTATTAGTATGTTTGCAGAGACCCTAATGCTCAACCGCGTTCGTTCTGAAGACAGAAAGCAAGAATACTATAAAATCATCAGCCAGGAGACCCTGAGACTCACGGCTATGGTGAATAAGATTCTCAATTTTTCTAAAATAGAAGCAGGCAAACGTAAGTACAATCTGCAACCTTTGAACTTGAATGAAGTCATTAAAGAAGTGGTAGATGCCTATGAATTCCACATCAGTAGTCAGGGTTTCAAGTATGCATATGAGCCAGGAGCGGATGAAATGCCTATTTCAGGAGATCCTGAAGCCATTACTGAGGCACTTATTAATCTCCTTGACAACGCTATCAAGTATAGTCCTGACAATAAAGAAATCTATGTATCAAGTGGAATCACTGATCAGTACTATTATGCTGAGATTACTGATAAAGGTCAGGGAATTACCGAAAGCAACCAGAAAGTTATTTTTGATAAGTTTTTTAGAGGTGGCGGTTCTCATAGTGTAAAAGGTACAGGGCTGGGCTTGAGTTTGGTTAAACACATTATGGATGCACATAATGGAAAGGTGGAATTGATAAGCAATTTGGGTGAGGGAAGTACTTTCCGGCTCTGTTTTCCGATAAAATATAAAGTCACCAAACTTTTAGAAAGTTCATGAACCGTATTCTTGTAGTTGAAGATGAACCCAGTATGGTCATGGGATTGAGAGATAACCTGGAATTTGAAGGCTATCAAGTTGAAACCATAACCGACGGCAAAAAAGGCTTAGAAACAATTCTTCAGGGCAGGTTTGATCTTGTCTTACTGGATGTGATGCTTCCTAATATGTCAGGTTTTGACATTTGTAAACAAGTTAGAAATCAAAATAACCGTACTCCCATCATATTACTTACCGCAAAAGGAGAAGAAATAGACAAAGTACTAGGGCTTGAATTGGGTGCTGACGATTATATCACCAAGCCTTTCAGCCTTAGAGAGTTATTAGCACGCATTAAGGCCGTACTTAGAAGAGGGCAAGAGCCAAAGGATACTAAAGAAAATAATGTCCAAATTGGTAAGCTAAGTCTCAATTTTTTGACCTATGCCGCATATGCAAATGGTAAAGAAGTAAAGATGACTTACCGCGAATTTGAGGTACTAAAGTACCTGTGGGATCATCAGAATGAGATAGTAAGCAGATACGACTTACTGGACAATATATGGGGTTATGAAGACGAACAGCCCACTACAAGAACAATAGACAACTTTATCGTGAAACTAAGAAATAAGATTGAAGCCGATGCTGCCAATCCAAAAATTATACTTACAGTTCACGGAATAGGCTACAAGATGCTTATCCGGCAGTAGCATGCCTTTTTTTGTTCTCAGAACTTGACTCACGCAACTCAGTAAGGTAAGTGGATACCAATACCCTGATGTTTTGCGGACGACCATATCTTTCGTTTTCCAACTTATCCTGATAAAGTGTTTTTGTTTCCATCATCATTATATTTTAAAGTTGATGATGCTAATATAGACAATTGTACTTAAAAAGAGAACAATTTTATACTTTTTTTAAGTATTAACTTTTTATACTTAATTTTTTATCTCGTAAAGTATTGATAATCAACACTATATATAAATGACATCTTTTTACATTCTTTTACGCTAACATGGCATACTCATCTTGGGCATACACTAGTTTAATATAACAGTAATAAACACGCTAGAGATGAGAGCTTTATTAATAATAATTATCTTTTTATCAGCTGTTTGCACTTCCAATCTTCATGCTCAGCAATCTGATAACAACTACATTGAGATAGTTCATATGGACCGTAAACCTATAGTAGCTGCAAAGATCAACGGAAAAAAAACGTATCTGATAGTAGACACTGGTTCGGATATTTCTGTGTTAAATATCAAATCTTCCGCATATTTTGGTTTTTTTCCATCTGTCAATAGAGATATTACATATCAACTTGAAGGACTGAATGGAGAAAAAAAGCAGCTCAGTTGGGCGAAGAAGCTTAGTGTAACGCTTGGTGATAGCGAGATCAAAGCTCGCTTTTATACGATGGACCTAAGTAGATTAATGACATCCGTCAGAAATAAAACTCACATTAATGTACAGGGAATTATTGGTTCTGATATCATGAAAAAATATGATTTCAGAGTAGATTTCAAAAATAAAAACATTGGTTTTTCAAATAAGCACGCAGTCATAATCAATTCTGATAACCAACAGTTTTCTTTTTATACCGTATTGAAAAGTGGGTTGACCGATATATTTACACAGCATATTTATTGAAAACTTTGATCAAAAGAATCTTTAGTAAATTTTATTAATGCCATTAGCTTACCAATATAAATTTAC
This sequence comes from Catalinimonas locisalis, assembly GCF_038039535.1. Taxonomy (NCBI): domain Bacteria; kingdom Pseudomonadati; phylum Bacteroidota; class Cytophagia; order Cytophagales; family Catalimonadaceae; genus Catalinimonas; species Catalinimonas locisalis. The sequence continues at coordinate 112,075 of NZ_JBBPHP010000006.1, read as the reverse complement.
CTATTGCTTCATTGTATTTTTTGTTTTAAGCCCTCTCATATCCATTGCAGCCTCATGGGAGTTAAGACTAGATTTGAAAGGAAAATGGAAATTCCACATCGGAGATAATCAGCGATGGGCAGATATAACATACAATGACAGTCAGTGGGACGAGGTACAGGTACCCGCAGCCTGGGAAACCCAGGGTTTCCACGCATATGATGGATTTGCATGGTACAGGAAGACATTTGAGTTAACTGAAGCCTTAAGCCATGAAAAACTTTACCTATCACTAGGATATATTGACGATGTGGATGAAGTATATATTAATGGTAAGCTTATTGGGTTTTCAGGTTCTTTCCCTCCTTACTTTCAGACTGCTTACAGTGCTTTTCGTCGCTATCACATACCTGACGAATATCTTAATCCCGGAGGGAAAAACACTATTGCCATAAGAGTGTACGATGCCAAAATTGATGGTGGTATTCTTTCGGGTATGATTGGCCTGGTATCAAACTCAGATTATAACAGATTAGATGTAGACCTGAGTGGATTATGGGAATTCAGATTGGGAGATAATATGAAATGGAAAGATGAAGACAAGGGTTCTATGCATTGGGAAAAAGTGATGGCTCCATTATTTTGGGAAAAACAGGGCTTTGTTAATTATGATGGATATGCCTGGTACCGTAAAATCTTTTACCTGCCCAAGAAGATGGAGGGAGAAAATCAAATACTACTTTTGGGAATGATTGATGACTACGATCAGACTTTTGTAAATGGGCAGCTGGTGGGCAGCACCGGCTTTGATGAAAATGGACAATACAACGTTAATGATGATTTTGCATATACTACTGTAAGAAAATATGATTTAAACCCAGAGGTACTTAAATATGGTGATCTCAATACCATAACTATCCGTGTGTTTGATAAAATAATTGATGGCGGTATTTATAATGGACCTCTGGGGATAATCCGTCAGGATAAGTACACCGACTTCTGGCGGCGATGGTGGCGGTAATGGGTTATTTAAATTTTCTTTCAACCACCTGCAACATATTGCCTTCAGGATCCTGAAAAGAGCGTACTTTACCCCCTCCTATAGCCTCTACTGTTTCACCCAGCCACTCTACTTTATGTTTGTCTAACTCCTGAATGGCTTGCTCGATATTGTTGACTCTAAGGGCGAGGTGAGACCATCCGGGCGTCCAGGTAGTACGCTGAGGACGGGGAGTAGCATCCTTGGGCATTATTTCAATCAGGCTGGAGTCAGGAGCTTTCAACATCCAAACCGGCTTATCATCTCTATGATATTTTTCATAGCCGAGTACGGTACAATACCAATCTGCCAATTGATCAACATCATCAGCAGCTACTGCAGGATGATCTATACTTGTTAAAATATTTTTCATATCAATCTAATTAATTCAATAACATTCTACATCTATTTGATAGTAGAAATGTACTTAATAATGTCTGGTACTTCCAAACCAACACTGAAATAATTAGAATTAAGATAGATCAATCTCTAGAATAAGTGCAAAATATTTTAAAAAGCAGGTAAAAATAAACTGGCATAGCTATCAGCAAAAAATGAGGGTAGGTTGGTTAGTTTATAGAATGTTGTCTTGCCAGCTTTCATAATTTGCAGCAATATCTATCAGGATTTCAGACCCTTCTTTTATTTGTAACAATCATTTTAAGATAACCAAATACTGGAATCCATCTCATTGGATTTTATTGCAACTCCTTCAGCTTCAAGATACAAACGTAAATCATCGGGAAGGAACATCAGTTCTTTCCTAAGGTCAACATTTGAAATGTGTAAGCCAATAACTTTAAAAACAGCCTTGACAGCCTGCTTAATAGAATTACGATCATTATAGTCATTTTGACATAAGCCCGGATCTATTTTGTAGACCTCATCCATGAATTCGTTCATAGATTCAATACGCTCAGGCACACGATCGTCAATATGCCAGTCCTTAATGTAAATTGCCTTAAAAGGCAAGGGCAGATAATTTAAAAATTTAATTGACTGCTCAAAGCTCAGGCAGTTTCTTACGGTAAGCAACACAGCTTTAATTGCACGCTCTGCACAATTTACATCATCTGGATGCTTAAGATTAGAAGCTACCTGGAGAACCAACTCGTTTAAATAAATTACATGTTTGTCTAATTTGTGAAGCGTTTTCATAGCTGTATCCGTTTAGTATTTTAAAAAGTTACTATTTATCAACTAAAAATAACATGATTAAAGTCATAGTAAAAGATGACTTTTAGCAGTATATTTATAATAAGACCTATGTAATATTAGTACTTAATATAAGATACTAAATTTTTTTTAATTATGAAGGCGATTAACAATTATCAGGACCTTGCCTTTGCACTTTTGAGTAAAATGTACCGGTCTGAACACCAGTATATTACCTACTTACAGGTGTTTGACAACAAAGCGAGTGGCAAGAATTTAAAGAGCCTGCTTTTTGATCTGAAGCAAAGCACAAATTACAAACTGCATTTACATCATCACCTAATTCGTCGTCTTAAATCGCCTCTTAATACCTCTGCCGGTGAAGGCATGAACGGGATATTTAAAGAAGCTTTCCTGACAATGAAAGAAGGAGGTACAAATATTATTACCGACACTATAATTCTCAATACAATTATGCTTGCCAGTCATTATAAACTGGGCAGCTACTTGACCCTTTCGCTCTACCTGCGAGTAGTGGGATTTGAAAGTGAAACTAAAATTTTGCAGAAAATAATCAATACAGAAGAGTCTTTGCTCCGAAGTATCAATGCTTTAATCAATGAACAAGTAATACAGAATGCTTATCAAGCTCAATACGAAGAATCTGTTGCATAAACTAAATATCTGATTGTAATGAAACCTATCAAGAAAATTCTAGCCCCCACTGACTTTTCCAAAACAGCCAATAATGCTTTAAAATATGCAGTGGAATTAGCCAAAGAAGTTGATGCTAAATTGTATGTACTTCATTCTTACCGTGTACCTGCTATTTCAGATACTGCTTACCCCCTGGGTGGCATGTACCCTGAAGGTATGGTAGATATTGAAGATGTGAGAAAAGAAGTAAGTGCAGAAATGGATAAAATCAAAAATGATTACTTATCCAGCAAAACACTAAATTTTGAAACCATCTTACAGTCAGGTTTTGCTGAAGAAAATATTCTGGAAACTATAAATAAAGAAAATATTGACCTTGTTATCATGGGTACCAGGGGCTCTAATGCCTTACAAGAACTCTTGGGAAGTACAACCAGTCATATTATCGAACACACTAAAGTTCCTCTTCTGGTAATCCCTGAAGGGATAAGCTTTGGCCAGTTGAAAAATATTGTACTTGCTACTGACTATCAACACGTGCAAAAGCCAGAGGATTATAACATGTTGCTGAATATGGTCAATATATTCCATGCTGAAGTTGATATACTTCATGTACGTAAGGGAGAAACGAAATTATCCGAAGAAGAACTCGAGGCTGGAGAAGATTTGGATCGTATTTTGAAAAAAACCCGGCATACTTACCATTATGATATAGAAGGTGAAAATGTAAACGAGGGCATAGAAAAGTTCCTGGAAAAACATGGAGCTTCTATGCTGGCGATGATTCCAAGAAAGCATAGCTTTATTGACAAGCTAATCCATGGAAGCAGAACCAAGCACATGATTTTTCACACTCAACGACCATTATTAATTCTCAAAGCTTAAATTTTGCTTACATAAATAAAAGAGTGGTGCTACAAAGTACCACTTTTTTTATACAATTAGTTTCGCATACTTTTCAACCAGTTGGAGATATTGTTCAGCATTTTTTTTATGCATAGTAAGCTCATTATCTTTTTGGCTTCCTGCTAAGCTGATGAGTTCCACCTTGGCCCTCACTGATGCGCGGTACATCTTAAAATAATCAAGCAAACCTTCATCTTCCAGACCTTTTATACCAGCTTCATTCATATAAGTCAGATACTGTTTGTAAAAATGAACCCCAAGCTCAGTTGCGTTATAGTAATCCAGGTCCATCAGAAAAAAGGCCACTTCATTCAGCAAATCTATCTGCCGCAAATCTTCATCAAACTCAATGCAATCAAATATTATTGGTGATTCCTCCAGGAAAATATTATGACTATGCAAATCACCATGCACATCCCTCATCAAACCATTTTGAATTCTTGCGTTGATCTTATCTATATTTTGCTCCAGGTATTTATCGGAAATTTGACAGGAGTCTTGAAGTATTTTATCATAAGAGTGACCTAGGTTCTTAATTGCAGTCTCACTCCATTCAAGTATTTGCGAATAAGTTGACCTCAAATGTTCTAGAGACTGAGTTTTACGAACTATTTTTGCTCTCTGATGAAAATGTGCGATCTTCTTTGCAAGTTGATCCATTTGATGAACTTTCACTTCACCAAGGCTTAACAAATGATCCATTTCTTTTTTGTTATCAATTCTCTTTAAGCGCACACAATAATCCACGATATCCCCTTCAGAACCATTGATAATTAATTCGCCATTACTTGATCTAATCTCATGTACATCAAAGTAAATAGATGGCGCTGTACGTTGATTTAGCATTAATTCTTGATGACAATACTTCTCTCTTTGTGAAAGACTACTAAAATCCAGGAATGGAAGTTGAACTGATTTCTTGATTTTGTATACAAAATCAGGAAAAAGGAGCAGGTAAGAAATATGAGTTTCTAAAAATTCAGGATGTTTGTCACTAATTAGCTTATCTCCTATCTTCCCATTTTCTTTCAAGAGCGAAAATTCATCCTTAGTCATAATTTAAGTATTGTTTAGCCTTAGCAATCAAATTTTCTACAGATGTATTTGAAGTATCAAGTATTAAATGAGGTTCATTGACGGTTTCATACTCACTTTTTATTTTTTGGTATACTTCAAATCCTGCTTCAGAGTATTTTCTTTCTTTACTAACCCTTGCTTTAATAGTTGCTTCATCAGCTTTCATCTCAATCAGTTTGTAATCTGTGCCAAGCTGTTGAGCCAGTGCTTTTGCTCTCTTCAAATGTCCGGGATCACTAAAGGTAGCATCTATAATGATATTTTTTTTCTGTTTGATAACTTTCTCAGCTTCTTCAAACATATATTCATAAACTTTTTGCTTATCCTGAGGGTCATATTTACCACGCATCTTGAACTCTTTACGCACTCTGTCACTGTTAATATACTCCCAATTGAGATTGTCGGCTAAATGTTCACCAAAATAAGATTTGCCTGATCCAGGCAAGCCAAAAATGATTAACAGCATAATGAATTTCTTTTCAAAAAAATTAAAGTTAGCACTACTAGATTGAGCTCACATGATTTAGATCATTACCTCTCATGAGCTATATCATATTTTTATTGTTAATAATATGTGATCTTAGAGTATAGATCAAATTATTAAAGCCATGAGACCACATATTCTTCACAACGGCTTACACAGGATCGGTGATGAGCCGGCTCGTATCTTTGATAACGAGAGATTTCTTTCCAGAGATCCATTTGATGACCTTTGGATGACCCGCCATGAGACACCGGCTACAAACATTAAAGAAAATGAAGAAGCATATGATCTTGAGATTGCTTTGCCGGGATTTACGAAAGATGAAATTAGTATTGAGGTAAATGATGAATTACTAAATGTAACAGCTGAAAAAACGAAAGACAAGGCAAAAGATTTTAGACCAAATTATATCAGAAGAGAGTATAATACAAAATCACTTTACAGGGGCTTTAGTCTTCCCAGGTATATCAATAGGGAAGATATAGAGGCTTATTTTGAACACGGAATATTAAGAATTAGACTTCCCCATGATAAAAATACCTCAATTACTCATAAGGTGATGGTTGAATAATCAGAATAAGACAACTGCTACTGGTAAAGTATGAACTATCTACCGTTTGGTAGATAGTTCTTTTTGAGGTTCGTTTTCTTCACATTCATAATCTGCCAGAGGTATACTAAACATAAAAGTACTGCCTTCCCCTTCCTCGCTCTCCAAGCTGATCATACCACCATTTTTCTCTACAAAATCTTTGCAGAGTAACAAACCTATGCCAGTACCTTTTTCATAAGCAGTACCTAATGTGGATTTGGCTTCACTGGTAAATAATTTGACCTGCTCTTCACGAGAAATTCCCTTGCCGGTATCTTTGATAATAACCATTAAAAAATCCTCTTTGAGCACAGTCTTTATGAATATTTTATCACCTGAAGTAGTAAATTTAATAGCGTTACTAATTAAGTTTCTGACTACCAGCTTGGTCATTTCATAGTCTGCGAACACTTCCTGAGGATCTACCACCCGATTGAATATTCTGACATCCTTCTTCTCTGCCTGAGTAGAAAGAAGATGAATTGTATCATTGACAAGTTCTTTGATGTCAAAATAAGCAGGATTAGTTTTGATTCCCTGCATCTGGCTCTTTGCCCAATTAAGAAGATTATCAAGCAAACTTGTAGTGATATTTACCTTCACTCTTAGCTCCTTGGAAACCAATTGCATTTCGTCAGGTGAGATTCTTCCCTGGGTGATCAAATCCAGAATGCCTTCTAATGAATTCAGCGGACTCCTGAAATCATGAGAAATAATGGAGAGCAACTTATCTTTTATTTGATTTGACTGCTGCAACTCATTTTTTTGAAGATTGATATTTTCATTCAAAATGGTTAGTTCTCTGATAATCTTCTCAATTTCTTCTTTTTGTCTGATCAGCTTTTTGTTAGCTAGATTTTTATCCTTATTAGAATTTACTAAAACTGAAACCGCAATGAAACTTAATACCAAACCAAGAGATACAAATATTACGGCATATGTTTGTTTTTCAATAAGTATCTGCTGATCATCCATAATGGCTGCCTTGTACTCATTGTCAGTCAATAGTGCTGCATTTTCTACTTCCTTTTTGTTAAGCTCCAAAAGCACAAGCTGCTTACTCTTAAATTCATTATAAATACTATCCTTGTAAACATTACTTAAATCAGAATAATATAAGGCTTTTTTATAATTGGGAAGTTTACGGTAAATGTTACTTAATATTTCAGACGCCTCTCTGATTTGATTTTTGGTATTTGATTCTTTAGCAAATTTTAATGCTTTTTCAGCATAAGCAATTCCTTTTGAATATTTTCCTATACCGCAATATAACTTCCCAAGTAATGTAAGCGTGTTGGTTTGCTCGTATTTATCTCCAATCTCAGTGAGGATTTCTAAGGATTCTAAAAGATGGGATTTTGCTTTATCATATTTTTTTTGAGCCAGGTATACCTTCCCCATGGCCTGTAGATTGATAGCTAGTCCTTGCTTATCTTCAACAGATTTATCAACCTTATATGACTTAAGAAAATAATACAGGGCACTATCATATTTACCAAACTTGAAATATGCCTCTCCAAGATTATGCAAGGGGTAAGTTATAGATACATTTAAGTTATTATCAACTCCTATCTGATAAGCTTTGTATAGACTTTTTAAAGCTTTTACTTCTAATTCATTTGCCGTATAAATTAGTCCAATATTGTTATACAGTTTTAATTCACCATCTGGATCATTCAACTGCTTAGTAGCCTCTAAGGCTTGGATATAATAAGATAAAGCTTCATTATAATCTCCTAATTCATCGTAAACAACACCTATATTGTTGAGTGTAGTACTTATTCCTAAGGTATCCTTAAGGATTTCGTATTTCTTAATTGCAGATTGAAAGTACTTAAGTGCCAACTGATCCTCTCCCAATAAGTCGTAAGCCAGACCAACTGTATGGAAAGCCTTAGCATGTTTTTGTTCATCCCCCAGATATTCAGCCTGTTTTAAAGCTTGAAGGGCTAATTCTAAGGCTTTTGAAGGTTCGGATTTACTTTGAGATATACTTTTATCTATCAGATCACTTACATCATATAAGCTATCTCTCTCAGCCAAGAAAGATACTCCAAAAGAAGATTTTGCAACTAATATTAAAAGAAGCAGAGATAAACAAATTGGCAATATGCGAAAGAGAGCAACCAAATTTATTATAGGTTTATTTCCCAAACGTAACATTACGTCAGGGTGTTTTATCATGTAGGTTAAGTCTATTTTTGTATCCATGCTAAATACTAAAGTCGGAGTTTATTCCATTAGTTTTATCATGCAGAGACAGACTTTCTTACGCTTGTGCGTTTTATTTATTTTTTGTCAAAATCACCCGCTACCATACTTTAAAATCAAATATGAAAGGACTATTCGTGTGTTTTATACCTTATTGGTTGTTTTCCTGCTTACTTACTCAAACTTAAGTTTAAATAGTTGTTTTATCTTACGTGAATAAGTAAAAGTCTAATCATTTGATGAATTTAAAGAGGATCATAAAAACATTATGTACAGTTCATATAGATTCAGCGAGTATTTTTGTAGGATTCATACAATAGCAGACAATATAAACTTATACAATCCTGCTATTGAGCCTGTTAATGGATAAATGGATATAAATAGAGTCTTAGATGAAATATTTATTGGGTTCTTATAGTATTAAGAAGCAGGATATTTGAATTTGATAGATGACATAATCAAATTTTTTTACTGAAAAAGCTGTTTAATTTCCATGAAAGCATTCATCAATACATTAATACTACTACTATTTGCTCAATATATTTTTGCACAAAGAGCAAACGAAACACCTCAGGCACTATACAAACAAGCTAATATTTTTTATCAGAACCATCAGTACCGACCTGCATTAGAATATACTAATATGGCGGTAGCTCAAGACAAGGATTATATTGAAGGCTACTTGCTTAGAGCAAAAATAAAAGAAAAAATGGATGATATCCTTGGAGCCATTACTGATTATTCTATCACCATTTTTATTGATCCTAGTTTATCAGATGCAAGATTTAACAGGGCTCAACTTTATTTCCACCAAAATCGCTGCGAAGATGCGTTAGAGGATTTTCATGTTTTGCTCAAACAACCTGCTGGTGAAACTGCTACAGTGTACTTTAAAGGTAAGGATGATATTACAGGATTTTCAGCTACAGGCATAACGACCCTTCAGTCTAACATGAAGGCAGAAATTTTTAATTATTTAGGATTAACGCATTTAAAACTCAATCATTTAGATAGTGCTGAATACTATTTAAATGAAGCCCTTCTAACAGATCCGAATGAAGCAGATTATTATGTAAATAAAGGTCTTTTGATGGAGGCTAATTCTGATACTCTTAATGCCATTAAAGCGTATCAGCAAGCTTTAAGTCATCATATTGACCATGCGGTAGCTTTATCAAATTTGTCAAAACTAACGAAAAAATCACAGTATAAGCAACTGGTAAATGAATCTTATGACTTAGCAGTAAGTGAGCAAGCTACCTACCAGTCATTTTTTAACCGTGGTGTGATGCGACAGTCTCAAAACATGCACAGGAAAGCAATACAAGACTTCAATCAAGCGATCAGGGTTGGAAGTACAAATGCTGAAGTGTTGTTGATGAGGGCTTACAGTAAAGAAAGTATAATGGATTACGATGGAGCTCTTGAAGATTACTCAGATGCTTTAAAATTCAATCCTACTCTCATTAAAGCATATATTAATAGAGGTAACACGTATTACAAAATTAAAAAATATACTGAAGCTGTGAATGATTTTAATGTTGCGTTACAAATGGATTCTACTCAGGCAAAAATTTATTTTAACAGGGGTTTGGCAAACTACCTTAGCGGTAATCCACAACTGGCATGTAAAGATTTAAATAAAGCTTTGGAAATGAATTTTTATTCTGCAGAAGCGCCTATTGAAGCTTATTGTTTAACACCTCCAAATAATTAGTAAAAACCTGTGTATTATTTTAGTAAATTTCTTAAACAAAAAAGGCTCATAAGAGCCTTTTTTGTTATAGTAAAGCGTTTAGTAATTAAGCATTAGCATATTTTCCGAAAAGCTCATCTTCTAATCGCTTAATATATGCTTTCACTTCCTTAAGGGAATTTTTATCTTTCTGCTGTATCGTTTTGTTTACTGCAGAAACAATATTGGCCTTTATCCTTTTGATCCTATCTTCTTTATTAGTAAAAACAGGCTCATTACCTTTAATAGTCTCAATGGCCTCATTTACCCTCTGGTCCATTTCATTCTGCACCTTTTCAGCTTTTTGAGCTTCCTTTTCTTTACGGATACTCTTAGCTTTGTTATAAAGATCAGCTTCATTTTTAATTTTGCCAATCTGGCGCATGTCTTTGACCTGAGCTAAGGTTTGAACATCACTCTTTTTTACCTTAATTCTACCAAGTAGAATATCATTCTTCATCTTGGGATTACCCTTAGCAATAATCTCAATCCCCTTGGCAAATTCGGCATCACGAAGAATAGTACGATCACTCACATTGAACTCACGAGCCAGCACTTCTGACGTCTTATCGCCACTTTGCCCACTAGAGAGCACTTTATCGTACCCTCCCCGCTTCTTTTTCATACGCTCATACTTAAGCCCACGAAAGTAACTTAACTGATCAGGGTTAAGGTTTCTTCGTCCCAGCTGATGATTGATCATCCAGTCTTTTGCTTCTTCCTCAGAGCCAAACTTGATAATTCTTACTCTAAAAGGGATATCGTGTTTAGAACAAATTTGATAACGGTTGTGTCCATCAACTAATACTAAATCCCCGTTCTTCTTATCCCATAGGGTTAACGGATCCAAGCAACCATTGAGTTTTATGTTTTCTTCTAACTGCTCTCGGCTGTCTTCTGATAAAGGAGTGATGAAATTCTGTAATTCTGATTTTACCTTAATGTCATCATAATGGATAGTATCGTTACTACCGTTGTCAGATATTACTTGGATTTCGCTTAATAGGCTTTCTTCCATAATAAAAGTATAAATGATATTGATTCTAATTCTTTAATAAGTTCCTGTCTAAGATTGGCATGTAAAACCAAAAAATATTAATTATGTTAACCATTTCTTTTATACTAAAAACTCGTAAATAAGTTTATTATTTTACTTAAATAAATATCATTAAGATAATTTGATATTTAAAACTCACGTGCATTATCATAATTATATACTTCACATCGGAACTTATGAGAAGTAATAATTCAGTTTATGATCATTATATATGTTTAACTTCAAGTAAACGGTTTTTGTAAAAATATAAATAAACGAAGTATAATGATAGTGAATGATTGTCACTTTTAAAGCTACATAGTTAAATAAAAGTTCCTTCAAAATTAATTAAAAATACTCATAAAACCCACATAAAAGTACGCTACGGCTATTCAAAAATTAATAGAATAAGAATTCTATATTCAAATGAATGTTTAATACTCAAAAACTGACAACCACATCTATTTCTAAACTCACTTTTATTTGAGTTGTCATTATAAACTTGATTTATTTCCTCTAATTACTAGCTAATAATTATAATTCGTTTAAAAATTTATGATTTTATCAAAAAAATTAAAATTCTCCATTGATGAAAAAAATCAATATTTTTTGATAAATATTATTCCAAATCAAAATAAAATTTTTGTCAAAAAAATTTATCTTAAAATTGTAAATGGCATCTATCTGATACGCAATGAGATAAAGTATGGAAATACAAACAAGTAGCCAGAAATTATTGATATTTTAGTACATATCTCACTGGCAAACGAACCCAATAATTATAATAAATTAATGTCTAACGATTAGACTTTAGCTAAAAAATGACATTCTAATCCTTCATCAACTACCTAAGGCTAAGTCTAAGCCTATTTAGTTATCCAGAAAGATATCATGCTTTTTCAACCAATCTTCCCAAGAAGGAATTTTTCTGGCCAAGGGGTGGAGGCAAGGATCATAAAGTATTTCTTTATACTCATCGTATGATCGGGTAAGTAATCTCTGAAACCCCTCGGGTAACTCCGACCATTTCAGTGGTTCTTTTTCTTTCTCCAAAATAATTTTTTCTGATTGTAAATTCATATTCAGTTAAATCCATAAGAATCTGAAAATGTTATACGAAAAAGAGAATTTTTAGATTTATTAACTGGATATTCTGCTTTTTCTTCTTAAAATTCACTTTTGCCAAAAAAGTAAATATAATTAAGATTGTTTTTCAGATGAAAACTGAAACTTTTATAGGCATACATAACATTGACGAATAAAATACCATGATGAATTTTCATAAATTTCCAGCAACTGATATTCCTTCAATTTTTCATCCTTTTGAAAAAGAAGAACCCTTTAGCCATTGCGTAAGTTGCAACAAACTTTTGCTGGAAAATGAAACTGAGTACGTAATTGAAAAAGCCATTAGACAATATCCGGAATATGGAACTACTGATGTAATCTTTGAATACGCAATGTGCTTAGAGTGTGCTGAAAAAATGAGAAATGAACTCTCAAAAGAATCGCTACAGAGAGTGCAAAAATATATGATGCATAAAAGTAATCTGGTTGAGCAAAGTCAAAAATTAAGAGAAGCACATAACTGGGATATTAACGAATGGATTGGTAAATGTGCATTTACCGGTCAGTCTATTAAAGATCAAACTGAATATCAAATATTTGCCCATTGCCGTGGTAACCAGATGGTTTTCTCTATGATGCCATATATGATAAGCAGCCAGGCGATGGACGAGATGGCAGAACTTCTTTCACAAAAAACGCAGGATGAACTCAATCGCTTTGTCAATGATAATTTTGGAATACCTCCCGAACTGAAGAAGCCCATACTTGATAATCCGGTACTGTTGCTCTAAACCGCCATAATCTTTAGTGCATGATCAATAAGCAGTTTCGTCAATTCGGCTAAATTGATAACCTTTCTCCTTCAATTGAGCAATTAATTTATCCAGATGAGTGTAAAGTTTGTCTTCTCTCCTGGGGTCTGTTCCAAAATGAATGAGCAGATTATGTCCATTTAAGCCCGAAGGTGCTGAGTCTGCTTTTTTCAGAATATTTTCTAAGATTTGCTTACTAGAGATATAATTAGCCCCCAACTCCGGATATGTCCAGTCCTGATTACTTGAAGTACCGGCTGTAAAATTGACTAGCTGTAGACCTAATTCTTTTGTCCAAGTAGCAATGGTGTCATTATACCATTCATAGGGAGGAAGGTAAAAGCGAGCCTCATCTTTTTGGATATTGTACTTTTCCATTTCAAGATAATTGTTTTTTAAATCCTTAGTGAAAACACTCCTGCTCACCAATGTTGAATCTCTTTTCTCCCAACTGGCATATAATAGATGCTTATCAGAATGTGCACCCAAGTAATGCCCATCTTTTTTCAAATTAATAATCATATCTCTAAACTCCGGATTCCTATAAAAATCGCCGGTAAAGAAAAATGATGCTTTAATTTGGTGTTGGTTCAATGCCTTGCAAATTTGTATATAACCATCAGCAAATTCATGAGCAGAAAACATAAGGTTAATATTTTTCTTTGTGGAATCCATCCTATTGATAGCTCCAAAAGAATAGTTTAGCTTTCCTTCTGGTCGTTTAATTTGTCCTTCTTTTTCTAAAGCAGAAAGAAAATACACCAGACTGGCGGTGCCATCCATAGTAGGTTCATTAGTAGAATAGTCTCCAAAATCATCATGATAAACCACCAGATCTGACTGAAAATCCGCATAAGGATCTTCATCCATTAAGGTCAAGCCTTTCAGATTATTGAAGATAGAGCCATAAACAGGGCCATCCACCAAGCCTCCGGTAAGTGCATAACCTTCCAGCAGGGTTAGTGAAGAATGTGGCTTGGTAGGGTATTTCCCTCCTTCAGGTAAACCCACTATCATGCTTACTCCCCAGGGATTACAACCAAAAAGCCAGTCACGTAATGCAGCTTCCATCTCAGCAAATTCGCTATCCCCACTAATTATTTGGTATAAATGAGCTTGTGATGCAGCGGCAGCAACCAGATTATTGGAACACCATATGAAAGGTACTCCCATCAAAAAGGGATTATTTTTTCCTTTTGCGTAGATTTTTTCCAGGCCTGATCTCATATAAGCTTTAAAAAACTGGTTTTGAACCAAATCCTGTGAATTAGCAAGAATAGTATGACCTACATTCCAGAATGGATACCACTGGTAATGACGGGCGGTATCCGCTCCCATCCACGGGGTTGTCTTCTCCAACTTTCCATAATAAAGCGCTTTTTCATAAAATTCGGTTTCACTCATCATACCATGCAGTTGCGCAGCAGCTAACTCCATATCGTCCACCCAATTATCTTCCTCATAAAAATAAGGCGCATTGCCGGGAGCAGTCTGGCTTACGCCCAAGTCTGATTCTCCAAATTCAAAAGCTTCAATAGCCTTTTTTTCAAGCTTTCTGGCTAATTCAGGATCACTTTCGCTAAAAACTATTGCTCCGATAGCAAAGGCAGAAGCAAACTTCCCAGCTGAGGAGGATACTCCGGTAGCTCTATTTTTATATTTTAAGCCCTGTGGTTTACCAGTAATAAAGTAAACCGGACGCTCTTTTCCTTTTCCGTAAGACACTGAATCATGATTAGGCAAACGAAAACCTGCATGATCCCTGTCATCAGCAATTTGGTTGTACATTTCACCAGGGGCGGGGTTCATTTTCATAAGCCATTCCAGACCCCAGCGAGCTTCATCTAATACATCCGGAATTCCATTACTCCCTGGCAGTCCGGTAGCATCATATTCGTCACCAAATGAATCTGGATTTTGCTGATAGGCAAAGAGCAGTTGATATACTGCATTGGCAGATGTAGCAGTGTATTGCAGATAGTCCGTAGCATCATGCCAACCTCCGGTTACATTGATATGTGCAGAATCTGCGGATGGATGATAAATCCTGAAGCCATCATGTACATGGCAAGAGTCTTTCAAAAAGGGGTTATATCCGCAACGCTGTTGTCGCATGTAATGAAGTAGAACATCCGCTGAGCCATCGTAAACATCATGACCAATGTTGAAAACAGGAGATGTAGTCTCATTGACTTGTAAATAATAAGCACCTGGTTGTTTGAAATCAGAAAAATTGAGTCTATGCCCACTCTGAAAAGCAGCATAGGCTCCGAAAGATTGTATTTTACCCCCCTCCCAGACTACTTCATGAGTCATCGCATCATGGAGTGTAAAAGCATTTACAGTAGAGTTTTGCTTAGATACCAGCACAGCCACTTTCTGCGATTCAGGTAAGTAGCCTAGCTGGTTGATCCTTATCCAACTTTGTGCTTTTAGGTTATGCTGTAATAGAACTGCTGTTAAAATAATAGAGCAGTAACGGACAATTTGCATTGATCAATTTTTTGGAAAATCAAAAAAACAATCTTGCTTATTTTCCCGCTGATTTACAAGTACTATGGCTTACTTTTGACGGTTTTGATAAAATTAATAAGTGCCTCAATGCTTTCTTTTTTCTGCTCATACATTCCCATGTGTCCACAATTTTCCAGGCTTACCAGTTCAGAATTTCCTCTCGGCAATTTACTTTGCTGCAGCATATCGTCATAAGGTACAGCCTGATCGTCTTTGCCCGCGATAAACAGACAGGGAAAAACTGCCTTTTCTAATACATTAAGTCTTTCCGGACGATCTCGCATAGCTTTGGTGTAAGCTACCGCAGTATCTTTATGGGTATCCGCCACAATTTGCTTCATTACTGCAATTTGAGCAGCCATTTTCTGATGATTTACTGAGGCAAAAAGTGAGGGTACAAAATTTTGAGCAAAAGTTTCAGTTCCATTTTTCTCCAGAAAAGCCGCAGCTTTATCACGATTGGCTTTTTTCTCTCCGCTATCGGCTTTAGCAGTAGAATGAAAAAGACAAAGACCTTTGCAAAGATGCGGGTACAAATCAGCCAAAGCCAGCGACACATATCCTCCCAGTGAATGTCCAACAATGATAGCTCGCTGAACCTTAATGCTTTTTAAAAATTCAGCAACTTCTTCTGCAACACTATCTATGGTAATTTCCTGGGTAATAGTAGGATTTTCACCAAACCCCGGTAGATCCGGTGCTATTACCTGCGCTTCCTTAGAAAGGATTGGGATGAAATCATTCCAGATTTCTTTTCTTTCACAAAACCCATGTAGTAACAGGATAGGAATTCCACTACCCTGATGAATGTACGCTAGCTTATTTTCCATTGGAGAAAGGTTAAAAAATTTACATTTCTAAAGGTCAACGCCCAAAATCCAACTTAAGAACCTTGGTTAACTGCTACAGGCGCCCCCACAACAGTCTTTACCTTTTGTCTTATCAAAAGCTTCTTTTCCTTCTTTAAACGCAAAAAAAGCGATTCCCAATGCTCCTATTGCATCAATATATGGAATATGAAATAATTCATATAAAGCACTGGAAGTGAGTAAAAGTAAAGAAAGATAAAGGCAGGTTTTTGTACAATTAGCATCTGAGATGATGGGACTTGAGTTTAGCGCTTTCCCCGCTTTAATTTTGTAATGTACCAGGGCATACATCGTAATGATGGAGATTACTGAGATAATGATACCCACCCGAGTGGTGTCCGGCTGTTCCCCAGCCACAATGGTTAATACAGAGCTGGCCACAATGCCTACAGCCAATAGATAGAAACTAAAACCCGTAATGCGTAACGCCTGACGTTCAAAGCGGTCTTTCTCCACATTAGGTTTGGTCTGCATGCGATAAATCATATGGGCAATGCCAATACCGGAAATTACCTCTACGAAACTATCGACGCCAAAGCCAAAAAGTGCGAGTGTTTCGTCCTGCATACCAAAATATGTGGATACTACCCCTTCTATCATATTGTAAAAGATAGTAACCATACTCAACCAGAAGGCAATTTGTAACCATTTGCTTCTTTCCTGACCCTGCTTTATGGTAGATGTTTTCATTGCTTTAATGTTTCTGTAATTCACATACTTCTCCCGGCACTTCAAATTGGGTAGTAATGTGATCTATTTGAAAATTCTTTAATACATCATTCACTTTCGTTCTCAGGTCTGCTAATTCAGAGAGCCGCATATTTTCCCTGATTACCAGATGAACTGACAGGATGTTATAATTGCCATCCAATGTCCAGATGTGTGTATCATGCATTTCCTGTATATCTTCAATGGACGCCAGCGCAGCTTTTACCTTTTCAATATCTACATTTTCGGGTATAGCCTGTAAAAATATATTCATGACCTGACGCAGATTCTGGAAAGCGTTCCAAAAGATATAAACCGCAATACAGAGAGAAAGAATTGGATCTATAATGGGTAAGTCAGCAAATATCATCACAATACTACCGACCAGTACGGCAGCCCAGCCCAGTACATCTTCCATCAAATGAAGCATCACCGTCCGTTGGTTAATAGACTTACCCCCTTTTTTCAATCGGAATACTGCTGCACCATTGAATACAAGCCCGGCAATTGACAAATAGAGCATACCCTGAGCGTTCACTGATTCAGGATTGATCAGGCGGGGTACGGCTTCAACAATAATTATTACTGAACCTGCTAAAAGTATCACTGAGTTGATAAGTGCGCTAAGTGGAGAGAAGCGTTTATAACCGAATGAATACTTATTACTCCTCCCCTTTTGAGAATAATTCTCAAGAAAAAGTGAAGAACCGATAGCAAAAGTATCTCCCAGATCATGAATAGCATCCGATAATATAGCCATAGAATTGGTAAACCATCCCCCTATAAACTCTATGATCGTAAAGCTAAGGTTTAGAAAGAAGGCAACTTTTAAATTGCTACTTATCGCATGATGATGTCCATCTTCATGATCATGTTCTCCATGATGATGCCCCATTGATTTTTTTGTTTATCAAAAAATGATACTCATATATTAAACATAAAGAATCAAAGAAGTTTCCCTAAAGCTATTGAATTCTGGATTTTCCTTCCCACAAGTCGGGATTCTTGCCTAGTTTCTGCTTAAGTGGGTCAGTTGCTTTATTAAGTTGCTCCAATACATCATCATTCAATTTCAACTCGGCAGCTTTGATATTTTTCTTGACCTGCTCTGCATTTCTTCCGCCAACGATCACGGAACCCACTGTTGGCTGCGCCATTAGCCAGGCAATACTCACTTCTACCATGGGCTTACCGATTTGGTCTGCGATGCTTTTAATTTGCCTCAAGGTCTCAAAAGTTTCCTTTTCAAAACCTGATTCCCCATGGCGGGTCTGTGATCTTTGAGAAGAAAAATGACGGGTTCTGGCTCTATCATCGGGCACTTCTTCGGGAGTTGAAAATTTGCCAGTGAGCAAACCCTGCATAATAGGTGAATAGCAAAGGATGGGTAGGTGGCGGTTTTTACATTCGGGAAGTACTTCATATTCAATCGCCCGCCAGATAAGGTTATAAGGAAGCTGATTACTGCTGATTTCGTCAGTATACTTAAATGCTTCAGTCAAATCCTGCTTGCCAAAATTAGAGACGCCAAAGGCCCTGATTTTACCTTCTTTTTTTAACTCTACCAAAGCCCCCATAGTCTCTTCAATGGGTATTTCCGGATTTGGCCAGTGTAGTTGTAACAAATCCAGACGATCGGTATTGAGTGCTTTTAAGCGTTCTTCAGTTGCTTTCTTCACATCATCAAATGAAAAGTCAGCCGGTTTGATCTTGGTGGCGATGATTATTTTTTCTCTGACTTCTCTTAATGCTTTGTCAATCAGGTTTTCTGAGGCGCCACTGCCATACATTTCGGCAGTATCAAAAAAATTGATGCCCATTTCGTAGGCAGTTCTCAGCGCATCAATAGAATCTTTTTCATCCTGAGGGCCCCAGTTGAATCCTCCTACAATGGCCCAGGCTCCAAAAGCAATTTCTGTTACTTCAAAATCGGTGTACGGTAGTTTAATGCAAATCATAAAAAATCATTTTGGGTTGAAATTAAGCCTTTCTGTAGAATAGGCAACTTAAAGGCAATATTTCAAAAAAATATATCCCGATTCCAACGTTCCTCCTTATCTAAGTGTCTCAGTAATAAGTATTCCACCATACCAATAATACTATGGAAACCATTACCATCGCTCCCCAAACAAAAAGAAAGTTACTATTTTATCTGGTTTTTAACCTTACAGCTATTTTTTCTCTACTGCTGTTGAACCAGTGTACCGACAAGGTAGAGGTGACTCGTACCTACAAGTACATGACACCGGTGTATATGACCACTACTGAGTTACGTGCTTCGGTGGATGTGCTTCCTCCTCGCACGATCAAAAAGGCCGGAAAAATTTATTTTCTCAATAACCACCTCTTTCTCAACGATCCGGGAGAAGGTATCCATATTATTGACAATTCTAATCCGGCAGATCCTGAAAGATTGGCCTTTATCAATATCCCTGGTAATTATGATCTGGCAGCAAAGGGTAATTTTCTTTACGCAGATAGCTTTATTGATTTACTGGTATTTGACATTAGTGACGTCAATGATATCCGTGAGGTAAACAGAGTAGAAAACGTATTTCCTCTCCATACTTCCTACGGTGGTTTTCCGGTGGAAGAGGGACAGGTCATCACCGAATGGGTGGAGCAGGAAACCACTGAAGTTATTGAAGGAGAAATGGACCCGCTGGCAACAGGAATGTTCTACTACCGTGGTGGTATTGCTTTTACTGCCACCGCAGATGTAGCCAATTTCGCTTTAGAAAGTAATTCAGGTTCTTCTGGTGGGCAACAAGGAGTCGGTGGTTCTATGGCTCGCTTTGCCATAGTTGGTGATTATCTGTATACCATTGACGATTATAATATGCAGGTTTTTGACATCAGTCAGGAGACAAATCCTCAGGAGCAGGGCGAAGATATCAATGTTGGATTTATGATAGAAACCATTTTCCCTTACGAAGACAAACTCTTTATCGGTGCTCAGAATGGTATGCATATCTATGACAATGCTGATCCGGCAAATCCTCAACATGTATCAACCTACGAACATATTACAAGTTGTGACCCCGTAGTGGTTGAAGGAAATACCGCCTATGTAACTTTAAGAAATGGAACCGAGTGTCAGGGGTTTGTCAACCAACTGGAAGTAATAGATATTGAAGATCCCTACAATCCTCAATTGGTAGAGACTTATGCCATGGAACATCCGCACGGCCTGGGAATTGATGAGGGAACATTATTTATATGTGAAGGTGAATTTGGCTTAAAAGTTTTTGATGCTAGTGACAGAGAAGCTATCAGTGAAAATCAATTGGCTCATTTTGATGATATCCATGCCTACGATGTCATCCCCCTGAATAATGTGCTGATGCTTATCGGTGATGATGGGCTGTATCAATATGATTATAGTGACCCAACCAATATTGAACTACTAAGTATCATTTCAGTTCCATCGCTATGAGGGCAGTATTTATTACAAGTTTGCTCATTCTAATAAGTGTAGCACTACAGGCTCAACAGAAAGTAAATGTTGTACTAAAAAACGGAAAGATCGTGTACGGCACATTGGTTCACTCCGTATTTGAAGATTTTATTACCCTTGAATACAGTGAGCTGGAAAGAGAAAACATTCCTATAGAGAAAATCAGTAGCATTCATTTTGGTGAATACCAGGCAAAAGAAGTTGAAGAAGCAAGTAAAGCCTTTTTCCGAAGGGAAAGAGGCTTTTTTCATACTATCAACTTTCAGCTACTTTTTGGGCAGGATAGCGAAGGCTATGGCTACACCAATGTCTCTTTTCATACCATAAATGGTTTCGCTTTCAGTCCCAGATTTATGCTCGGTGGCGGGGTTGGATTGGACAAATACGGTGATTTTATGGTCACTCCACTATATGCCAGCCTACGTGGGCTTATTACGGAGCGCAAAGTTAGTCCCTACTATTATTTCAATGGAGGCTGGGGATTTATGTGGAAACCTGAGGACCAGGCTGACTGGATAGATTATCAGGATGCTGAGGGTGGATATCATCTGCAAGCAGGGCTGGGTTATCAAATCAATATGAAAGAGTCTGCTTTCACTGTAAGTGCCGGTTACCGCCTGCAAAACACACACCTTACTTATACGATGAATGGCTGGGACTGGGGAGGCCAGACTGAAACTATAATTGATGAAGAGCGCTTACTCAGAAGATTTGTATTGAGCCTGGGTTATACATTCTAATCAGTTCTATTTTCAGACTTTCATTATCTACCAAAGAAAAAGCTAGCTGAGTTTATTAGTATTCTCCTTCAATAGGATATAACACAATCGCCATTTTCAGGTTAGTATTATTGTTAATTTTTTAACAGTACTAACAAATTTTTTTATGAATTTATTAATAGAAGGAAAAACAGCAGTAATTACCGGTGCAGATTCTGGCATTGGCAAATCTACTGCCATAAAGCTCGCTCAGGAAGGAGTAAATATAGTAATCAGTGATATTGATAAAGAGCAGTTGGAAAAGACTGCAGAAGAAGTTCGCTCTCACTTAAGTGGTGTCAATCAGGTCAATACCATTGTGGCTAATTTGAAAAACCTAAAAGAAGTAGAACAATTGGCCGAAGAAGTAAAAGCCAAATACAGGGGCGCTGATATCCTAGCGCATTGTGCAGGTGCCAGAGGCGCTGCCGGTGATTTTTTAGAGCTAACAGATGAAGACTGGCAGGAAACCATAGATATTGATCTGATGGGGGCGGTAAGAGTTTCCAGAGCTTTTATCCCGCAGATGCAATCTAAAGGTTGGGGCAGATTGGTGTTAATTTCATCTGAAAATGCCATGCAGCCCTATGAAGAAGAAAGCCCTTACAATGCTTGCAAAGCAGCAATTGTCAATCTTTCTAAGTGTCTGTCTCGTGCGTATGCAAAAGATGGTCTGCTGGTCAATTGTGTTTCTCCGGCATACATAGAAACGCCAATGACCAATAAGATGATGGAACAACTGGCGGATGAAAGAGGTACTTCAGTGGATGAAGCAGTGCAATGGTTTCTAAAAAATGAAAGGCCTCACATTGAGGTTCAGAGAAGAGGCCAGGCAGAAGAAGTAGCCAGTGTCATTGCTTTCTTATGTTCTGACCTTGCAAGTTTTGTAAACGGAAGCAACTACCGTGTGGATGGCGGCTCAGTAGAAACTGCATTTGGGTAAAACAGATTCTGGCAGAGTCTAACCTCTCTGCCAGATACCTAACTTGGCTTGGTTAATAAAGAATTTAATTTTTTCAGAATTCTATTGAAATTTGAAAGATGCCTGTAACCAAAACCAGTTAGCAAGCTCATCCTTACTACCTCTTCCCTTGAGCACTTCCATACTTTCGGTAGCAAACATCTGTGAATAGCCTCCCTTGATTTTCACATTATCGTAAGCAACATATTCAAAACCTAAATCCAGTTCCTCTCCCAGATGGCTTTCAACCGGAGATTGAAGATCAGACATCGGAGCCAATGTTGCCTGGGTATAAAAAGAATGTAAATCAAACATTGTGGTAAGCCGAGGCAAAGGCTTGTATTTGAAACTAAAAACAATATCCTCCAGGCCGGTAGGGGGCGTAAAGTTTAGATAAAAGTAATCCAGATGCCCATAGTATTTATGCCGATAACCGTATAGTACATCAAAAGAATTAGTTTCCTGATTAAGAGGATTCATCATTTTCTCGGTGTCGGTTCCTGATAGAATGTCTGCTTTAAATAAAAGTTGAAAATTTTTGCTAAGATAATAAGCTGCCTGAGCAGAAATCATATAGGCACGTTTATGATCAACATCTAACCCTTCACCAAATTGCCGATACGCCAACCCTCTGAACGAAAACCTATTTTGTTGAAAATACAGATTTCCTCCAACTGTATGATCATAAGCTATCGTAGAATCAGCTCGCTGTAGCCCCCGGTTGATCGCTTTGAATGAAGCTCTCCACTGTTTGGAAAACTCTTTTTCCAGCCACAACATTTGCAGATTTTTATAGTAATCTTCCTGATCATAGAAGCTATCAAAGTTACTTGCCCTATTCTGGCTGTAGCCAGCCACTAAATGCGCTTGAAAAGTGGAATCTTGAAATTTAAGCACTCCAACATCATGTGTTCTTCCTGGTTGTCCCCAGTTACGCGGATTAAAGAGATGACCATCGTCATAATCCAATTCCTGGCGGCCAATTTTAAGCTTCCACTTATCTGCAATATTTGCCTGTGCCCATCCTTCATAAAGATTAAATGTTGATGCATCTCCCCTATCTCCCTGTTCACCCCAGACTCTTACATCCTGAATTGATAAATAAGCTTCCCATTTATTTTCAAATGTATAGCCAAGATTCAAACGGCTGCGCTGCGAAATATGTACACCTGCTTTATCTTCAGTTCCGGGTAAATCTCTTGCTCCGTGCCTATACTCAAATCGTGGACGAATTTCTCCCCCAAGCTTGAATTGAGCATGTACGTTAACTATACCTGCCAAAATGAAAATTACAATCAGTAAAGTATATCTCACTACTATAGATTTAGGCAGTTTCAGATGTTTTTATTTGGCTTCTAAGTGCCTCAATTTCCTGCTGCAGCTCTCTGTTTAGTTGTTCCAGTTCTTTCTGCTTGCGTGCCATTTCCTCTTGAGTAGCCTGCATTTCCTCCTGATTCTGTCGCAATTCTTCTTCCTGAGCCTGCAACTGATTGGACATACCCTGACTTTCTTCCAGCAACTTCTTGGTACGCATATTCACCCTCAATGAGCTTACTGTAGAAGAAATACTCTGGCAGAGCTGCTCCAGGAAATCAAACTGATAATCTTGTAATGCATGAAAACTTGCGATTTCAAGAATACCCATCACTTCCTCATCATGGATCAGTGGTATAATTGCAATAAAGGAAGGAGGGGCCTGGCCTAACCCGGAAGTGATTTTGATATAATCTTCGGGAATCTCGGTAAGAACTATCTTCTCTCTTTCCAGAAAACACTGACCGATAAGGCCTTCACCGATTTCTATTTTACTAGACAGAAATTTTTTCTTTCCATAAGCATAGGTTGCAATCTGTACGAGATATGGCGTATCTGACTCTTCTTCGTCCAGTATGTAGATAGCTCCCTGGTTTACCTTCATGTAATCCGCAATGTGTTTGAGAATTTCATCTCCCAACACCTCCAAATTTTCGTTATTCTTTCGGAGAATTTCTACAAACTTTGCTAATCCACCTGTTACCCAGTTTCGTTTTTCGTTTTCTTCTGCATTAGCTTTCAGCTTATCGCGCATTTGTATCAATTCGTTACCCAGTACATCTTCATCACTGAGTACCTGGAAATCAGAGTCAAGCTTCCCCTCTCCTATCTGCTTGGCAAACGTTGTGTACTGATTCATTCCTTCTACCAGATTGTTCATTGAAGCCATCATCATCCCCAGCTCATCTTTGCGCTTTACTTCCAGCAGATCTGTCATTTTGCCCTCAGCGAGCAGCCCAAGGCGCTCCTGTATCTTATTGATGCTTTGCGCGAGGTTATCACTGAATCTGAAGGTTATCACATTTCCTATTATCAAGAGTACCGCAGCAACCAATATGTATCTGATAATGATGTCTTTGATCTGTGCGTGCACGGCAGCTTCTTTTGCAGCTACTACTACTTCTATCTGGTCAATATAGATGCCTGTAGAAACAATCCAGCCCAGGGGCTTAAACAGCTTTGAATAAGAAAGTTTATCAAACACCTCTTTGGTATCGGGTTTTTCAATGATGTATTCTATATAAGCTTCTCCCTGCTTGACACAACCTTCTACTCTGGCCTGATAAATATTCTTTTGCTGATGCTTTTCTGTATTATATTTCTCATCACTCATCACTTTACCTGCATTTTGCGGATTTGCAGCATGCATCAGCATGGTAGGATAAGGTAAAGCATTATCGGTAATCCAGAAATATCCTTCCTCTCCATCAAAACGAATAGTTGCCAACTCCTTCAACACCTCATTCATCATCTGCGCTCTGGCCTGATCGCCATAGGTAGCAAGTAGATCTTCAGCTGTCACATCGTCTTCTTCGTCAAGAAGGTTTTCATCTTCCGTAACAGATAAACTTTCAGTATATTCCGGGAGGGTATGGATATAGCTCAGGACATATTCTGTATCCTGGGTCTTCTCATATTGTGTTTTGACCATGCCGTAGGCTACATCTACAATGTCCACCAGATAGTCCTTTTTACTCGCTATTTGGGTCTTCTCAAAATCAATAATTTCCTTCTGTCCCTTTGTTCGGATATTATAAATAGATATAAAGCAGATGATCAGTATGCTCAGACTTAATAGCAGCGATACTGATAAAATAATTTTCTTCTTAATTTTCATATTTGTGCAACAAAAAATGATTGGTTGAATAATCTTTTGAATCCGCAGCACAATGTTCTCAAAAAAGAAGAATTAATTCGTTTCAATACCTAGTAATAGCTTACACCGCTACCTTATCATAGCATAGTGTGCTGAAGTGTATCTAAAAAAATTCAGGAAATTTAAAAATCAAAAATACAGTATGGGAAAGCCTACCAGATTGACAATAAGGGGCTAATTTTAAGATTAATACTGATTTTTTTGTAAAAAGTAGGACATAATGATATCCGCAACTTATTAATACTGAGAGTTTAGAAATACATTCTTTTTAAGTTTTGAAAGTAAAATTTGTCATATGTATAGTATTTCCTTAAGTATATTAACTTAAGACACTTTAGGATTTTAAGCCTTTTCAAATGATTTTACAGGTATCAGCTTGTTCGCAAAATAACTTCACTACCCTTTTGTGTTAAGCAGCACGCATTTGATCTTCTTTAATTTTTTGTCTTGCTTTTTCCTGAATCACTTCTTGTACACTTCTTTTCTGTATTTTACTTTCCAGCCAGGAAATAATGTCAAAGTAGCTAAATGAACGGCTTTCGTAGGGGTTGTCAATCAAGGTAAGTAATTGCGATCTCAGGTTCTCAAACCTTTTGACCAGTTCGCTCTCAGTAGTTTCTTTGGTCAAATTCTTCAAAAATTTGAGTATATACTTCTGATAGTTGTTCAGGTCATCTTTGGCAAGCAGAAAACGATAAGTTGATTTGATATAATAATCAATAATGTCAGTATTGCCCAGTTCAAAGTGGCTGATCAGGTTGAGAATTCGGGCAAAACAATGTACATCTTCTCTAAGGTCTACATTTTGCTCATTGATGATTTTCTGTAGCCAGTACACAGCCATTTTATGGTTGCTATTCCCAACATACATACAGGCTATTTTGTAATAAAAAATAATGGTGGAGTGCTTACCCAACTTATCTACAAACTGGTCCAGATCGCGTTCAATTTTGGTTACCAGCGAGATCCCCGCATTAAAATCCCCCGTAAGGAAGTAACGGTTGATATCATGAATAGTAATGTACTTAAACAACATCGCCCTGATGTTCTCATTGAGCTCTATACCAGGAATATGATAAACATTTTTTAGTTTTTGAGCAGAGGCTACAAATTCACCATATTTCATCAGCTTGTTTTGGGCAATCATCAGGCTATGGATTCCCCGGATGTACATAATGGTCTTAAGCGGAATGAATTCAGGTGTTTCTTCAAATAGATTTACCCATTTATTGGCATAGGCATAAGCTTTGTCAAACTCCTGAATAAAGAGGTAATAGGCAACATAAACATTGTAAAGGTTGAGTTTTTCATTAAATGACAAATTTTCTTCGTTAAAGCTTGGCATACTACTTCTGATAAACTGCTTCACCTCTTCCAGATATTCTTCTTTTCTCACAAACCCGGTTTTTGTATACCAGTTATTGAGCCGTACCAAGATGTTGGATAGCGTATTGATATTATAGATCCTGGTGTTTACATCCTTAACCTCATTGATAATCGCATTTACCTTTTCCGGATTTTCATTCCCGATTCCCTGAGCGACTACCTGCTTCTCCATTTTCAGGATCTCCAGCATCAGCTCCAGATTATCATTTTTATGAGCCAGCTTCCTGGCTTTCTTCAGAAGCTTATTGCACTGATTGTACAATCCACGGTCAAAGAGCAATTGGGCATGGTCAATCAACTCTCTTATACTTATATCTTTATTTTTTTTGAGATGAAAAGAACGCATGGTGTGAAGAAGCCGATGATATAAGTGTGCCTTGAGATTGGAAAATTGCTGTGGGCTAATTTCAGCTTCACATTTTAGGATCATATCCTCATCATAAACTTTCTGCCTATCAATAGCTTGGAAAAGTTTCAGTGACTTTTGGTCTTCACCATACACCTGCATCTGTAGTTTGAAATATCGCTTTTCACTGGATGATAAAGATTTAATCAAGTGAAATAAATCTTCCGACTTCTGCTTTGACATCGTATTTATTTTAGCCTTAAAACCTACAATAATAGGCTATTTAGCTAATAATTAACCTTAATCAAAACCATCAGACATGATAAAAATCATTTTTTTTGACTTTTTTACACAAAATCATTGTTCTATTTTTCCAGCAAAACATAAAAATAAATAAAATTAAATTTTATGGCGGACCAAGTCTATATTTTTGATACTACTTTAAGAGACGGTGAACAGGTGCCCGGCTGTCAATTGAATACTGAGGAAAAAGTAATCATTGCCAAAGCACTAGAGCAGTTGGGAGTAGATGTTATAGAAGCAGGTTTTCCGATATCTAGTCCTGGAGACTTCAAATCAGTCATTGAGATTTCCAAGGCGGTTTCCAATCCGGTGATTACCGCACTATCCAGAGCGGTTGAAAAAGACATAGACCGGGCAGCGGAAGCCCTGGAGTTTGCCAAAAGAGGACGTATCCATACGGGTATCGGAACTTCCGACCAACATATTTATACCAAGCTTCGCTCCGATAGAGACAAAGTGTTGGAAAGAGCAGTAGCTGCTGTAAAACATGCCAAAAAATATGTGGAAGATGTAGAGTTCTATGCCGAAGATGCCGGTAGAACTGATCAAGAGTACTTGGCTCGTGTGCTAGAAGCTGTGATCAAAGCAGGGGCTACCGTACTGAATATTCCGGACACTACTGGATTTTGCCTACCAGATATGTACGGTGAAAAGATTAAATACCTCAAAGAAAATGTGGCAGGTATTGACAAAGCTATACTTTCTACGCATTGCCATAATGATCTGGGCTTAGCGGTAGCCAACTCAATTTCTGCCGTCAGACATGGTGCCCGTCAGATAGAATGTACCATCAACGGCATTGGTGAAAGAGCAGGAAATACATCGCTGGAAGAAGTAGTGATGGTGATGAAGAAACATCCTGAAATCAACCTGACTACCAATATAAATACCCGACAGATTTATCCTACCAGTCAGCTGGTATCCAAATTAATGAATATGCCGGTGCAGGCAAATAAAGCGGTGGTAGGTAAAAATGCATTTGCCCACTCTTCCGGAATCCATCAGGATGGGGTCATCAAAAACCGCGAAAATTATGAAATTATTGACCCTGTAGAAGTTGGTGTAGACAAATCATCCATTATTCTTACCGCCCGCAGCGGACGTGCCGCCCTCAACCACAACCTTAAAAGCATTGGAGTTGATCTCTCCAAAGATGAGCTAGAAGTTGCCTACGAAAAGTTTCTGGACCTGGCAGACCAGCTCAAAATTGTGCAGGATGAAGACCTGCGAAAGTTAGCTGACGAACTTTCTTCTAAGTCAGTATAAGCATAATCATTATTCACTAACACTACTTTCTGGATTAACAGCAATCATAATCTTATGCCTGGTAAAACATTATTTGATAAAATTTGGGATAAACACGTTGTCAGCAGTATTGAAAATGGCCCTGACGTACTTTATATAGATCGTCATTTCATTCATGAAGTAACCAGTCCTCAGGCCTTTGCTGGATTGGACAAGAGAGGAATCAAAGTTTTTCGTCCTAAACAAACTATTGCCACTGCTGACCATAACGTACCTACAAAAGACCAGCACCTGCCTATCAAAGAAGCACTTTCTCGTACGCAGGTCAACAAACTGACAGAAAATTGTGCTAACCATGATATTGAATTGTACGGCCTTGGCCATCCTTACCAAGGGATTGTGCACGTAATTGGTCCTGAGCTTGGCATTACCCAGCCGGGCATGACTATGGTTTGTGGTGACAGCCATACTTCTACGCATGGTGCTTTTGGTTCAATCGCGTTTGGCATAGGTACCAGTGAGGTGGAGCAGGTTTTGGCTACGCAGTGCGTACTTCAGGCCAAGCCCAAAAAGATGAAAATTGAGATTAATGGCACTCTTGCCAAAGGTGTCACTTCAAAGGATATCATTCTCTACATCATTTCTAAGATTTCAGCCAGTGGTGGAACCGGCTACTTTGTAGAGTATACTGGTTCAACCATACGAAGCCTATCTATGGAAGCCCGCATGACAATCTGCAATATGAGCATAGAGATGGGTGCCCGAGGGGGAATGATTGCGCCTGATGAAACTACTTTTGCTTACGTAAAAGGCAGAAAATTCGCGCCTCTGGGTGAAGAATTTGATAAAATGGTTGAATACTGGAAAACACTACCTACTGATCCCGATGCTGAATATGACCTGGAATATCATTATGATGCATCAGACATTGAACCTATGATCACCTACGGCACCAATCCGGGCATGGGCATCAAGATCACGGAAAATGTTCCTGCTTTAGAATCTATTGAAAAAGACGAACAGGTTTCGTTCAGTAAATCATTGGATTACATGGCGCTGTCACCACAGGAAAAGCTCCTGGGCAAAGCTGTAAACTATGTATTTATTGGTAGCTGTACCAATGCCCGTATTGAAGACCTGCGCATGGTAGCTTCGTTGGTGGAGGGTAAACAAAAAGCTTCTAATGTGAATGCGATGATTATCCCCGGCTCCCGACAAGTTGAGAAACAGGCCCGTGAAGAAGGTCTGGATAAAATTCTGGAAGCGGCAGGTTTTGAACTCCGTCAGCCCGGTTGCTCTGCCTGCTTAGGAATGAACGAAGATAAAGTACCAAGAGGAGAATACTGTGTTTCTACATCCAACAGAAACTTTGAAGGAAGGCAGGGTCCCGGGGCAAGGACCTTCCTTGCCAGCCCGATGACTGCTGCTGCTACAGCGCTCAAAGGCTACATCACAGACGTACGCGAAATGCTTGAAGAACCAGAATTGGTATCATAATGAATGACAGCATGATCTCCGGTATTCCTACGGCTTTAGACCTGATAGAAGACAAAGCCAAATCCATTGGGTTTAATATGTCTTCCGATCGTCAGGTAGGCTCTATATTAAGAACATTGGTTGCCTCAAAACCTCAGGGAAATTTCCTGGAGCTGGGTACCGGTACAGGTTTGTCACTCTCCTGGATTGTTGAAGGAATGGACAAATCCTCCAAAGTAATTTCTATTGATAATGATCCTGACCTGATCAATTTTGCCAGTGAGATTTTTAAAGATGACCAAAGAGTTCAGCTAATTTGTACGGATGGAAGCCAGTGGATCAACAAATATTGTGGAGAAGGATTTGACCTGGTATTTGCCGATGCCTGGCCAGGAAAATACAGCGAGCTTGAGAAGACACTAAATATGCTTAATACGGGAGGCTTATATGTGATTGATGATATGCTTTTTCAAGCCAACTGGCCCGATGGACATCAGGAAAAAGTTGAATCGCTTATTGCTCATCTTGAGCAACGAGATGATATCCACTTAACCAAAATGAATTGGTCTACTGGGCTGATTATAGCTACTAAAATTTAAATAAGAACTTCTGAACATAACCCTAATGGATAAATTTTCAACACTGACATCTACCATCGTTCCAATTCCAACTCGGAATATAGATACTGACCAGATTATACCTGCCAGATTTCTTAAAGCTACTACCAGAGAAGGTTTTGGCGATAATCTTTTCAGGGACTGGCGCTATGATGATGAAGGTAAGCCTAAAGAAGACTTTATTCTTAATAATCCAGAGGTGTCTGGCAAGATATTGGTGGCAGGAAAGAACTTTGGCTGTGGCTCAAGCCGTGAGCATGCGGCCTGGGCAATATACGATTATGGATTCAAAGTGGTAGTCTCTAGCTTTTTCGCTGATATTTTCAAAAACAATGCTTTGAACAATGGTCTTCTGCCAGTTCAGGTTACTGATCCTTTCTTGCAATCCATATTTGAGATGTATGAAGCAAATCCTGATCTGAAATTAAAGATTGACCTTTCTGATCAAACCCTTTCTATAGAAGGAAGTGATAAGCAAGAAACCTTTGAAATTAACGATTATAAAAAATACTGTCTGTCTCAAGGCTACGATGATATAGATTACCTACTTAGTCAACAAGAAAAAATAGAGGCTTACGAGCAAGAAAATACTTACTAATTATTCTTTATCTAATTCTAATATGCAGAAAAAAATAGCAGTACTAGCAGGCGACGGAATTGGTCCCGAAGTAACTAAGCAGGCACTCAAGGTTTTACGTGCGGTTGCGAAAGCCTACGACCACCAATTCACTTTTCAGGAAGGGTTGGTAGGTGCGGCAGCCATTGATGCAACTGGGGATCCCTTTCCTAGAGAAACAGAGGAGCTTTGTCTAGATTCAGATGCTGTCTTGTTTGGGGCAATTGGTCATCCTAAATATGATAATGATCCAAATGCTAAAGTAAGACCCGAACAAGGTTTGCTGGCTATGAGAAAAAAGTTGGGTCTTTTTTCCAATGTACGTCCGGTCAAAAGTTACGAAGCTATCAGCCATATATCTCCCTTGAAGGAGCATATTGTAAAAGATGTTGACTTTGTTGTGTTCCGTGAACTCACCGGTGGAATTTACTTCGGAGAGCCCAGAGGTCGTAATGAAAAGGGAGATACCGCTTTTGACACTTCCATCTATACCAAAGAGGAAATCCTTAGGATAAGCAAGCTGGCCTTTGAAGCAGCGAAGAAGAGGAAGAAACACGTTACACTGGTAGATAAAGCCAATGTACTGGCAACTTCCAGACTGTGGCGTGAAACGGTTCGTGATTGCTGCAAAGACAATCCAGATGTGAAGTTAGATTACATGTACATTGATAATGCTGCCATGAAACTGATTCAGAATCCTGGGTATTTTGATGTAGTGCTTACTGAAAATATGTTTGGCGATATCCTTACCGACGCTGCATCAGTGATTACCGGTTCATTAGGCATGCTTCCTTCTGCTTCTATGGGAGAAAAAGTAAAGCTATTTGAACCTATCCATGGATCGTACCCTGAAGTGGCCGGTTTATCCAAAGCAAATCCTATAGGCGCAATACTTTCTGCAGCCATGTTGCTCAACTATGCTTTTGGAATGACAGAAGAAAGCAATGCAATCAAAAATGCAGTAGATCAATCTTTGAAAGAAGGATATGTCACTGAAGATATCAATGCTGATAAGCATTATAGTACTGAAGAAGTTGGCGATAAGATCGCAACCCTGGTGTACATGTCTAAAAAAGTACATGCTTAATTATTGATTATTCAATAAATGATAAAAATCTCTTCACAAGTTTGTAACAATTAGTAAGATTATTTATGTTTACTTTTATAACTGATACAGAGTTTTATCATGAAGACAGTGAATTCTATTCTTTCTATCGTCCTTATTATTGTGGTGGTCACTCAAAAGACGGGGTGAGAATAGAATTATATTATCATATGTAAGCTCTTCTCACTCCTGGGAAGGGCTTTTTTTATTCGAAAAATTAAACAGCACACAGCCTTACTTATCAATGGAAAAAAAACTTAACAAATACAGTCAGACCATCACTCAGGATGAGTCATTACCTGCTGCACAAGCCATGCTCTATGGCGTAGGCTTAAAAGATGAAGACTTTGAAAAGGCGCAGGTAGGGATTGTCAGCACGGGTTATGAAGGAAACACCTGCAACATGCACCTCAATGGCTTCGCCAAAGATGTGAAGGAATCTGTAGTGGCCAACGACCTTGTAGGTTTGATTTTTCATACAATTGGTGTAAGTGATGGGATGTCTATGGGTACCAAAGGGATGTCCTACTCCCTACCCTCCCGTGACATTATCGCTGATTCTATAGAAACTGTAGTGAATGCCCAGTGGTACGATGCCGTGGTGCCTATCGTTGGCTGTGATAAAAATATGCCGGGTGCTATGATGGCTTTGTCCAGGCTGAATCGTCCTTCTATCCTTGTATATGGTGGAACCATAAGCCCAGGTCATTATAAAGGGGAAGACCTCAATATTGTATCTTCTTTTGAAGCTTACGGTAAAAAAATTACCAATCAGATTACTCCAGAAGACTTCAAAGAAATTATCAAGCACTCCTGCCCTACTGCGGGTGCCTGCGGGGGTATGTATACGGCTAATACTATCGCATCAGCAATAGAAGCCATGGGTATGAGTTTGCCTTACAGTTCATCTAACCCAGCTACCAGTGCTGCCAAAAAAGAGGAGTTAAAGCTAGTCGGCCCGGCCATCTATAATTTGCTTAAAGAAGATATTAAGCCCCGAGATATTATTACCAAAGCATCATTAGAAAATGCGCTAACCCTGGTAATGGCCTTGGGGGGTTCAACCAACGCAGTACTTCACCTCATTGCGATTGCCAAAGCTGCTGAAATTAGCCTCAATATGGATGATATTCAGCGAATGAGTGATAAAACGCCTTTCCTGGCTGACCTTAAGCCTAGCGGTAAGTATCTCATGGAAGACCTGCACAATGTAGGCGGAATACCTGCAGTCATGAAAATGTTGTTGGAGGAAGGCTTTCTTCACGAAGATTGTCTTACCGTCACTGGCAAAACTATCAAAGAAAACTTGCTGGAAGTGAAAGGGCTGAAAGAAGATCAAAAAGTTATTTATCCGGTTTCCAGCCCGCTCAAAGAAAGCGGTCACTTGCAGATGCTCTACGGGAATTTGGCTCCTGAAGGCTCAGTTGCCAAAATTACTGGCAAAGAAGGCCTTCGCTTTGAAGGAGCTGCTAAAGTGTTTGATAGTGAAGATGACGCAAATAAATCCATTACCAACAATGAAGTAAAAGCTGGTGATGTTGTCGTCATCCGCTACGAGGGACCAAAAGGCGGGCCCGGAATGAGAGAGATGCTAAAACCTACATCTGCTATCATGGGAGCTGGTCTTGGTAAAAGTGTTGCCCTGATCACTGATGGTCGCTTTTCAGGCGGCACGCACGGTTTTGTGGTAGGTCATATCACACCGGAAGCCTACGAAGGTGGAGCTATAGCCCTGCTTAAAGATGGGGACAAAATCATCATTGATGCCAACAACAATCAACTCAGTGTTGAACTAAGTGACGAAGAACTTCATTCAAGACTAAAGGAATGGAAAAAACCTGAGCCCCGAGTAAAAAACGGAATTTTATATAAATACATGAAAAATGTTTCGTCAGCATCTGAAGGATGTGTGACTGATCAATTTTAATTCAAATTTATTGACGAATCTATAATCCAGTAACTATGTCAATAGCCACCGAAAATGCACAAAAATTAGCTGTTATGGGCAATAAGCCCAAACACGAAAAGACCGATAAAATTGTAAATGGGTCTGAAGCCGTCATCCTTTCACTGATTGAGGAAGGAGTGGATACTATTTTCGGCTATCCGGGTGGCGCTATTATGCCCATCTATGATGCGCTTTTCCATTATCGTCATGCCCTGAATCACATACTGGTTCGCCACGAGCAGGGTGCTACCCATGCTGCTGAAGGATATGCACAGATGGCCGGTAAGCCGGGAGTATGCTTTGCTACCTCAGGACCTGGAGCCACCAACCTGATTACAGGTATCGCTGACGCCATGCTGGATTCTGTACCTATTGTATGTATCACAGGACAGGTTGCTGAAAAATTTCTGGGAACTGATGCTTTTCAGGAAACTGATGTAATGAGTTTGGCTATGCCAATCACCAAATGGTGTTACCAGATTGCTGATGCGGATGAGATCCCATACATACTTGCCAAAGCATTCTATATCGCCAGGTCTGGTCGCCCAGGCCCAGTGCTTATTGACATTACTAAATGTGCCCAGTTTGATGAAATGTCTAAGCCTTTCAGATACGAGAAGCGTAAGCAAATCAAAGGTTATAAACCTGCCTGCAAGCCTCGTGAAAAGGACATTACAAAGGCTGCTGAGCTTCTCAATCAGGCCAAGCGCCCATTACTTTTTGTTGGTCATGGCGTATTGCTTTCCAAAGCTGAGAAAGAATTATTAGAATTTATCGAAAAAACAGATATACCAGTAGCCAGTACATTGTTAGGCCTTTCTGCTTTCCCTTCAGATCATCCTAATTATAAAGGAATGCTGGGAATGCACGGAAATTATGCACCCAACAAGCTTACCAATAAAGCTGATGTAATTATAGCGGTGGGTATGCGCTTTGACGACCGGGTAACCGGTAACCTGGATACATATGCCAAACAAGCTAAAGTAATCCACATAGATATTGATCACGCGGAGATGGGTAAGAATGTGACACCCACTGTGGCTATGATCGCTGATGCCAAGGAAGCTTTGCAGGCATTAATTCCTGCGGTTAATGAAAATAAGCACGAAAGCTGGCATCAGGAATTTAAGAAGCTTTACGATGAAGAGTATACCAAAGTCATAGAAAAAGACTTCTCCGCTCATGATGACCAGATCAAGATGGGCGAGGTAATCCGCAGGCTTTCTGAAAAAACTAATGGAGAGGCAGTAATAGTAGCTGATGTTGGTCAGCACCAGATGTCTGCTGCCCGCTACTCAAAATTTCGCAAAACCGACAGCTGGCTTACCTCTGGGGGTTTAGGAACCATGGGCTATGCCCTCCCCGCTTCTTTTGGTGCTAAAATGGGTGCTCCTGACCGTGAAGTAGTAGCTGTAATCGGCGATGGCTGTTTCCAGATGACCATTCAGGAACTTGGCACCATTGCTCAGAGCGGTTTACCAGTCAAAATCATTGTCCTCAATAACAATTATCTGGGAATGGTAAGACAGTGGCAACAGTTGTTTTTTGACACTCGCTATTCATTTGTAGAACTATCTAACCCTGATTTTATCACCATTGCCAAAGGTTTCGGTATCAATGGGCATCAGTGTAAGCATGCTGATGATTTGGATAGCTCTCTAGACACACTATTAAGTTCTAAAGAAGCCTACCTGCTGGAGATTTCTGTAGAAAAAGAAGCTAATGTATTCCCAATGATGCCATCTGGTATGGGAGTAGATGATATTCGTCTTGAGTAAGAAATCTATCAATCATTGATTAAAAGCATTTAAAATATTATGAAAAGGCGCTATACAATCATCGTATTTACCGAGAATAATTTCGGTCTCTTGAACCGGATTACCATCATATTCTCTCGTAGAAGAATTAATATTGAGAGCCTGACTGTCTCAGAAACTGAACGTAAAGGCATCTCTCGTTTTACCATTGTGATTGACTATGATGAAACAAAAATCAGAAAACTGATTCAACAGATCAGAAAAATCATTGGAGTACTTGTCGTATTTGAGAACGAAGATGATCAGGTTTTCTTTGGTCAGATTGCCTACTTCAAGGTAATAACATCTTCTTTTGAAGAAAGAGAAAAAGTCATGGAAATAGCCCACCGGCACCAGGCAAAAATTGCTTTCTCTTCAGATGACTATATCGTGATTGAGAAGTCTGGAAAAGAAGAGGACATTTCCACTACCCTTCATCTCTTGGAGCCTCATGGGGTAGTTGAATACTGCAAGTCGGGAAGGATTGCTATCGTCAAAGACCAGCATCGTTTTAGCAAATACGCGAAAAACATGGACCCGGAAGGGTGGTACTCCGACGAAGAATTTCATGAGCTTCAACTCAACGGAAAACATTCATTTTAATCATTCAATACAACCAAAATCAAATTAAAAAATGGCAAAAATCAATTTCGGTGGCGTAGAAGAGGAAGTGGTAACCAGAGAAGAGTTTCCTCTGGAAAAAGCCAGAGAAGTTCTCAAGAACGAAACCATCGCGGTACTTGGATATGGTGTCCAGGGACCTGGCCAGGCTCTTAACCTTAAAGATAATGGCTTCAACGTAATCGTTGGGCAGAGAAAAGATTCAAAAACCTGGGACAAAGCTGTTGCAGACGGTTGGGTGCCCGGTGAAACTTTATTTGAACTTGATGAAGCGTGTGAAAGAGGAACTATCCTCCAATATTTGCTTTCTGATGCCGGACAGATTGCTCTCTGGCCCAAAGTAAAATCATACCTGAAGCCTGGTAAAACGCTATATTTCTCTCATGGCTTTGGGGTTACTTACAAAGATCAGACAGGTATTGAGCCTCCCGCGGACGTTGACGTTATCCTGGTTGCCCCCAAAGGCTCAGGAACTAGTCTGAGACGACTATTCCTGGCAGGAAAGGGTCTGAACTCCAGCTTTGCCATTCACCAGGATGCTTCTGGAAAAGCACGTGAAAAAGTTATAGCGCTGGGAATCGGTGTAGGTTCTGGATATCTTTTTGAAACCAACTTTCAAAAAGAAGTATATAGTGACCTTACCGGTGAAAGAGGAAGTCTGATGGGCGCTATCCAGGGACTTTTCGCTGCACAGTACGATTTGCTGAGAAAAAGAGGCCACACACCTTCTGAAGCATTCAATGAAACCGTTGAAGAAGCTACTGAGTCCTTATATCCACTGATCGCTGAAAATGGTATGGACTGGATGTATGCTAACTGTTCAACTACAGCGCAAAGAGGGGCTTTAGACTGGTGGAAAAAATTCAGAGATGCCGTAGCTCCCGTATTTGAAGACCTCTATGACAGCGTAGCCAGTGGCAATGAAGCCAGAATAACCATTGAAGCTAACTCTAAATCAGACTATCGTCCTAAGCTGGAAAAAGAACTGGATGAGTTAAGAGAATCTGAAATGTGGAAAGCTGGCGCTCAAGTGAGAAAGCTTCGTCCGAAAGAATAAACTCTATGAAAGATACAGTTGAGTCCGGTAGGAAACTAATACCGGTTGAAAATATCATCAACGCAGCACAAAGAATAAAAGGGGTAGCTTATCATACCCCTTTTATGCATAGCATCAATTTGTCAGAAAAATATCAGGCAAATATTTATCTCAAAAGAGAAGATCTGCAGGTAGTAAGGTCTTATAAACTCCGCGGAGCATACAATAAAATCAGCAGCCTAGATGCTTCAACTCTTTCAAATGGTGTTGTTTGCGCAAGTGCAGGCAATCATGCACAGGGAGTAGCTTATGCTTGTAATAAGTTAGGGATTAAAGGGTTTATCTTCATGCCTAACCCAACGCCTAAGCAAAAAGTGAAGCAGGTCAAGATGTTTGGTAGAGATAGTATACAGATTGAACTTGTTGGAGATACTTTTGATGATGCCTATGCCAAAGCTTTGACATTTTGCCAAGAACAGAATGCACAGTTTATCCCTCCATTTGATGATGAAAAAATCATTGAAGGACAGGGTACTGTGGGTTATGAGATTTTATTGGATACTGAAGTCCCTCTGGATTATGTTTTCGTACCTATTGGTGGTGGTGGCCTTTCTGCCGGCCTTGGAAGCTATTTTAAGCAAGTCAGCCCTCATACTAAAATAATAGGATTGGAACCTGAAGGCGCTCCTGCTATGATTAAATCTCTAAAAAAAGGAGAGTTGGTTACGCTGGATAAAATAGATAAATTTATTGATGGTGCGGCAGTCAAAAGAGTTGGTGAGCTGAATTTTGAAATTTGCCAACAGGTTCTGGATGATGTTACTACAATCCCAGAAGGCAAAGTATGTGATACAATTCTCAAACTCTATGATGAGGAGGCTATTGTAGTAGAACCAGCCGGTGCTATGTCAGTGGCAGCTTTAGACTTTTACAAAGAGGAAATAAAGGGTAAAAACGTATGTTGTGTGGTTAGTGGAGGCAACAATGATATTACCCGAATGGAGGAAATCAAAGAAAGAGCCTTATTATATAATGGTCTTAAGCATTATTTTATTATTCGTTTTCCTCAGCGTGCTGGTGCCTTAAAAGAATTCGTGGCAGAGGTATTGGGACCAAATGACGATATTACTCATTTTGAATATACTAAAAAGAACAACAGAGAAAGAGGTCCTGCTATGGTAGGTATTGAATTACAGTCAGCTGCAGATTATGAAGGATTGATTGGCAGGCTTGATGCACACCATATTGCCTATCAGGTATTAAATGATAAGTTTGAATTTTTTCATTTTCTGATATAAAAAAAGGCTTGTCAAAATTAATGACAAGCCTTTTTTTAGCTTAATATCTAATA
This sequence comes from Catalinimonas locisalis, assembly GCF_038039535.1. Taxonomy (NCBI): domain Bacteria; kingdom Pseudomonadati; phylum Bacteroidota; class Cytophagia; order Cytophagales; family Catalimonadaceae; genus Catalinimonas; species Catalinimonas locisalis. The sequence continues at coordinate 73,021 of NZ_JBBPHP010000006.1, read as the reverse complement.
CTATTCACCGGCAGATGCACTTGCATCAGTTTTGCTAGCTCTAATAGCTTCAACGATTTCAGAATATCTCGCTCTAACTCTCGCATCAGAAGCTATTGCTTTCTTAACTGCACTATAATCCTGAGCACCCAATACTCTCTTTATCAAAGACTTATAAGCTTCAGTGAACTCCTCTTTTCTATCTGATTCCATAGACTGAACTTGACCTATGAATTGCTTTTCAGCATCATTTGCAGGAGTTTCTCCACCAGCAAGTGCATTGTAGCGATTTTTAATAGCAGGGTCCTGACCCTCTACATATTCAGTGATCTGCGCAGAAAGTTCATCAGCGAAAAGTTGTTTTGTTTCCTCTACGATGGCAAACTTATAAAGTTGCTGATCAGTAACTTCGTCTTGAGCATATACAAAGCTTGTTGAGAAAGCAGAGACCATAAACAAGGTTACAAAGACTCTCATGATTGCATTTTTCTGTGTCATTCTTTTAATATTTTAATTAAAATAACAAATTAATAATAGTAGAATAAGTAATTGAAGTAAGTTAAGCGAACAAAAATTATGTTTTTATAAATAAAACGTATTTAACCCATTATAATTTCTCAAATATGCTAAAAAATTAACCCAAAAGCTACAATAATTATCATTATTTATTGAAAAAGTAGTAAAGTGTAATTTTTCAAGATTTGTAAGAACTCATTTTTTTTTGAAAAAAACACTCCTATTCTCTAAAAAATTTGTGACAATTTTAAACGAACTAAAATGACTGCCATTTTGTCACATATTTTGAATAATAATATATACCTTTGCCCTATCAAAAACAGAAGAAAGCTGCATGCAAGAACTAATTAAAGATTTAGACATTCTCACTGAAAACGAGGTTAAAGAAAACTGTGAAGTGTTTAAGACTTCACCAGATCAGAATACAGGAAAGCACAGAAAGCTTTATGTAGAAAGCTATGGGTGTCAGATGAATTTCTCAGATAGTGAAATAGTTACTTCTATTATGCAGAAAGAAGGTTTTGATACCACTTCTGACTACGAAAGTGCAGATGTTATTCTGCTCAACACCTGCTCAATCAGGGATAAAGCTGAGCAAACTGTTCGTAAACGTCTCACCCAGTTTAATAAAATTAAAAAAACCAAGCCGGAACTGCTGGTAGGAGTACTTGGCTGTATGGCCGAACGCTTAAAAAGTAAGCTCTTGGAAGAAGAGAAGATCGTAGATTTGGTTGCCGGTCCGGATGCATATCGGGACTTGCCTAACCTTGTCAGACAGGTAGATGAAGGTGAACGCTCTGTAAATACTTTCTTATCCAGAGAGGAGACTTATGCTGACATCAGCCCTGTGAGATTAAATTCTAACGGTGTGACTGCTTTTATCTCCATCATGCGGGGATGTGATAACATGTGCTCTTTTTGTGTGGTACCCTTTACCAGAGGACGGGAAAGAAGTAGAGATCCTTATTCTATCGTAAATGAAGCAAAAGTTTTGTTTGAGCAAGGCTACCGCGAAGTAACTTTGCTTGGGCAAAATGTTGATTCTTATAAATGGTCGCCGGAAGTAAATAATAAAGCTAGACTTGAGAAGTCTGAAGTATCAGAGGTTGTCAACTTTGCCAATCTTTTGGAAATGGTAGCTTTGGTGCATCATGACTTGAGAGTTCGTTTTTCAACTTCTCACCCTAAAGACATCACCGATGAGGTACTTCATACGATGAAAAAGTATGAGAATATCTGCAAATATATTCACTTACCTGCTCAGAGTGGAAACAGCCGCGTTTTAGAGCTTATGAATCGTACTTATACTCGGAAGTGGTACATCAACAGAGTGGATGCCATTCGTACTATTCTGGGAGATGATTGTGGCATATCATCCGATATGATTGCCGGATTTTGTACAGAAACTGAAGAGGAACATCGGGAAACATTGAGCCTGATGGATTATGTAAAGTATGATTTCTCCTACATGTTTTACTATTCTGAGCGTCCTGGTACATTGGCAGCCAAGAAATTTACTGATGATATACCTTTAGAAGTAAAGAAAAGAAGACTCAAAGAAATTATAGAAAAGCAGCAATACCTTTCATTAGAGAGAAATCAAAGGGATATCGGAAAAGTTTTCAAAGTGCTGGTAGAAGGTACTTCCAAGAAATCAGATGCTGATCTTCAGGGAAGAAACTCTGCCAATAAGGTGATTGTGTTTCCTCGTGAGTCCTTTAAGAAAGGTGATTACGTTAATGTCAGGGTGAAAGATTGTACTGCGGCTACTTTAATCGGAGAAGCGGTAACTGAAGAAGAATATTTTTTAAACAAGTAAGCATTTTTATGTTGGATCAATCTGAAATTCAGAGTATTAAACAACGCTTTGGCATCATTGGAAACTCTTCCCGCCTAAATCATGCTGTTGCAATTGCAGCACAGGTGGCCCCTACAGATATGTCTGTGCTTATCACCGGTGAAAGCGGTAGTGGTAAAGAGTCATTTTCCAAGATTATACATAATCGCAGCCCGCGTAAACATGGTCAGTTTATTGCCATTAACTGTGGAGCGATACCGGAAGGAACAATTGACTCCGAATTATTTGGTCATGAGAAGGGTGCCTTTACCGGAGCCATGGATTCACGAAAAGGCTATTTTGAGGTAACCCACGGAGGAACTATCTTTTTGGATGAAATTGGTGAAATGCCGATTGGTACCCAGGCAAGGCTCCTTAGAGTGCTGGAAAATGGTGAATTTATTAAAGTAGGCTCATCAAAAGTATTGAAATCCGATGTTAGAGTTGTAGCCGCTACCAATGTAAATTTACTGGAAGCAGTGGAGAAAGGCACTTTTCGGGAGGACTTGTACTATCGTCTCAGTTCTGTACCTATCCATATCCCTCCTCTTAGAGAGAGAGGTAATGACGTTGATTTGTTGTTTAGAAAGTTTGCTGCGGATTATTCAGAAAAGTACCGCACTAAGCCGATAAGCCTGACGGAAGATGCCAAAGAAGTACTCCTACAATATAGATTTCCTGGAAATATAAGAGAGTTAAAAAATCTGGTAGAGAGAATGTCTACCCTTGAAATTGAAAGCAGGGAGATTGATGCTGAAAAATTGAGAAGCTACTTACCTCCCAGTACAAGCAATTTGCCTGCACTTTATGCAAAATCAGGAGAAAGTGAAAAATTCTCTGAGAGAGATATTCTTTACAAAATCTTGTTTGAGATGCGCCATGATATGAATGAATTAAAAAAGCTGGTGCATCAGGTACTACAAAATGAAAATTACGGTTCTAATATTTTAGAACAGCATCAGGACTTCTTCAATGGTGTGGAAGACGAGATAAAAGAGACAGAAGAATCCTTCAAAACAGCTAATGAAATAGCTAATCATCGTTACCTTATTGCTAACCCTAACAAGAGCAATGAGAATGATAATACTTATGAGTTAGCAAATATTGAAGACATTACTCACGAGGCTGAGGAAAGCGACGATCTATCGCTGGAAAAGAAAGAAAAAGAGATGATAATAAGAGCCTTAAAAAAGAATGACAGGAAAAGAAAATATGCAGCAAAGGATCTTGGTATTTCTGAAAGAACGCTTTACAGAAAAATTAAGCAGTATGAAATTGAATAGCCTTATCATCAATTCAGTAATTTTTATCGCTTTAGGTTTTCTTTTTTATGGATGCAATGTGTATTCATTTAGTGGCGCCTCCCTTGGGCCTGGTATACAAACCATCTCAATTCAGAACTTTTATGATGACTCAGGAGGCGGTCCTCCTAACATGAGTCAGGTTTTCACTGAAAAGATCAAAGATTATTACCAACAAAATACTAATTTAAGCCTTGTAGACGATAATGGTGATTTGCTGCTGGAAGGGAGCATTACCAGATATGACTTTACACCAGTAGCTCCCCGATCCTCCGGTAGTGATGAAGTGGCAGATGTAGCGAGTTTGATGAGACTTAATATTACAATCACTGCTTCATATATTAATACGCAGGATGATGAGTTCAACTTTGACAATAGAAGTTTTTCCTTCTTTGCTGATTTTAATGCTGAGCAAGATCCTTCCTCGGTTGAAGATGAACTTATTGATGAAATCTTTGATCAAATCATCTTTGATATCTTCAATGCATCTGTGGCCAACTGGTGATTAAACATTTAGAATTGTTAGTTTAACAAATTTGAGTTATGGGTTTAAATAAGCAGACATTAATTAATTTGATGTCGTATCCGAATGAAATCTCAGACAGTGAAGTTGCTGAACTTGTGGAAACCATAGAAAATTATCCATATTTTCAGTTAGCTCGTTCATTATTTGCTAAAGCCTTACACGATAAGCAAGCACCTAATGCATATGATGCCTTGAGCAAAGCCGCTATCTATGCGCCTAATAGGAGCCTACTGAAAGCTCTCTTTTATGAAGATCTTCACATAGACCGAAATGCTGATCATGCTCAAGCTTCTAGTGAAGAAAATATTGAAGAAGGGGTTTCTTCTGCTGATGAGCATCATAGTATTTCAAGTAGTGAGTCTTTTAGCACACCTGAAAGCTACGAACCACCTGTAGATTCTGATACATCTTTGACAGCCCAAGAAGATGAAGTAATTCAATCTGATGAGGTATATAATGAGCTGGAAGAAAACCTAAGAAAATTACGCGAGAGCAAGAATAAATTTTCTGAAGACGAAGACGAAGAAAAAAAAAAAATAGCTGATTCTTCTGACTCCCTACATGATCTTGATGCAAGTTCATCTGATGCACCCTCATCCATAGTGCTTGAAGAATTAGCTAACCAGGAATCTGTTTCTACTCAGTTTGGAAATAACCAGCAATTGCAAAATGAACTAATTGATAAGTTTATCAATTCTCAAGATAACTTAAGTTTAAAAATCAAACCTTCATCTGATGAAGTGGAAGAAGTTGAGGATCTATCTCATCAGAGTACTGAAATAGGTGACAATCTTGTTTCTGAGAATCTGGCAAAAATTTACGCTAGGCAAGGGAAAAAAGATAAGGCAATTGAAATCTATCAGAAATTAATTTGGAAATATCCTCAGAAAAAAGCGTATTTTGCGGAAACAATAGAATCTTTAAAAGCTGAATAAATGTTTACTTTCATCATATCACTTGCCATTGTAGCAGCGGTATTACTCATTTTGGTCGTTTTATCACAAAACTCAAAAGGAGGCGGACTTTCTTCTCAATTTGGAGGGGCGGGTTCATCCAACCAGATGATAGGCGTAAAACGCACCACAGACCTCTTAGAAAAGTTAACTTGGGGGTTGGCTATTGGATTAATAATACTGACCTTATCTTCTAGCTTTTTGATAGATAACCAAACTGCAGAAAATGGTAGTATCAGTCCTAATATTGACCGTGCTCAAGATAGAAGTGTGTTGCCTAATATGAATACAGATGTACCCGGTAGTAATGACAATGCAGATACTACCTCCACACTTGACCTTGAAGATTTATCGGAAGAAGATGTTAATCCTTAGATCAACTTTGATAATATGAAATAGAAGCCGGTTAGTCCCGGCTTTTTTTATGCTGCCTGTCCTATTTGCTTGATAAGCATTCGCTTGGTAATTGGTAATAGGGTTTCTTCCAGAGGACAATAGAGCTTAGCAATAGCTGCAAAAGTTGCCGGATTGGGCATTGATTTATTTGTACGAATCAATTCTATTTTGATCTTCTCTAAAGTATTTACCAGATTTCTTTCCTTAACATCTAAAAGCTCTGTATGAATACCCTTATACTGCTCCTCGGATGCTTTGAAAGTAGTGATATGATACCGAAAAACGTGAATTGAGTTTTTGTTAAACTCACAAATAAACAAATACCCTTCGTCATTAAAAAGAGGCGCAATACCAACGGGTTCAATGACAATATGTCTGGCTATCTCTTCATAAATATCTGCTCCTATGTTCAAACCTTCTTCCAGTTTAGGAATTGCAAAGTAGACAATCTCTTCTATCACCTTCATCAGCTCGCTATCCTGAATAATCCTCTGATAGCTAAGCTTTAGCTTTTCAAAGTCAGCTTTACTTAGCTTTTTAGGGAAATTTTCATAAAGAAGATTTTTGTTTTCTTTTAAACGAAGAAGATTGTTATAGTGAAAAACTAATTCTGAAAGGAATGGATAAAGTTTCTTTTCTTCAAAATGGTTTTGAATCTCTTTTAGATAAGCCAGCAAGAGATATTTTTTGTACTCAAAATCAATTAGTCCATTAGTAAGCCAGTCTTCGTTTAACTTCATAGAGATATAATTTTTATGGGATATTATACATCTTTAAAATTTAATTACTTGAAGCATTTAAAGCAAGTGTGAAAAAATGTCAGTGACAAAATTCGTTACTTCTGTCATTAAATTATCAAAACTGAAAAATTGACGTTAAAAACGGCCAAATATTGAACTTTTTGAGCTTGGCATAAGAAATGCAATAGGCACAATGCAGATTATCTTTAATTCTTGAACAATAAAAACTAATTTTTAAACAACATGTCACAAGTATCATTCAAACCTAATGAGGACAGAGTTCTGGTAGAACCTGCCGCAGCAGAAGAAAAAACAGCTTCTGGTATCATCATTCCTGACACTGCCAAAGAAAAACCTCAGCAAGGTACAATCGTAGCTGTTGGACCAGGCAAAAAAGATGAGCCTTTAACTGTCAAAGTAGGCGATAAAGTTCTCTATGGTAAATATGCTGGAACAGAGATCACTTTTGATGGTAAAGAATACCTTATCATGCGTGGGTCTGACATTTTTGGCACTCTATAATTTTTATTCACTAACCTAAAAATCAAAGAAAATGGCTAAAGAAATATTTTTTAATACCAAAGCTAGAGACAGAATAAAAAAAGGAGTAGATACTCTGGCCAATGCTGTAAAAGTGACTTTAGGACCTAAAGGTCGTAATGTTGTTATTGATAAAAAATTCGGTGCTCCAACCGTAACAAAAGATGGTGTTTCAGTTGCAAAAGAAATTGAACTGAAAGACGCTATTGAAAACATGGGAGCTCAGTTGGTGAAGGAAGTTGCTTCCAAAACTGCTGACGATGCTGGTGACGGTACTACAACTGCTACCGTACTTGCTCAGGCACTTTTCTCTCATGGTATCAAAAACGTAGCTGCGGGAGCCAATCCGATGGATCTTAAGCGTGGTATAGACAAAGCTGTAGAAGCTGTTGTAGCTGAACTTAAAAAGCAGTCTAAAACCATCAGCAGCTCAAATGAAATTGCTCAGGTAGGTTCTATCTCTGCCAACAACGATGAAGAAATCGGTAAAATGATTTCTGACGCAATGGATAAAGTTGGTAAAGATGGTGTAATCACTGTAGAAGAAGCTAAAGGTACCGAAACCGAAGTAAAGCTGGTTGAAGGTATGCAGTTTGACAGAGGTTACCTTTCTCCATATTTCGTGACTGACACAGAAAGAATGGAAGCTAACCTTGAGAACCCTTACATCCTGATCTATGACAAAAAGATCTCAGCGATGAAGGAACTTCTCCCTGTATTGGAAGGCGTTGCTCAGACTGGCCGTCCTCTATTGATCATTTCTGAAGATGTTGACGGTGAAGCACTTGCTACATTGGTAGTAAACAAAATCAGAGGTTCACTAAAAATTGCAGCGGTTAAAGCTCCAGGATTTGGTGATAGAAGAAAAGCAATGCTTGAGGATATTGCTATCCTTACTGGCGGTACTGTAATTTCTGAAGAAAGAGGTTACAAACTGGAAAATGCTACACTTGATTACTTAGGAACTGCTGAAAAGATCAACATTAACAAGGATAACACTACCATTGTCAATGGGGCTGGTAAGCAGGATGAAATTCAGGCTCGCGTCAACCAGATCAAGCAGCAAATAGAAAATACTACTTCTGATTACGATCGTGAAAAGCTGCAAGAGCGTCTTGCCAAGCTTTCTGGTGGTGTAGCTATCCTTTACATTGGTGCTGCTACTGAGGTTGAAATGAAAGAGAAGAAAGACCGTGTTGATGATGCTTTACATGCTACTCGCGCTGCTGTTCAGGAAGGTGTTGTAGCTGGTGGTGGAGTTGCCCTGGTTCGTGCGATCTCTTCTTTAGAAAATGTAAGCACCGAAAATGAAGATCAAGCTACTGGTGTAAACATCGTACGTCTTGCACTTGAAGCTCCTCTTCGTGTAATCGTTGAAAATGCAGGACAGGAAGGTTCAGTAGTAATACAAAAAGTACGTGAAGGTAAAGATGACTACGGTTACAATGCCCGTACTGACAAATATGAGAACCTATTCAGCGTAGGTGTTATTGACCCTACTAAGGTAACTCGCCTTGCGCTTGAAAATGCTGCTTCAATAGCTGCTCTGTTGTTGACCACCGAGTGTGTGATTGCAGATGAGCCTGAAGAAGATAAAGGTGGTGGAATGCCTGCCGGTGGCCCTGGAATGGGTGGCATGGGTGGAATGATGTAATCCTCTTTTATTCATAAATTTTAATAAAAAAGGTAGCGATTTGCTACCTTTTTTTTATGCCGTGCAATGAAAAATATTAATCACTGTACAAATTAACCATGCTCTATTGAAAAAGAGTGAAAAAAGCACAATCCCACTCACAACTCCACCCGGCAAATCTAAAGGTTATCCTTTCTAAAATTGCAATCAAACCACGCAATTCCCCTCATTTCTCTATAAGTATATTTCACCAGTCATACTATATTTTGATTTTGATACAACGTATTTGTACATACTAAAGCATTTATATTCTTTACTTCAGTAAGTAAAGTACTCAACTAATCTTATATCGTTGGCCGGTAACTCCTACCTTGAAGCACTCTTTTCAGGATAAATGATCATTAGCATTTAGAGCCTAAAGAACTTTAAAAAACTTAAAAATGAAGTTACAATTAAGCTTTCTCTTTGGGCATATTATACTTATTGTCCTGGCCTTCAATTCTCATTTCGCTCAAGCACAGAAAAGCTATCAGCCTTTGGATACTGAGAGCAGTGACTTCTCAGAACTAAAAAACAGTTTATTTGAAAACTTAAACAATGATGTTGCTTCACTTCAGGGTCCATATAAAGAAGAAATTGCTGCTGTGTATCAGCAGAGATATGATGACTTGATCTACCAGATTGATGAAGGTCATTTTATTGCTGATGCCAATTTTACCTCATACTTCAATGAGATCTTTGATAAAATCATCCAAGCCAATCCTGACTTACAAAACTTAAATCCCAGATTACTAATCAGCAGATACACCTGGCCCAATGCCAGTTGTCTGGGAGAAGGGACGCTTTTATTGAATATCGGTTTGATACGAAAGCTTGAGCATCCGGACCAACTAGCTTTTGTACTTTGTCATGAACTAGCCCATTACAGTTTAGATCATGTAAATATCGCTATTGCGGAAAGTATCAAAGCCTTGAATACCCGGGAAACTCAAAAGAAGTTGAAGAAAGCTCAGAAGAGAAAATTCAGAAATACAACAGCGGTTGCGGAGGTGCTAAAAGAAATTGCATATAAAGGCAGAAGGCACAGTAGAAAACATGAGAAGGCAGCAGACTCCTTAGCATTATCCTACTTTTATCATACAAAATACGATCTTAATCAGGCCATAAGAACCTTAGAAATTCTGGATTCTACTGATGTAGAAAACCCGGTTAATGGAATATCACTTGAACAAGTTTTTCAGTCATCAGAATATCCATTTAATCATCAATGGTTAGCACTGGAAGAGAGTTTGAGTTTTGGCGTTGGGTCTACTCCTAATTCCGTTTATCACTTACATGAAGATTCACTAAAAACTCATCCAGATTGCCAGAAAAGAATTGACTGGCTTCAACAAGAAAAGAATAAACAGATATATACAGATAATGAGTATTCAGTGGAAAACCCTGAAGACGAACATTTTGACAAACTGCTTGCTGTCTGCGAATTAGAAATTATCTCAAGTGAATACAAGTTCCAACAGTATGGAAGGTGCCTTTATCTAACCTTAAATGCGCTCCAAAAATATCCCAATCAAGCCTATTTACATAGTATGATAGGCAAATGTCTGTATCAAATCTATCAGGCACAGGAAAAGCATGTACTTGCCTCTCATGTTGATTTACCCTCTCCAAAGTATACTGAGGAATACAATAAGGTATTGAATTTTATCCATCACCTCAGGCTATCAGAGCTAGCCCAAGTGGGATATTACTATATGAAAAAACATTCAAGAAATCATCAGGAAAACGAAGACTTCTTGCATGCTCAAATTCTCTCCTGCGAACTGATGCACAAAACAGATGAAATATCACTACTCAGAGAGAAGTATCAGTCCTTATTCATTAACGGTAAGTACACTTCAGAAATCAATCAATATTAATTATCTAATCAATTCAAAAATGAAAACCAATACTTTATTTTACTGCCTATGTTTGGCGCTTGTCATGATTACCGTCTCCCCTATTTTAGCACAAAAGAAAGACTTTTCAGACTTTCTGACTGTCAAACTCAGAAACATGGGGCCAATTATTGAAGGTAATGAAGTGAAAGGATATTACATGTTTTACCAGACAGATAAAGTAGACAGAAAAACAAATGCTTATCAGTTAAGGATACTTGATCAAAATCTCAATGAAGTTGGAAACCGGGAGATTATAGAGTCAAAATATTTAGCGCTTCTGGAAGGTTCATTTAACGAAAAGTCAATTCTTCTAAAGTTTTATGATGTAAAAGAAAAGCAACTTAAGTTTCATCAATATGATCAGTCAGGAAAGTTAATCACTGAAAAAACAGTAGAGGTTGAATCAAAATATGATGTTGCGACATTTAACACTGAAGCCTCAAGTAATGAAATTCAAGGAAATAAGCTCTTTGCTGTCACTGACAAGGGATTTATACATTATAATTTGACAAAAAATAAAAAGCTTGGTTATTCTATTGACTTCATACCTGAAAGCGGTCTCAAAAGCTGGACATATGCCTCAGATCCTGAATCTAAAGAAATACAAGGAGCTTCATTGGCAACCATTACCTCTGAAATGATATTGAATGTGGTTGCAAAAAAGCCGTCTATATTAAGTAAGGATGCTACCTTTTATCTGATGGGTTTAGATATTCGTACCGGAAAAAAGCTGTTTGAAAAAAAGATGGAAGACAATCAATTTTCTCTTCAAATCCTCAACTCCTTCCATGATGATCAGACTGGCAATACTACCCTATTTGGGCAGTATTATGCAGCAGAAGACAAGATGTTTAAATCCGGTAGTTTGGGTATATTTTCGGTAGAAATAGATAAGTCAGGCAATCTAACGTCTGAAAAATATATTTCATGGTTCAAAGATGTTACTCAGTTTTTACCTGTAAGTCAAAAAGGGAAAGTTGAAGATATGGGATACCTTTATTTTCATAAGATAGTAAAAAATGCAAAAGGTGAAGTATTTGCTATTGCAGAACAATATAGAAAGGCTGCTGATGGTCTTGGAATCGCCATGGCGGCAATGGGAGGTGGTGCATCAGTTGTAAAAATGGTAATAGAGGACTTGGTAATATTTAAATTTTCTCCGGATTTTATTTTAACCGATGTAGATATTTTTGAAAAAGAAAAAACTTCAGTTGCTCTACCACAAAGTTATAGTTGGGTAAGTACCTCCCTAATGGGACATTATTTAAAATCAGTAGGCAATTTTGACTACACTTTTACTCAACTAAGTGCTGACAAATCAAATTTGACTACGGGCTATGTAGATTTTGAAAAAAGAAAAGGAGAAAAAAATGGTTGGGCTTTTGGTGCTGTTTCTAATACTGATGGAAATTACGCACTGGATAAGATTACACTGAGCGTTGATGCTTCAGATGTACGGGTATTGCCTGCAAAGCACGGGTATGTGCTAATTTCTGAATATTATGCTAACAACAAAAAATTAGATCTTAGGCTGGAGAAAATAAATTACTAGCTTCTGGGAATGAATCATTAAGAGGAAGTTTTTTACGCTTCTCTCCCCTATAAAGCAGTAGTCCGACAGAATTAAGCTGGCTTTTTTGAGTAAAACAAAAGCCATGAGCTTGCTAATTCTTGTCGGACTACCTTTTAGTACTTATTATTGATTTGCCAACCGTACTATTTCACTTCAATCTGAGATGAGCCAGCTTTCGCTTTTAAGAACTCACGATTCATGCGAGCGATATTGGCCATATCTATTTCCTTAGGACATTCTGCCGAACAAGCACCAGTGTTGGTACATGCACCAAAACCTTCTGCATCCATCTGCGCAATCATCCTTTCGGCACGCTGCTGGCGTTCTACCTGCCCTTGGGGCAAGAGTGCTAACTGAGAAATCTTAGCACTCACAAATAACATGGCTGAGGCATTTTTACATGCTGCTACACAGGCCCCACAGGCAATACAAGATGCTGCGTTGAAAGCTTCATCGGCCATCTCTTTAGGAACAGGGATTTCATTGGCATCAGGTACTCCACCGGTATTTACCGATATATATCCACCTGCCTGTATGATTCTGTCAAAAGCTGAACGATCAACTACCAAATCTTTAATTACAGGAAAGGCTTTCGCTCTCCAGGGTTCTACTACAATAGTCTCACCATCTTTGAAATGCCTCATGTGAAGCTGGCAAGCAGTAGTCCCTTTTTGCGGGCCGTGGGGTCTTCCGTTGATGTACATCGCACAGCTTCCACAAATCCCTTCTCTGCAATCATGATCAAAATGAACAGGTTCTTTGCTTTCCTGTTCTAAGCGCTCATTCAGTACATCTATAAGTTCTAAGAAAGACATATGGGTATTAATGTCTTTCATCTCATACGTTTCAAATTTTCCTTTATCAGTAGCGTTTTTTTGACGCCATATTTTTAAGGTTACATTCATGATTAAATCTTATTTATAACTGCGTTGAGTCAGTTTTACATTTTCAAAAACAAGGGGTTCTTTGTGTAAAGCTTCAGCTATTTCATCACCTTTATATTCCCAGGCAGCTACGTATGAATAATTTTCATCATCACGTTTTGCTTCTCCTTCAGGAGTTTGATATTCTTCACGGAAGTGTCCACCTGCAGATTCATTTCGGTTAAGTGCATCTTCAATCATTAATGCACCTAATTCAATAAAATCTGAAAGCCTACTTGCTTTTTCAAGCGTTTGATTGAGTTCCTCATCCGTTCCCAATACTTTCACATCATTCCAGAACTCTTCTTTTATTTTTTTCACCTCCTCACGAGCTTCTTTCAAGCCTTCCTCAGTACGAGACATTCCACATTTATCCCACATCACTCTGCCAAGCTTTTTGTGCAACTGGTCTACAGTCTGGCCTCCTTTGATACTGACAATCTTCTTTAACTTTTCTTTGACTTCTTGTTCAGTACTCTTAAAAGCTTCATGAGAAGTGGGAATTTTATCGTAGGATGTTCCTGCCAGATAATCTCCTATTGTATAAGGGATTACAAAATACCCATCAGCTAAGCCCTGCATCAAAGCACTTGCACCCAATCGGTTTGCACCATGATCTGAGAAGTTACACTCTCCCAGAGAGTAGAGACCTGGTACTGAGGTCATCAGATTATAATCTACCCAAAGCCCACCCATAGTGTAGTGAACAGCAGGATAAATCATCATGGGTGTTTTATAAGGATTATCGCCGGTGATTTTCTCATACATTTCAAAAAGGTTACCATATTTGGCAGAGATCACATCTTCACCATCCCTTTTGATAGCATCAGCAAAATCCAGATATACAGCCAATCCGGTTTCTCCTACGCCCCGGCCTTCGTCACATACTGCTTTGGCATTTCTTGAGGCAACATCACGAGGTACCAGGTTACCAAATGATGGATATTTTCTTTCCAGATAGTAATCTCTTTCATCTTCAGGTATATCCTGAGGTTTTCTCTCATCCCCTTTCTTTTTGGGGACCCATACCCTGCCATCATTTCTTAATGATTCAGACATAAGCGTTAGCTTAGACTGGTACTCCCCAGAAACGGGAATACAAGTGGGGTGAATCTGGGTATAGCAAGGGTTGGCAAATAGAGCTCCTTTCTTATGAGCTCTCCAGGCAGCGGTGGCATTACTACCCATCGCATTGGTTGATAGGAAAAAAACATTGCCATAACCGCCGGTAGCAAGCACTACCGCATGTGCACTATGAGACTCAATCTCTCCGGTAAGCAGGTTTCGCACTACAATTCCTCTTGCTTTACCATCAATCTTTACAAGATCAAGCATTTCAGTACGAGGATACATTTTCACTTTACCGTTGGCTATCTGGCGGCTCAAAGCACCATATGCTCCCAACAACAACTGCTGACCGGTTTGACCACGAGCATAAAATGTTCTGGATACCTGTGCGCCACCAAATGAGCGGTTGGCCAACAGGCCACCATACTCTCTGGCAAAAGGAACACCCTGAGCCACACATTGGTCAATAATATTTACACTTACTTCAGACAGACGATAAACATTTGCTTCACGAGAGCGATAATCACCTCCTTTTACGGTATCATAAAACAACCTGAAAACGCTATCACCATCATTCTGGTAATTTTTTGCAGCATTGATACCACCTTGAGCAGCAATGCTGTGCGCACGACGAGGACTATCCTGAAAGCAAAATGCTTTAACATTATATCCCAGTTCTGCCAAGGAAGCAGCGGCAGAAGCGCCTGCCAAGCCGGTACCTACTACAATGATATCATATTTTCGCTTATTAGCAGGATTTACTAATTTAAGGTTAAATTTATGTTTGGTCCATTTTTCGGCAATGGGACCTTCCGGAACTTTGGAATCTAAATTCATATGATTAGTAATTAAATATGATCACAAACTTTGTACATAAAAGTAAATTGGCATAGAGGCAAAAAGCGCACAAATTATAATGGAGAACCAGAGACCAAAACTCTTGATAAAAGGAGTATATTTTTTATGGCTCATTCCTAAAGTTTGAAAAGCGCTCCAGAAACCATGAGTAAGGTGAAAAGCAAGCCCTACCAATGCCAGAAGATAAAACAGCACATACCACCACTCTGAAAAAGCAGACACTACTACTTTATAAAGATTTTTTACTTCAGCTCCTCCATAACTTTCAACCGGAATATCGCCCCAATGCATGGTGTACCAGAAGGTACGCATATGTATAACTAAGAAAATAAAAACGATTGTCCCCAAGACACCCATGTTACGAGAACGCCATGTACTGTTCTGATTTGGGTGAGCAAGCTTATAACCTACAGGACGGGCAGCATTGTTTTTTCTGGTAAGTATAATGGAATAAATGATATGTAAAATAAGACCTGAGTAAAGAATTATAGAGGCTATTCTGATCAAAGGAGAGGTAGTCATAAATTCAGCGTATAAGTTAAATGCTTCTCCTCCATCATTTTTAAACAATAACATATTTCCTGAGACGTGTACAATTAAAAAAGTAATAAGAAAAAGTCCCGTTAAGGACATGATTACTTTTCTGCCAATTGTACTGGACAATGCTTTAGTAAACCAACTCATATTATTGTAATGCTATAAAATTTGAAATTGTTGATAATTGACTGGCATCAAAAATATAGTAGGAATGTTTAGCATCCAAAGAGGTCAACACTATTTTAATTGCTTCTAAATAATTCAATTTTTTTTATATTTTGTTCATATTTTAACCAATGAATCTTAAAAGAAGTTTACTAAACATCACTATTTTGTTTAATAATTTTTACTAATATTTTAAACAGATTTATACATAAAAATTATACAGAATTATCACAATGATTTCTCTTATTACAAGACGTAATTTTTAATGTATATAAACGTTATTTTAATAATAATGTGCTTGTGCAAAAAAATTATAAACTTTATTTGCAAATTTATATTTTGTATATTACGTGGATTTTATGATTCTTCTAATATCTGGCGTAAATTGCCTAAAAATCTAGGGTCTGTACCATTATAAGTCATACTGTTTTGAAACATCCTATACTAAAATTACTAGCTGCTGTAATATTGCTTACAACTACTTATACAGCAGAAGCTACACATATACGAGCTGGTGAAATTATCGCCGAACTGATTAATTGCCAGACGAATACCTACCGGTTCAGAATTATTGGGTATGAAGATACCGGCTCAGACGTAGAGTTTGGTAATGGTGAAATTTACTTTGGCCATGGTGACCCTGTAGACCTCAGTACAGAAAATGACTTTTTTGTTCGTGAGGTGATTGATAATGAAAAGCTTATCAGGGTTAGCGAATTTGTAATTGAACATACATTTCCTGGTGCTGGAGAATATACGATCACTTTTCGGGAGTTTAACCGTAATGCTGATATTCTCAACATGACCAACTCAGTTCAGACGCCATTTTATGTTGAAACCAAGCTTTTCATAGACCCTTTTATTGCTTGTAACAACTCACCCGTGCTTCTTAACCCTCCAGTAGACGGTGCGGTAATTGGAAAACAATTTTTGCACAATCCCGGTGCTTATGACCCTGATGGTGATAGCTTAGCCTACAAATTTGTTGTACCCAAGCAAGATGTTGATGAGTCTGTAGATGGATATCTTTACCCTGACGAATATGACCAGACTGCCGGGTTGAACTCCAACCCCATCAAACAGGATGGATCTCAGCCTACCGAAATAACCCTTGATCCGCTTACAGGAGAATTGCTCTGGGATTCACCTGCAAACGCCGGGGAATATAATGTAGCTTTTATAGTAGAAGAATGGAGACTTATTAATGGAGAGTGGCGGCTTTTAGGCTATGTTACCAGAGATATGCAGATTTTAGTAGATGATGCTGAAAATGACCCACCTGAACTTGCTATTCCGGCGGATACCTGTATAGAGGCCGGATCTGAATTACTTGCTGAAATTGTAGGTACAGATCCCGATGGAGACCAGGTAGTGCTGACTGCCTTCGGAGGTGTATTTGAACAGTTAAGTTCTCCTGCGCAATTTTTACCTGATCCTGCAGTGCCTCAAAACAGCCCTGCTACTGGTAATTTCAGCTGGCAGACTGATTGTTCTCATGTAAGGGAAAAGCCTTATCAAATCAACTTCAGAGCAGCTGATTTTGAGCCCGCAACAGGTCCATCCCTCGCTGATTTTAAGATATGGAATGTTACAGTAGTGGCTCCGGCACCTACCGGATTAGTAGCTGAAGCAGCACCCGGAAAAGCAGTTGATTTGAGCTGGGATAATTATCAATGTGCTGCTCAGGCAGAAATCATTCAGATTTGGAGAAAGACTGATAGTACTGATTTTGAGCCTGCTAATTGTCAGGTTGGTATTCCTGATGGTCTAGGCTACGAACTAGTAGCAGAAGTAGATGCCAATGTAGTCTCCTTTAGAGATGAAGGGCTAAACCCCGGAGCTAATTACTGTTATCGATTGGTTGCCGTTTATCCTCAACCTGGCGGAGGCACAAGTTATGCTTCACAAGAAGCTTGTGCTCAAATGCTGGCTGATGCGCCTATCATCACTAAAGTTAGTGTTGACCAAACGGATATGGATAATGGTGCAATAACTATCGGGTGGCGTTCTCCATTTGAAATTGATGAAGCTCTTTTCCCTCCTCCTTTTACCTATGAAGTAGTGAGGGTGAGTGCGCAAAACCCTGATGCTGCTGGTGAAGTAATTTCTCCAAGGATATCAGATACTACTTTTGTAGACACAGGTATCAATACTTTAGATGATGTGTATGGTTATAAAATATACTTGTACGATGCCAGTGAAGATTTGATTGATTCTTCGGCAGTAGCTTTTTCTGTCAGGCTTGAACCCACACCATTGGTAGGAAGTGTAGAATTACAATGGTCAGCGGATGTGCCCTGGTCAAATAATTCACCTGAATACCCTTATCACTATATTTACAGGAATAATGTGAACGCAGATAATGAAAGTCAATTCGTACTGATTGATAGTGTAAATGTAAGCGATGGCAATTTTTCTTATCTTGATGATGGAA
Source organism: Catalinimonas locisalis (assembly GCF_038039535.1). NCBI lineage: Bacteria > Pseudomonadati > Bacteroidota > Cytophagia > Cytophagales > Catalimonadaceae > Catalinimonas > Catalinimonas locisalis. The sequence goes on along the minus strand of NZ_JBBPHP010000006.1, from coordinate 55,102 downwards.
GCTTCAACGGTTCAGAATTATCTGACGAGGAAGAATACTGTTATTATATTGTAGCCCAGGGAAGTTATGGTAATGATCAGATCAACCCTCCCCCACTTATCAACTTATCTCAGATAGCCTGTGCGCAACCCAACGATACCATACCGCCTTGTACTCCTCTCGCACTGAGTATTCCCAATGGTTCATTAGAAAGCTGTGAAGCCATAGTAGCTGAAAACTCCTGTGAGTTTCAGAACTTTGAAAATGTATTGGTTTGGGAAGAAGATACTGAGGCTTCCTGTGACGATGATATTCGCTTCTACAACATATATTTCTCCGAAAGTGGTGAAGAAGGTACTTTCAACATCATCGGAACAGCGAATGAGCCTCGCTTCGTTCATGGACCGATCTCTTCTCTCGCTGGATGTTATCGGATTTCTGCAGTTGATCGCTCAGGAAATGAAAGTGGTTTAAGTGACCCTATTTGTAACGATAACTGTACTTACTACGAGCTGCCCAATGTATTCACTCCTAATGATGATGGTGTGAATGATACTTTCAGGCCAATGGATGGATCAGATGGTGACTTTAGCAGATGCCCTAGATTTGTAGAAAGCATAACCCTTAGAGTCCATAATCGCTGGGGCAAGGAAGTATATGCATACCAGTCGGGAAATGAGAATAGCATATACATTGATTGGAATGGAAAAACCGATAGCGGCGAATTGCTGGCAGCAGGAGTATATTATTATGTAGCAGAAATCACATTTGTTACCCTTGACCCTGCGCAAAGCAAGCAAACTATCAAAGGATGGGTGAATATTGTATATGGTAGAGAACAACTCTGAAAGTTCCCCTGATTTTGACATTGTGCTATTTGACGGCGTGTGCAACCTATGCAATCACGCCGTTAATTTTATTATAGTTCGAGATCAGCATAAAAGATTCAAATTCGCTTCTCTACAGTCTCAAAGTGGAATAGAGTTACTAAAAAAGCATCACATTTCTACCCGATCCATAGATAGCTTAGTACTTATCAGGAAAAATAAAGCTTTCATCAAAAGTACTGCTGCCCTGAAAATAGCCCGGGACCTGGATGGTTTATGGTCCACGCTCTATATCTTTATCCTAATACCAGCACCTATACGGGATCGTATTTACGAGCTTGTTGCTCATTACCGCTACAAAATATTTGGAAAATCCGAAAGCTGTCGCTATCCTTCGGACGAACTCAAAACGAGGTTCTTAGAATATTAACCAACCTATTTTTTATATGAAGGCTTATGTATTTCCCGGCCAAGGTGCCCAGTTTCCCGGTATGGGTAAAGATCTTTATGAAAATAATTTGAAGGCGAAAGAGTACTTTACAAGAGCTAATGATGTACTTGGCTTTAAGATCACGGATGTCATGTTTGAAGGAAGCGAAGAGGAACTCAAGCAAACGAAAATTACTCAACCTGCTATCTTCTTGCATTCAGTTATTCTAGCACTTACTGCTGAGGAATTTGACCCTAAAGCAGTAGCCGGGCATTCGCTTGGAGAATTTTCTGCATTGGTTGCTAATGGTACACTGGCATTTGAAGATGGGCTTTCACTTGTATTAAAAAGAGCAATGGCTATGCAGCATGCCTGTGAAATTAATCCTTCTTCAATGGCAGCAGTGCTGGGTTTGGAAGACGCTATCGTTGAAGATGTATGTAGAAGTATTTCTGATGAAGTGGTAACTCCTGCAAACTATAACTGTCCCGGGCAAATCGTAATTTCTGGTTCACATAAAGGTTTAGAAATTGCAGGTGAAAAACTCAAAGAACAAGGAGCTAAGCGAGTAGTACCCCTAGCAGTTGGTGGGGCTTTTCACTCACCCTTAATGCAGCCTGCTCATGATGAATTGGAAGAAGCAATCCATGCTACAAAGTTCAATGACCCTAAATGCCCGGTATATCAAAATGTAGATGCAATGCCCTACAGTGATGTAGAGGCTATCAAGAAAAATATCATCGCACAACTAACTGCTCCTGTAAAATGGGCCCAGTCAGTAGCAAACATGATTAATGAAGGACATGATCATTTTATTGAATGTGGACCAGGAAAAGTACTCCAAGGCCTTATCAAAAAAATTGATCGTTCTGTGAATACAGAGAGTATATAATGAACAGAAACTTACTGGATTGCTATTATTCACTTTCCAGTAAGTTTAATATAATTAGAATTGTAAAAACTAGTTGAGATATTTATTAGTCCTATCAACGAGATACTTTCTGGAAAAGCACTGATTCACCTTACTCGCATTAATTGTTTTTTCAACCTTCCTGTGCTGTACCAGTTGCTTATCAATATCCTCAATAAAAGACTTCATGCGTTTGATCTGCTCAGCTAAGGTCTTATTATATTCTTTTAAAGCCTCAATGAGGTCACTAGTTTTGTTATTTTTCATAGTTTAGACGTTCAAAAAAATTACTTTCTAAGATAAACATTACATAGGCATTATTACAAATAATATTAAGAATTTATTTATTAGAAGTGTACAAAATGATATTCATTTTATGAATGAAAAGTACTCTCATTTGTTTTTTATTTTCTTAATATGCAGATAATCAAATGCTTATGTTTTTTATGAAGAATGCCTCTAATAGAGCTTAAGAAAAAACAAAAAAATTCGCTTAAAATGAAAAAAGCCTGTAATACCAGGCTTTTGTTCTACTTTTATAATATAATTATTTAAAGCACATCTAATAATATTAGAACAAGACCAACTACAACCAGAATTGTACCAAGCGTCCATAAGATGGGCCCACCGATAATTAAAAGTATCAATCCCGCTGCTCCAAGAATTATTCCCGTCCTGGTGTTGCCAGAGACAGCCATTTGTTCTTTTACTTCCTCGGGAGCCTTTTTGTATTCTTTTGCTAAAGCCTTAATCTCTTTTTTTAACTCTCTCTTCTCAACTCTCTGTTCTTTTCTGAGTTCTTTCTTATAAGCTTTGCTTAAAGTCACCTTACTTTCTTCATTCTTCTGCTCAAGTTCATTCAAGGCTTTTACTCTCTCAATTCTTTTTTCCACCTTTTCAATCTTTTCCTTGATAGATTTTTCAGCAGCAATGGCTTCTGTTGAGGCATATACTTTAGTTTTATCTGGTACTTCAACACTTTTAACTTGCTCTTCAGCAAGGGTACTTGTTGCTTCAGAAGCTGAGTTTTCTTCTGCCTGAGTTACTGGCTTAGGTGTCTGCTTAAAATAATACGAATTTCCAAAAGCAATTTTACTGGATTCGCAGGAAGAGAAAAATACCAGGGCAATCAGTGAAAGCGATAGGCTTAAAGTAATTTTAGTTCCTTTCATAGAGGGTTTGATTTAGTGATAAGACTATTTTTAAGATCAATTAAAAGCATTTATAAGAACTTTGCTTTAATTTCTCCAATATATGGTGTTAATAGTCTTTTTAAGGAACAATTTTGAAATAAAACCCACATGCGTAAATAGTCAATATTTACGTATATTAATTCAAACTAATACGTTTATTTTTTTAATTCGGAAGGCAGGTTGATACTTACTTTTTTTAACTCATTCATTTTTACCTGACTGTTCATTTGCCCCTTAGCTTGTCTGTAAGTATCAGAATAATTGCCAAATATATTCCTTAGCTGATTCCAATGCCTTAGAGGACTCATAATGTAGGGGTCTGGAAGAGTGGCTTTTGGAACCTCCAGCAAATCAGCAATTTTATCCCCTAGCAGGTAACGCATATACTTTGGTGCTAGCCACTGAAGGGTAGTATCTGTATTTTCATTGATATAATCCAGAAGGGCTTTTGTCAGAGTAACTCCTGCTTCTGACTGAACAAATTGACGTTCGGTAATCATTTTATCCAACACAAAAGCTTCTTTGGAGGTATCAGGTAGTAACCTTTCATCTACCCCCATGATATGGCTGGCTACATTCCACATATGAATGTAAGCCTCACTTTCAGCTTTTGTAACGCTAAATCCTAATTTTCTCATACCACGCACAGGAATTAAAGAAAAAGACAAATTCGTCCCCGCCATGTCTTCCTGATTGATAGGTTTCCCCCACTGCTCATCCCAATCAGCCTTATTGTTGATATGATATCTTATTGAGGCATGAATTAGCCTGACTTTCTGTGTACTTGCGATTGCTTTTCCACTTTCGTTAAAACTTCCTAAGCTAGCCACATCAAATACGAATTTGCCTGTTTCCAGTAAACGCTTGGCAGTATCATGTTGCATTCGTTCGGATAGTAGCAAAACCTGAGCGCCATTTGCTGCTGCGTAGTCATAAGGAAGAGACATCAAGGCTAGCATTAGACTGAGCGTAGAAGCATGTTTTTTGAAAAATTGCTGCCCTTGATCTAATAATTTGTAATCAGTCCAATCAGGTAATTTCCTGCTAGTCTTCAAAAATAATTTTACTTCTTCTGGTAAGCGTTCAGGAACCTGATAGTTATTGTGAGAAAGGCTATTCACCAGTTCACGGAATATATGCGCATTTTTTGAGTCAAAAATAGCGCCCACAGCTTTATCTGCCAGTGGGTCAGTCTTAATCCTCATGCTATCTAAAAACTCATTCTGATAAAATTTTATTTTCTGCATCTGTTTACTTTATTCATTAACAAACATTGTTAGTCAGGGTTTTATCTCTCAGGTAAATAAATAAGATATTATGTTTGATATTGATAAGCTCATTGCTCATCCCCACAACCAGATCAACTTAAATGATTATTCAACTCATTATACAGGCACGTTTCAAAATAAAGCTGAATCTAAACCTATTAGAAAAAAGAACCTTGAAAGACTGACTCAGTTGCAGGATATTCTCTATGCATTTGATAAGCATTCCATATTAATAATATTTCAGGCAATGGATGCTGCAGGTAAAGATAGCACCATCAAGCATGTGATGTCTGGTGTAAATCCTCAGGGCTGTGAAGTGGTAAGTTTTAAGGCACCCAGCACCAATGAGCTTGAACATGATTTTTTGTGGCGTACCTACAGGAGGTTACCTGAAAGAGGTAAAATCGGTATTTTTAATCGCTCCTACTATGAAGAAGTCCTGGTGACTAAAGTTATGCCCCAATATATCCTTAAGCAAAACATACCGGGCATTAGAACACTCAACAATATCAATTCTGGCTTTTGGGAAGACCGTTACCGCTCAATCAATGAAATGGAACGTCATTTGCGCCGAAATGGAACGATCATCCTTAAGTTTTTTCTACATGTGTCTCGCAGGGAGCAGAAGAAAAGATTTATGAAGAGGATATTAAGAGAAGATAAGCATTGGAAGTTTGAAATGAGCGACATTGAAGCAAGAAAGAATTGGGATAAATATCAGGAAGCTTATCAGGAAACCATAAATCATACTTCAACGGATTATGCTCCCTGGTACATCATTCCTGCTGATCATAAATGGTTTATGCGTACCGCAGTGAGTCAAATACTAGTAGATACACTAGAAAAAATGGACTTACATTATCCCAGGGTAACTAAAATTCAACAGGAAAATATTAACAAGGCTAAAGAAATATTATCCTCTGAGGAAAATTAGATTCTTATAAGTTTTTCAGATAATCAACACTGCTTTTTACGTCATCTAATATGTTTTCTGATTGCTGTAAATTAATAAAATAGTAAGGTACTTTTTCTAATGCACTGGAATTTAAAATTGCACCAAAATTTATTTTCCCTTTACCTATGGCTTTATAGGTATCCTGAGGTAAGGTCACTGCACGGTAAGTTTGGGCTGTATCAGCACCTAAATCTCCCAAATGTAGCAAGGCAATAAAAGCCTGATACTTTGCTATAAAATCTTCAATATCAATACCGGCCAATCCACACCAAAAAAGATTAAGTTCTATTTTCACTAACTCCGGGTCAAGAATACCTAGCATCACTTCAATGGGAGAAGTGTTTTCAGTAGGTTGAAATTCAAAAGAATGGTTATGATAACAGAGTTGAATACTTTTACGTTTGCATGCAGCCCCTGCCTCATTGAGTTTTTTTGCAAAATTCGCATACCACAGGAGGTCTCCCCTATCCTGGGGAAAAATATTAGGGAAAATTAAATAAGTAATATTTTGCTGAGCAGCTTTATCAATGAGTTGTTCAAAATTTTCAATATCTGATGGTTTAGTGTTTCCAAAAGCGGTATAGGGCTGCCAATTATCAGTGATGTAGGGGCTGGGAAAATGAGTAGCTGGCACCTGAAAACCCATTCCTAATAAAATAGGATTTAAGCGCTTCAGCAATATTGGATCAGGTAGTTCCAAATACTTAATACCAATGTTCTGGATAAACTCCAGGATCTGTTGGGGACGCTCTACAAGTTCATTTTGAATACATCCTAAGTGTAACCCCAGCTTATTCATGATATTTTTCTGCTCAAAACTTTCCTTCAAGGGCATATTTTTCGCTGCAAAATGTAGAGGAAACACAGAAGCAAGAGAGGATAAGAAACTCCTTCGCGATACATATTCCATAAATAAAAAATTTAGACGCTGCTTTTTAACTACCAAATAACATACAAAACCATAAATAGCCCTACCAAATATAAAAAAAGGTTTGAATTGACAATTGAACTGTAATGCTTACATAGTTTTTTCAATAGCAGTCAGCTGAGCATTTACAAAAGGTGGTAGTTACTAAAAAATTTGTCAATTTTGAATAGTCAAAGTGCTCAAACCATGAGAATAATTAAATTAATAATATGTGTCTTGTTGACTCATAGCGTCTATGCACAAAACCCTTCTTTAAGTCATTATCCTCTTAGCCCCTCATTATTTAATCCAGCTTACATAGGAAATAAGAGCAATGCCGAGGTCATACTCAACCACAAGCAACAGTGGATTGGAATTAATAATGCTCCCTCCATTTCTACTTTCCAGTTAAGCTCTCCTATCGTGTATCCCATAAGTATAGGAGTTAGTGCACAACGTTTTCAACGAGGTGCTATCAATTCAAATACCCTAAATGCCCTGTTCTCTTATCATGTTCCTTTCGGGGTAAATACCGGTCTTACCTTTGGCTTAGCCGGAGGTATTAAAACAATCGGAATTAACAAAAAAAGCGCTTACAACCCCTCCGATCCTGCTGTCTTAGCTTTTGCGGACAAGCCTATTCATCCGGATTTGAAGTTTGGTTTAAGTTATCATTTTAAGCAATTGAATTTCGGGGTTTCATTCACCGAAATGATAAATTCAAACATTTATGACTCACCGCTTGCTGAAAATGCGAACATAAAATTTTATGAAAATTACATTGTAAATTTAGATTACAAATTTAAGTTTTCCCCTTCAAAACTTAGCTTACAACCCTTTTTACTCTATACTACAGATGTCATCATGGGCTCCTTTTTTGAAGCAGGAAGCTTGATCAATTATCAAGATCTGGTTTATCTTGGCGGATCATTTCGTCAGGATTATGGAGCAAGTATACTCACTGGTCTTGAAGCTGAGCGGTTCAGCTTTGGATATGCTTATGAGCTTGCTTCAAACTTGGTGAATAGCATAGGTCAGGGTTCTCATGAACTCCAGCTGAGCTTTCGCTTTGGAAAAAGTGCTCCTGTCAAGAAAGAGAAAAAGGAGAAAGAAAAACCAACAATCGTAGAAAAACCAGAAAAAATAATTCAGGAGGAAGATGTATTGGCTAAGGACGAGCCAACCAAAGAAAAAGAATACACCTTACTGGATAATAATCCAGCCCATACCATTTATCATAGAGGTAATGCAGATGATGAGTTACCAATCGGTTTTTATGTAATTGCTGGCGCATACAGCAACGAAGAGAGTGCTGATAAGAAAACAATGGAATTGAGTAAGCAGAATTTGTTTGCTGCAAATGCTTATAACTCAGAAAGCAAGTTGTATATGGTATTTATCTACCGTTCGGAGTATCTGGAAAAAGCTAAAATCGCCAGAGATGGGTTCATAAAAAAGGCATCTTTGAAAGATGCCTGGTTACTTGAAATCAGAGACAAATAAAGATTCTTAAACTCGTTTATCTTCTTTTAATGCTCTTTCCACGGCGCATTCCCCAGATATCCAGATAGAATGCGTAGGCAACAGAAACACTAAGTTGCGAATGACCAAAGCTAAAATTTTCTTCAACTCCGCTGGTACTCACAGGCAAATCAAGATTGCTTCCCATAAAAGTACTTCCCCAGGTATAACGAATATCAAATTGAAAAATATCACCTCTTCTGTTGATGGGAACTTCAACGCCAGTACCAGTACTGAGTCCAAATTGCAGACGGTTGGCATCTTCAGCAAATACTACTTCTTCCTGGGCTTCTGGCTCTGAAAATAAGATTTTGTAGTCAGTTTCTACCAAATTTGTTGAACCATATGTTTCAAGACTGGTCAAGCTACCTTTGCCCGCTAACCAATAAGCGACATGTGGCCCGGCATTCAGATATACCCGGGGGGACTTAGGGTCCTTCTTTACGGGAATGGCTAATCTCAGCATTAAGGGAATTTCTAAAAAACTATACTTAGCCTCGTGTCTTCTTTTCAATGTAACTAAATCATTGGTTTTCTCTCTTTTTCCTCTTTGCGAGTAATATAATTCACTGTAAAAAGAAACCTTATCGCTCAACTTAAAACTATATAAAGCACCGAGCTGAGGAGCGAAAGCGTTTCCGCTGGTGTAATCAGCTCCCTCATAAAGCTTGGCATAACGAATCCAGTTGGTTTGATAGCCTGCTTTGGGTCCAAAAAGTATTTGGGATGAGGCCTCATTACTCATAAATATGATAAGTATCAGCACATAACCTAAAGTTTTGATTTGCTTACTCATAATTGAAAATGCTAATAAGGAATAATTTTAGTATCGTAAGGAAAAGAATCATGTAACGAAGCTACGAAATAGTGTTTTTCAGCTATGTCTTAAATCGTTACAATCACCACAGTGTAAGAAATAGCATATGAAAACATTTTAAAATGCACCAATAATGTTCAAAGTTTGCCATAGATAATTTGTAGCTACAAATACCACAATGGCGCAATTTTACAGCTTACTTCTGTTCTTTATATTTTCTGCCACATTTGGCCAGGCGCAAGTTCAGCTTACAAACTATTATCCCAATGCTGCAAATTACCACGACACACTTTATATAGTAGGTAGAGGCTTTGGAAATGATGCTAATCAAATATCAGTACATATTGGAGCGGGCAAAGCCAAGATCGCGAGTATTAGTGACCAGCTGTTGAAAGTAATTATTCCCAACACTGCTACCTTTGGAAGGGTGGTGGTCAATGATCTCATTAAAAAAGAAAATTTATCCTTTTCTGTACCCTTCAGTCCAACTTATCAATCCTCAAGCTTTGATAATTCTAATCTTAGTTTAAACAACAAAATCATCAATGAAGAGGCAGGGCTTTATGACCTATGTAGTTGTGATTTTGACTTGGATGGAGATATTGATATTGCGACAGTAAACAATGACGAAGCTGCTAAACTCAGTTCCGTCAATGTTTTTAACAATACTACTGCAAGTCCGGATAATGTTACTTTTGCAAAAGTTCCGGGCTCATATTTTAATATTAATCAGCCAGCTAGAAACGTAAATTGTAGTGACCTTAATGGTGATGGCAAACCCGAACTGATTGTAAGCCAGGGTGGTACAGTGGCAGAAAATATTTACGTATTTCAAAATTTAAGTTCTATTTCACCTTCCATTCTCCGGTTCGGATCACCTATTGTACTTAACACAAATTTTGAAGGTCTTACCAATGGCACACGCAGAGTAGAAATTCATGACCTGGATGGTGACCATAAACCGGAAATTGTAGTAAGCAATCAAACGGCTAAAGTTTTACTTGTTTTTAAAAATGAAAGTAGTGAAGGTGTTATAAAATTTCCATCTGACAAAAGACACTTTATCAACATACCTACCAATACTTTAGGCTTAGCAATTAACGATATTGACGGAGATAATAAAGTTGATATTATTGCTTCTAATAATTTAGGCAGTGATTTATATATTGTAAAAAATACCAGTACTCCCGGCACCTTTTCATTTTCACCACCAGAGGTAATCAGTATAAGTGGTCAATTAGTCAACTTAGTGTCAGGAGATATTGATGGAGATGGAAAGCAGGATATCGTTCTTACCGATTTTGATGACGGTGCTATCATTTTATTATTGAATCAAAGCACCTCCTTGGATATAGTCTTTGCCTCTCCCATAAGAATGAATGCTGCATTTCAACCCTGGGGTATCACCTTAGCCGATATTGCTGGTAATCAGCAAACGGATATTATAGTATCCACACAAGCCTCTACTGACAAAGTACTTATCTTAAAAAACAACTCTGTACCTAATGATCCAAATTTTGAATTGATACAGGCGGGCTATCCGGCAGCTTATAGAAATATCAATGTAGCCGACATAAACAATGACGCTAAACCTGATATCCTAGTCACTGAAAAAGATGCCTTTGGCAACTACTATGTTGACTATATCAAGAATACCAGTTGTACGGAAGCTACTGTGTTCCCGAAAAACCCTCCGGCCATTTGTGAAGCAAGTCCACTTACTTTGTACACCTACCAGAATCCAAGTTTGAGCTATCAATGGTATAAAGACGGAAGCCCAATTACCGGAGAAATAAATGCCTCATTAATTGTAAGTCAGGCAGGTACTTACACATTAGAAATAAGTGATATTTACAGTTCCTGCGTAACGAGTTCAGATGATATCGTCATCACTGAAGATAGTGGAGAAATACCCGATGTGCCAGAGATCACTGCTCCCGCACAGGTATGTGAAGGAGACAACATTAGTTTGTCAGTTCCAAATGATCCCGCACTAACTTATCAGTGGAGTGGTCCCAATGGATTCTCATCCACTGAGATTAATCCGGTGATCCAAAATGCAGGTAAGCAGCAGGCTGGTGAGTATCTTCTGGAAGTGAGAAAGGGGCTGTGCAATAGTAATGTGAAATCTGTGTTTATTAATGTCACTCAACAACAGGAAATCAGTGTATCAGCCAATGGACCACTACACTTATGTCCGCAGGATACAGTCACTTTGACTATTGAAGATACCGGTTTAAGCAATTTTCAATGGTTTAAGGATGATCAAGCGATAAATGGCGCTACAAACAGATTTATACGGATAAATGAATCTGGTAATTTTTATGTAAAAGCTACAAATGCCAGTGGATGCTCAACCACAAGCAGCACACTTGAAATAGAAAAAAACATTCTAGTTGCCAACTTTAATATGAGTGCTACTGCTATCTGTGTCGGTGATACTATTGATTTTAGCAATAATATGAACAGTGATACCGACCTAACTTATCAATGGGAATTTGGTGATGGTATTCGCAAGAGTGGTAAGGCCTTAAACTATGTATACAATACTCCAGGAACATATACTATTACCCATACAGTAATATTTGGTGATGGAAGCTGTTCTAATTACGAATCTAAAATACTCACCGTACACCCGTCTCCTACGTTTGAGATTAACGCCAGCGCTGAGATTATCTGTGAAAGCGACACCATCACTTTAAGTATTGAAGGGGTTTCAAATGCCTTAGAGTGGGAAAATGGCAGCACTGACAATCCAAGATTAATTACCGAAGAAGGGACTTATAGTGCTACAGTCAGCAATGCGTTTGGATGTAGCATTACTAAGTCTATTACCATTAGACGAGGCTCAGCTCCTGAAATAAATATAGATGTCATCGGCAATAATCGTATCGCCCGGGGAGACTCTGTTCAATTATCAGCTTCAGGTGCTGATCAGTACTTTTGGACTAGTACGGCCGGAATTGAGGACAGTACAATAGCTAATCCCTTTGTAAAACCTGCGCAAACGACAACATATCTGCTGCAAGGAGTTTCTGAAGATGGATGTAGTACTTTCAGCGAAGTAACCATATTTGTAGATATAGACCAGATCAAATTAGATGCATTAGACATTTATTCACCGAATGGAGATGGCATAGAAGATAGATGGATAATCAGTAACTTTGATCAATATCCTGACTGCTATTTTTTGATTTTTGATCTACAAGGAAAAGAAGTATACCGCTCTAGTATGCCTTATCAAAATGATTGGGAAGGGGAAGATTTTTATGGAAGTCGTCTACCGGAGGGCACTTATTATTATGTAGTAAGATGTGGGGGTAAAGAAAATAAAGGCAGTGGAAGCGTAACCATTCTTCGCTAAATCACTTAAGTATAATTATTCAATAAAACTTATTTCCTTTTTTAGTTTTTTGTACATAGTAATAGTACGAACCTTTTCAACAAATAATATTCAGCAACACTGCTTTTTTTTGCTTATAAGATTTCAGAATAACCATAAGTAAAAAACATGCTGAACAAGATAAAGTGGTTCGTAGCTTTTATATTTTTTTTTACTTTTTCAACTACCCTTTATGCTCAATTTGAAAACTGTAACAATGGTGTAGATGACGATGGTGACGGTAAGATAGACTGTTTTGACTCAAATTGTAACTCATCTCCATTTTGTCAAAGCTTTGAAACTAACTGTACAGATGGAGTGGATAATGATGGTGATGGTCTTCCTGACTGCCTCGATTCAGATTGTTTATATTCAGGGGCTTGCCCTGTAGAGACAGATTGTACCAATGGTATTGACGACGATGGTGACGGTTTTTTTGACTTCTACGATGGGGACTGCCTAGAATCTCCCTCCAACCCTAATTCTTACATAACAAATGTTGCTGATTGTGAGGTAAAACCTCAAGGAAATATATTTGATATTGAGAAAGAATGGGACTCACCCATGCAAACTAGCGCTACCCGAGGTATGTTTGCTTTAGCAGATGTGGATAATGATGGAACTCCAGAAGTTGTTTCTTTTAATGATGAAACAGGTTACCTATACGTACTTGATGGAAAAAACGGATCAATAGAGCAACAAAGAAAAATAACCAATAATGAGCAGTTTTCATCTTACCCGACAGTAGGTGATGTTAATAAGGATGGGTATGCAGAAATCTTTCATATTGACAGGAAGGGAAAAATACGAGCGTATACGCATGACTTGAACGAATTCTGGTCTCCTAAAGACGCTGATGTAGATAGGCCCAGAGTTCCTCTTCTTGCTGACTTTGATTATGATGGCGTTTCAGAGCTGTACTATGTAAATGAAATTCGTAATGCCGTAACCGGCGATATGATTATTGAAGGTAGTCATGGAACAAGTAAATACAGCAGTGGGAATGACTGGAATAATGAACTTGCAGGCGTTCCGGTAGCGGTTGATATTCTACCAGATGGAGCATGCGGTGCTTGTCAGGGGTTAGAACTTGTGCTGGGCCATGTAATTTATGCGGTTGACATTCCTGGCAAAACCATGTATCAGGTGAAGAGCATGGATGATGCAGCATTAAAATCTGCTGATTATCACGCTAACGGTTACCGTCCTAAAAGACATAGTAACGAACATATGTGGAGTTCTACTTCAGTGGTTGACTATAATCAGGATGGTTATCTGGATGTGATTAGTAGCGGTACAACTGGTTCCCTAAGCGGACCAACCACTATCTTCTTCTGGGATTTGCATAATGATGAGGTGAAGACGTACATTCCTTCCCGACCATTAGCTACTATTCCTGCTGGGTTTGTTAATCAATACCAGGTATACAATGGAGAATATGTTTGGTCAAAAGGGGTTGGAGCACTTAACATAGCCAATATTGATAGTGATCCGGAACTGGAGTGTAGCTTTATGTCTGGCTCTACCCTATACGCATTAGATGAAAGCTGGAGTCTTGAGTGGGCCAACTACGATGATTACTGGGAAGGCTCGTCTGGGTTTACCAGTACCGCTGTTTTTGACTTTGATGGTAATGGTGCGTCTGAGATCGTATATCGTGATGAGATCAATCTATACATCGTTGATGGTACTACCGGAAAACCTCTCAATCAATTTGTGAGTGTGGATTTTTGCAGCTCCAACACGCATGCAGAATATCCAATAGTGGCTGATGTGGATGGAGATGGAGAGACAGAAATTATTGTCGTTTGTGGACGAGATAAAAATGAAAAGTTTAAAGGCACCAAAACAGGGGGGGGAAATCAAAAATATGGTTTTGTGAGAGCCTACAAAGCAGCAAATAATAACTACTGGGTACCCTCCAGAAAACTTTGGAATCAGTTTGTTTACTTTAACGTCAACATCAACGATAACCTGACCATTCCGCGATATCAACAACCTCATCACCTGAGTTTTGCCCAGAAATGCAATTTGTTAGGAGGTAACGGCCCCAAATTCTCTTTAAATAAATTTTATAATCAGTCACCGGTAATTAACTATTGTGGTAACCTTACTTTCCCTTCACCTAATCTTGAGTTTGCAGATAATCCAATCCAGGTTAATCCCCCAACCTGCCCTGATGATAGATTTCAGGTAAGGTTAAGATTTATCAATACCGGAGATCAGGTTGCTTTCAAAGACATTCCTGTATCATTTTATGCAGATGACCCGAGCCAGAGTTATAGCAATTCGGTACCCAATCCATTTTTAGAAACCGTCTATATCAATATACCCGGAGGATTAAAAGTTGATCAGCTGCTGGACACTACAATCTGGGTAAATGGAAAAGCAGGTGATTTTACATTGTTTGCTTCTTTGAACGATATTGGTCCATATGATTTGAGTGGAAGCTCATTATCCAATGAGACATTTTATCCAATGGACTCACTGAATGGAATCATTAGAGAATGCGATGGCACACCTACCATCGTTAATATAGACGTTAACCCCTACCCTTTCAATACTACTGCCGTACTCCTTAAAGACAACGATAACTGCCCCGGATCATATAACAGTAACGGAGCCATTACTGCACATGTGGCTGGCGACACTTTAGGATATGTATTCAGATGGTTCAAAGGAAGTTCTGTCACAGGAAGCCCGGAATTTATTGGCGCCACTCAAAAAGGTTTAACAGGTGGAAAATACACGGTTGTAGCCACGCACACCCTTGCCAATTGTACTGGAAATTCCTCTACTGTGGATGTCAGAGATTTATCAGCCCCTCCAGTAATAGATGCTGAAGTACTATCGCTACAACGTTCCTGTGACCCTAACAATCCATCAGGAGAGCTAACTGCTTATGTGTTGCAGGGAAGTAATAAAATAACTGCCGGATATAATTTTTTCTGGTACAAAGGACAAAACACCGTAGTGCCTGCGAGAACTGGCTATACCGGTGGAGCAAATGTAGATCAGCTATCAGCAGGAATATACAGACTGGTGGTAGAACAAACATCTACCGGCTGTACAGCTACCATGGATGTTGAGATTCAGGAATCCATCACCGATCCACAGATTTCTTTGATTTCCAAAAATGACCAAACTGTTTGTGACCCGGCAAATTATGATGGTCAGGCTAGTGTAGACGTTAATGGAAATGTCAGTGATTATGATTTTTACTGGTTCAATGGAAATGTTTCCAGTCCGGATACAACTTCCAGTAGTGTAATCGTCAATAGTAACACGATCAATGGCCTGAGAAAAGGCACTTACACTGTGTTTGCAGCTGACAAATATACACGCTGTCTATCTGATCCTTTGACGGTTAAAATCAAAGACAAAACCTGGAAGCCAGTTGTGGTAACCGAAGTTGTAAATCCTCAGCAAGCCTGTGATTTGAGCTTAGCCAACGGATCTCTTCGTGCCTCTGTGGATGAAAGTACGAAAGGTGGAAGCGCTAATGTTACTACAGGATATGCATTTGAATGGTATTTCGGTAATTTTGGGGCTTCAAGCCTACCTGCGACACCGACCGCTAGTGGAAGTTTGGTTAGTGGTTTGGTAGAGGGTCCTTATACATTAGTAACCCGCAGCATTGCTACCGGATGTCAAACCATATCTTATATATCCCTTCCTGCACAGAAAACAAAACCTGTATTAGATACTCCTTCAGTTACGCATACTGATAACTGTACAGATCCCTGGGGTAGTGAAATTGTGGTCTCAGCAGATGGTGGTCTGACATCAGCAGATGGCTATACTTTTCAGTGGAGAAGAATTAGTGATAATACCATTTTGGCAGAAACCTCTGAAACGCTCAGCAACATTCCTCCCGGTGAATATGGAATAAGAGTGACCAACCCACTGGGTTGTACTTCACTGAATGAAGTAAAAGTTACCATTAAGGACGAAGGGCCTAAGCCGGTGGTCAGTTTACAAACTGTACCTAATTCAAGTTGTGACCCTGCTCAGCCGAATGGAATACTGATTGCCAAAGATTTTGCCGGTAATGCTACTGACTATACTTTCGAGTGGTTTACGACTAACCTGAGTGGAACGCAACTTGCTAGCGCGAATGATACAGTTATTCAAGTGGCTGCCGGTCAATATGCCCTTAGGATTACCAGTAATACTACACAGTGTTTTCAGGTAGCCTATGCCAATGTGGGTACCCAACCAGGCATATTACCTACCCTTGATACTTTGTACACCACCGCAACTGCTGACTGTAGACCGGCTTTTGCTGATGGGGAAGCTGCATTCTATCTTCCTGCAGGTATTGCTCAATTACCGCCCGACTTTACAGAAGACAGAACGTATACTTTTGAAATTTACAGCGGTACGACTGCTTCTGGCTCTCCTGTTCAAACCAACAATAATGGTGTTTTCAGCGGGCTCAATGCTGGTCCTTATACCGCTGTTGTGATTGATGATTACAACCATTGCCAATCACCGCCTATGACAATAGAAATCCCCAAAGCACCGGGAATCACGGTTAATCTGGATACTTTCACCCCTTCATCTGCTTGCGCATCCAGTGATGGGGCATTAGGAATCAGTGTATCTTCTACAAACAATAGTTCACCTGCGGGTGCAGGTTACACCTTCCTATGGTACTATAGGAATGCTGGTGATCCTCTTCCTGGAACACCTAATCCTGGCACGTTAACTGCTGAAACCGGCTTTACTTCTGAGCGCATTGATTTACCTTCTGGTTACTATACTATTGAGATTTATGACAACTTCAGCAATTGTATAGAAACTGCTGAATTCTTCTTACCCAATGCTGATCCGCCCCAGGTTACCAGTCAAAATGTAGTGAGTGCTACTCAATGCTCACCAGGTGATGGTTCTATTTATATTGAAGTTACTTCGCCCAGTATTTTATTAAATCTATTTCAGGTATTTTTGTACGAAGGAAACACTATAGATCCGGGAAATCATATACAGGTTTGGACACCTCTGGCACTTCCCACTGATGATCATACGTATGAAGATTTAACAGCTGGAAATTATACTATTGCGTTCAGAGAAGTATTTGGTGGAGGCTGCTTTAGTACTGTGCAAACCTTTACAGTACCTGATATCACCCCTACTCTTGAAATTACAACTTCTTCTTCTCCGGACTTCAGTTGTAATACTACCGGAACGGGTAGTCTGACAGTTACTGATGTAAAGCAAAATGGCACCTCAGAGAGCTTGAGTGACTTTAGCTATATCTGGTACAGAGGCATCGGTACTTCAGGTGAGGAAGTGGCTGATGTAAGAACTACTCTGGATACACTTTCTTCAGATAATTACACAGTAGTAATTACAGACAACGACGGTGACGGACTGGGTTGTACTTATACCAAAACTGTATTTCTAAACAATGTCCCTAAAGTATTAGCGATTAGTGATTTTCAAACTGATCCCAACACTTTGTGTACGGGTGTGAATGGACAAATCAGCATCACTGAAATCAGCGAAGATGGTATAGCACTACCAAATACCGACGACTACTTATTTAGCTTACAGGACGATGCCGGTAACCCTGCTACCTCAACTGGTGGTGATGGACATGCCGCTACTCCTTTTACAGGATTGGCAGCAGGAACTTATTATGTGCTGGCTGAAAATAATAATACAGGTTGTAGTATACTTTCTCCTCCCATTACTATTGATACGGATACCTATGAGCCGGTTATTAGTTTGGAAGATGAATACCCCGACTTTAGTTGTGCTGGTGGAGATTTTACTGGTATGTTGGAAGTATCAGTCCGTAGCGACGCTGACGGTGATACTGATGCCAGTAACTTTCAGTTTGTATGGTACGCAGGCACAGATACCACTACTCCATCAATTGGTAGCGGTACAACCCTCAACAATTTAGCTGCCGGACAATATTCAGTAGTGGTTACAGATATGAATGGTCTCAGTAACGGTTGTGATCAGACTTCCATCTTTGAGGTACTTCCCGGCACAAGAGATATTAATTTTACCGTAAGCGGCATTGACCCTACATATTGTGTGCCTGCCAATGGTGAGATCAATGTCCAAACCATTGAAGAAAGCTATGTACATAATGGTTCTACAGTAGTTACCTCAACCAATGTGACTGACTATGCATATACGCTGCTGGACGCAGACCTCAACGTAATGGTAAGCAATGATCCTGATGGTGAGTTTGACGGACTAGATGAAGGTGAGTACTTTGTTCAGGCACAAAATATCAACACGGACAACTGTCTCTCTGATCTGGTGGGAGTCTCCCTGATAAGTCAATGTACTCCCCCTGAAGTCACAGTGAATTTAGAAAGCCCACAATATAGCAATAACCCTGATCCTTCTACCTGGACGGGGACAATCTCTATAGATGTGATGGAGTCACCTGATAATCCGGTAGATTCAGCCACAAACAATTTTACTTACTCGTATGAAGTTTATGAAGCTGATCCGGTCGGTAACCCTATTATGGGAGCTCCTAACCTTAATCCGGAGAACAATACCACAGTTACCGGATTAAATTCAGGTAACTACGTCATTATAGTTAGGAACAATGAAACCGGGGCAGTAACTACCTCATCCTTTAACCTTCCTAAAGTTGATATAGAACCTGAATTTATTGCCCAAGGTCATCCTCAGACAGTCTGTTTCCCTGATGGTAGCATCAGCTTGCAGGAAGTAACTTTTAATGATACTCAGGACGATCCGGCAAAATACACCTACTACCTTTACGAAAATAGTAGCTTAACTACCATTGCTGATTCCGCACAGGTAGCTCAAAATGGCGATACACTTTTTGAAGATATTGCTCAAGGTTCTTATTATGTGCAGATAAGACATGATGCTTATTGGCTTTATTCTGAGATTTTTGAGGTAAAAATTACGAATACTTCTCAACCTCCTCGCATTGATTTGGACATAAATAATTTATTTCCTCAAATCAGCTGTCAACCCGAGGTTATCGCTACCGGAAGACTTGCAGTAATTGCCCTGGAAGTTGATGGAACATCGGATGAGTATCAATATCAGTGGTATAGAGGAAATACAACTGTTGCAGAAAATATTATTCCAGGAGCTACAGCTGCCATACTTGATAGCATACCTTCAGGCTTTTATACAGTGGAAGTGCAGAATGTACAGACCAGATGTATCGCTACCCGAACATTTTATGTAGAAGACAGATTTGAGCTTCCTCTGGTGGAGGTGGAAAGTGAACCTTCCACCGTTTGTGATCCTACATTAGCAAATGGATTAGTAAGAGCCAAAGTTATTCAAAACGGTAATTATACTTTTGAATGGTACAGAGGTGAGGGTACTTCCGGTTTACCTGAGCATATAGGTTCTACCTGGGGTGGTTTGACACCAGGCTCGTATACAGTTGTGGCTACTGATATGATTACTGGTACCTGTTCTTCTTTACCTGTTAGTGTAGCTGTTGAGGATGCATCGGAAATACCTCAAGTTGCAATAGAAAAACTAGCAGATAATACTGCTTGTGATCCGGAATTAGTCAATGGATCTCTCGCTGCTAATGTCCCTTTTCCGGTATCTGACTACGAATACAAATGGTTTGATACCGCAGGAAACCTGATAGGAGAAGAGTCCAGAATAGGAAGTTTAGCAGAAGGCAGGTATACATTAGAAGTGAAATATCTACCTAC
Organism: Catalinimonas locisalis; assembly: GCF_038039535.1. Taxonomy (NCBI): domain Bacteria; kingdom Pseudomonadati; phylum Bacteroidota; class Cytophagia; order Cytophagales; family Catalimonadaceae; genus Catalinimonas; species Catalinimonas locisalis. The sequence continues at coordinate 35,225 of NZ_JBBPHP010000006.1, read as the reverse complement.
AGGTTGTATAAACACCACAGAAACAGAAGTTGAGCTTTCCCCAATTCAATATGCACCTCCTACTGTTTCTATTCATGCGCACATGACTAATTGTGCATTTCCGGATGGATCAGCCACAGCCTATATGTATGAGAATAATGAAACTGTCTTATTCTCGTGGTTTGATGAGGCTGGTAATGCCTTAACCGATGATCAAATTGTAATTAACGAAAATGACTTATCTTCCACTGCAATTAATTTATCAGCGGGCACATATTTCGTTGAAGCATTTGATCTGATCACTGGTTGCACTATTCCTCAGGCAATTGTTGAGATAGAAGACCATTCTTATGCCGCTCAACATCAGATTGAAGCTTCTCCAGCAACATGCGAACTTACAGATGGCAAATTAAAAGTAATTCCCCAGGAAAGTATGACTATACTTAATGTAAACTGGTCAAACCTTAACACTGGTCAAACTTTTGAGAGTAACTATCAGCTTAGTGAAGCCCCTGCCGGAGAATATACCTATGAGATTACATGGGAAAATGGCTGTACCTCTTACGGTAATGCTCTGCTTCCTGCCACTATTAATGTATTCAACGGTGTTTCACCCAATGGTGATGGAGATAATGATGTTTTTCACATTGATTGCATAGATCAGTTCCCTAATAACTCGGTTAAAATTTTCAATCGGTCCGGCGCTTTAATATACGAAGCCAAAGGATATGACAACCGTGCTATCTTTTTTGATGGTTACGGCAACAGAGGGCTCTACATTGGAAATAAAGAACTGCCTGATGGCACTTATTTTTATGTAATTGAGAAGAACAATGGTCAAAAACCTGTGACTGGATATCTAGAGCTATTCCGATAGAGTCATCAATTTATTCTTTTTGAGAGGAGTGTTTATAGCACTCCTCTTTTGTTTTATAAAAAAAAGTAAGGATACTTAATACAAAACTACTACAATTTTAATAGTGATTAACTCAACTATGTCGTCAGTATAATTTCACTATTTATCGTGTATACTGGGGACCATTTCTATGCCTCTTCATACTATTATTTTAAAGTCAACTCAGAAGCTGTTTTAGTTAATTGCTTGATAGCTAGAACAGTGGAAACCTAGGCAATACAAACACTATTGAAGAGCTTAGCTAAAGCTTTATGCAGCATACAATAAAGTAGTAGTAACCCCAAAGCCTTATCTTCCTTTTGAAGAAACTATTTCAAATAGATTAGGATTTATCGCAGCACAAACACATAAGTTAATAATAGACTATATTTAAGTCTCCAATTGTGAAGGATAACACATTTCATACCTCACAAAAAAAAATACCAGCCAGAAGCCGGTATTTTTCTATTATTGTTAAGCAAATTTCTTTTTCTAAAAGTAAGCATGGCAACGCTTAGAGTATGGAATACGATAGTTTACCATAAACTCATGCGTACCATCAGAATATTTTCCAATGTCTGAGGTGTTTAAGTCGTATGAATAACCCATACTTAGATTTTCACTCATTTTTAACCCCATTAATACTGAAGCTGCATACTCTGTTCTGTAAGTAGCTCCGATTGTCAGAATGTCACTTAATACCACATTAGCATTGATATCCATACCAACAGCATTGCCTTCCTGAACTCTGAAAAGTGCTGAGGGTACAACTTTGATTTCACGATTAATATCAAGTACTACTCCAGTGCTGAGTAAATAATAACGTGATTCTTGAGCCTGAGAAAGGGCTTCATCGGCGCTTGACAATTTGTTATTTAGTAAATAGGGAATAGAGAATCCAGCAAAAAACTTCTGGTTACTGAAGTAAACGCCTGTACCAAAATTGGGGTTAAAATCGCTTTTGAAACCAGTCATTAATGCGTCCTTCTCACTTTTCAGATTTAATTTGTTAAAATCAGAGCTTAAACGACTAAATCCTCCCTGCAACCCCATGGAAAGAGTTCCCATTTTGGTTTTAATCTTATAAGCGTACACTAAATAAAGTCTGTTATCTGTATGGATACCCACCTGATCATTGCTGGCAAGTAGACCAATACCAATATTTTTCTCTTTCAGATAAGTATGAGCGCTTAAAGCACTTGTAGTAGGAGCACCATCAAAGTTTTCCCACTGTCTTCTGTGTAGTGCAGTAATATTTAACTGGTCTTGACTTCCAGCATATGCTGGGTTAATAGCCAATCTGTTAAACATAAAATGAGAATAAATAGGACTCTGCTGAGCATTTGCATGAATTACTATTAATAAAAAAAGTCCTATTAATATAAACTTGTTTGCCTGACGATTTTTAATTATTGCCTTCATGGCTTCTGCTTTTAATTTCTTACTGCTTAACAATCTTTATTTGTACACAAACAACAATAAATATGACTTATGTACTAATTTTAGATAAATGTACGAAAAAAATATTATTAAAGTCAAATATTATCTTGGATTAGTTATATGTAAGAAATTATAGATAAAATACTAGAATTAATATTATAATGTCAAAAAAATTTACTTTATGATTCAAAAATTACTCAGTAATAGCTATTTTTTTTACTAGTAAAACCACCCTATAATTATTTAAAATGCTTATTATCAGATATTTAAATGAATGTTATTTTTATCGGAAAGGCTAAATACTTACACAATTAGTATGAAAACATAAAAAGCTCCTAAAACCTAAAAAAAATTATATTTATACTATATAGATTAATTAAAATACACGCCCGCTCCCTTGATTTTGGTCTATAAATAAGTGTGATGTATTATTCTTCTAATAGTAAGAGTATGCCTATCCCCTCTCTATAGTATAGTTGATCCAGACCCATTATCATCAATGTATTCAGTTTAAAAGCTATACACTTGAGTATTTGTATCATTTATTGTAGTTAATTCTTACATTGTATCATTTGTAAATGATGTGATTATTAATAAATAAGGCCAATGTTCAATTTAGTGGTGGAGTATGATTAACTCCCAGTATAAGTAAGCCACAAAGGAACATGTCGCAGAACAAACCATTACTGTTACTAAGTATTGTTTTATTACTTAGTACAGCATCTTTTGCTCAGGAAACCTTCTTGATTAAAAAAGATGCGATCAAGTTATCTCAGCGTTGCTTTTCCATCACTCCTGATCAGAACAATCAATTCGGCTCCATCTGGTGGGCTGAAAAGCAAGATATCAGCAAGCCCTTCCAATTGGATTTTGTCATTTACATGGGAGATAAAGACTCTAATGGTGCTGATGGTATTGCTTTCGTGATACATACCGACCCCCGAGATACGCTTGGAGATGGTGCCTATGGTGAAGAAGGCGGTGGCCTTGGATTTAGTGAACATTACTCGCAAGGCACAGACAAAATTACTCCTTCAGTAGCTATTGAATTTGATACGTGGAGAAACAGTGGGTCAAATGATCCTAATGAAGACCATACTGCCGTGGTCTATAATGGTGACCTGGTGAATAATCACCGCCCTATTATTGATTATTTGGGGAATACAGTAAGAAGTACGCCTATCAAACCCGCTTCGCATTATGCAGTACAAAATGTTGAGAATGATGAATGTTATCATTATACGATTACGTGGGATCCTATTAATCATGAACTAAAGCTATTCATTGAAGGAGTTCGCGTATTCACGCATACCGGAGATATCCTTAATGATATCTTCAATGGTCAGCATATGGTAAGGTATGGCTTTACCGGATCCACCGGAGGTGCCAGAAACGAACAAACTATTTGTCTACTAGGCGGAAATACAGAACCCTATGCGCAAGATGATCATGTAGTAACTACGATTGATACTCCGGTAAACATCCTGGTAACAGCTAATGATAACGATCCGGATGGTGATGATCTGCTCAGAACAGTCATCACACAAAACCCAACCCACGGAACTATATCCGTAATCAATCAAGATCAGGTTTTATATACTCCAAATCCAGGTTTTGAAGGTACCGATACATTTATGTACAAAACCTGTGATGTGCCTTCAGAAAAATGTTATGCAAAATGTGATATGGCTACGGTAACCATTGATGTACTATGTCAACAACCTTATGAAATTACCGCAAATGCTACAAGTCCAAATGAAAGTTGTGATGGAGGAACTAACACCGGTTCTGCCTTTGCTGACATTAACCCTCCTACAGCTACAGCAACCACAGATGAGCTAATCGGGCTCTGGGAATACGATAGCGATTTCCAGGACTCTAGCCCTGCAGGAGGAAATAGCATATTAAAAGACTATGGAAATCCTGCTTTTGTGAGTACAGAAATGGGCCAGGGAGTACAACTAGATGGAATTGATGATTACTTGGCAATGACAGGTCCTAAGTATAGCCTTAATAATTATACCAATGTCACCACTTCATCGTGGATCAGAACAAGTGCTAACACTAAACAAGTTATTATTTCCTATGATGATCAGCAGTATTGGGAACTGAGTATTGAAGCTGGTACAGGTGTGTTAAACTGGACGGTGCAAACTGATGCCGGACCAGCAAGCTTACTTAGCAACACATCAGTCAATGACGGTCAATGGCACTTTGTCACTGCAGTTTTTGATAATGGCACATTAAGAATATTCATTGATGGGGAAGCGAACACTCAAATGTCTTTGGGTACGCAATATGGTACCGGTGCTACTCGCTATGGGCGAATTGGGGTGGGTTCAGAAGCTAATTCTGTAAATGGAAGCAATGACCCGGCTAATGAGTTTTTTCAGGGTACTATAGAAGATACACGATTATACGATAAATCTTTAACTCCCGGTGAAATAAATGATCTATATATATCAGCTACACCTTATCCTCCACTTACCGCCAGTGATTTTAACTTCTATTGGTTTGAGGGTACAAACTACCCGGGAGTTACTATTGCAACAGGGCAATTGGTAACGGGTCTGGCTGATGGAGTCTATACGGTAGTGGCAGAAAATAAGATCACTGGTTGTTTGACAGACCCCATACAAGTCACTATCACCAGAGTCATTCCTACTTTTGAACCTGTGATATGGCAGGTAGCACCTTTTACATCCTGTAGTACCCCTAATGGAGCATTACAGGCAGGAATTATTTCTGGTTCAGATACAATTTCTGCGGGTTACGATTTTGTTTGGTATGAAAGTGATTACGTGTTGACGGGAGATACAATTTCAATATCCAATACTGCCACTAATTTATCTTCACGTTCATATTCTGTTTTAATAAGAAATCAACTAACCAATTGCGATACACTTGTAAGTATGTCGGTTACTTCAAATGTATCCGCCCCACTCGCAAATGCCCAGGTGAATCAACATATAAACAGTTGCAATGCACCAAATGCAGGAGTCGTTGAGGCCTCAGTGGGCGGAGACACTACAAATTACTCCTTTACATGGTATGAAGAAGGCAGCAACATTTCTATCGGTAACACAGCACTTTTGGGAGGATTAGGAACAGGTAGATATAGTGTAATAGCAACTGATCTGGCAACGGGTTGTAGTTCCAGTCCTGTTACTGTTGAAATTAATGATTTCTCTACCGCACCAAATGTCAGCTTTACAATTACCCCCCAGTCATCATGTGATGTTAATAACCCTAATGGTAATTTAAGCGCATTAGTAAATACAGCAGGTGGTACAACTACTTCCGGTTATACTTTCCGGTGGTACAAAGGCCATAACAATTCAATTCCAGCAAAACCGTCCTATACCGGCGGGCCGAATGTGAATGGTTTGGAAACAGGGAATTACAGATTAGTGGTTACAGATAATGTTACGGGTTGCAGTACTACTGTTGACACCAACATTAGTGAAAATAAGGTGATTCCTTCCCTAAACTTAGATAGTAAAAATGATATCAACCAGTGTGGAACTAGTGGTAATGCAGCTTTTTCTGTTGCTGGTAATACCTCCAACTATAATTTTTACTGGTACAGTGGTACTGTCAGTGCCCCTGATACAACCACCAGCCTTGCCGGAATTGGAGATGTAGCAAATGTAAGCTCGCTTGATGCCGGAACCTATACTGTATTTGCTGCACACAAAAATACACGCTGTCTGTCCAACGGGATTACGTTTCAAATTCAAGACAATACTTATACCCCTCAACTCAATGCAGAAGTTCTAAACATTCAGACTTCCTGTACATCTCTACCAAATGGAATCCTCTTTGCTTCAGTAGATGAAACTGCCCAGGGAGGTACAGCACGTGATACAATTGGCTATACTTTTGAATGGTATCTAGGCAATTATAATTTGACAAATTTACCTGCTACTGCTGATGCTACAGGTGCAACGGCCAATAATATGGCAGCAGGAGATTATACTGTTAGAGCGATAAATACCTCTACAAATTGTGTTAATCTCGCCTATATCACCCTTGTAGAGAATTTGACTTACCCAAATATTGAAACACTTACTGTTAATCATGCTAACAGATGCGAAGCCCCCTGGGGCAGTTCTGCAAGCGTTATCACTGATGGAGGAAAAACTACGGCTGATGGTTATACTTTCCGTTGGAGAAATACTTCTACCGGCACGAACTTAAGTGAGACTTCTAATACTTTAAACAACATCCCTCCCGGTAACTATAGAGTCACCGTAACCTCTCCTTTCGGTTGTCAGTCTGCTCCCAGGAATTTTACCATCAATCCGGTAACCAATCCTTTTGTAGTCACTACTGCACAGCTTCAACCTCAGAGAGCCTGTGCACCTGTCCCTCCCAATGGACAGCTCAGAGCGCTGGCAGATGGGGATTCAGCAGACTATACTTTTGTATGGTTCAGCGGTAACCTGAGTAAAGCCGCTGCTTCAACAGCAACGCCCCTGACTTTTGGTGCTACCGCCAAAGGATTAGCTGCCGGAGCTTATACCGTACTCGTTACCGATAATACGACTGCCTGTAGCGTGGTGGCCTACAGAAATGTAACTTCCAATCAGGTAACGCCTATCATTGATGCCCCTGCTACTCTCATCCATGCTGACAGATGCTCAGACCCCTGGGGAAGCTCTATTGCTGTAACGGTAGATGGTGGACTAACCCATGCTGAGGGTTACACCTTCCGTTGGAGAAATACTTCTACCGGCACGAACTTAAGTGAGACTTCTAATACTTTAAACAACATCCCTCCCGGTAACTATAGAGTCACCGTAACCTCTCCTTTCGGTTGTCAGTCTGCTCCCAGGAATTTTACCATCAATCCGGTAACCAATCCTTTTGTAGTCACTACTGCACAGCTTCAACCTCAGAGAGCCTGTGCACCTGTCCCTCCCAATGGACAGCTCAGAGCGCTGGCAGATGGGGATTCAGCAGACTATACTTTTGTATGGTTCAGCGGTAACCTGAGTAAAGCCGCTGCTTCAACGGCAACGCCCCTGACTTTTGGTGCTACGGCCAAAGGATTAGCTGCCGGAGCTTATACTGTACTAGTCACCGATAATACGACTGCCTGTAGCGTGGTGGCCTACAGAAATGTAACTTCCAATCAGGTAACGCCTATCATTGATGCCCCTGCTACTCTCATCCATGCTGACAGATGCTCAGACCCCTGGGGAAGCTCTATTGCTGTAACGGTAGATGGTGGACTAACCCATGCTGAGGGTTACACCTTCCGTTGGAGAAATACTTCTACCGGCACGAACTTAAGTGAGACTTCTAATACTTTAAACAACATCCCTCCCGGTAACTATAGAGTCACCGTAACCTCTCCTTTCGGTTGTCAGTCTGCTCCCAGGAATTTTACAATTGAAGATCATAGTATTAAGCCAACTGTAAACCTGAGTGCAACGGATAATATATCCTGTAGTCCATCATTGCCCTCAGGAACAATTACGGCCAGTGGATTTACAGGTGCCGCTACTGACTATACTTTTGAATGGTTTATCAATAATACCTCAGGAGCCAGCGTACCCGCAGCCAAAATTTCTAATAATGGCACCAGGGTTAGCAGTCTTTCATCTGGGACTTATATGCTGAGGATGACAGATAATGCCAATCAGTGTATCACCACTTCCACTATTTCACTTAATAACAACCCTGACCCAGTTCCTATTGTAGATACAGTTCGTACAACCATCGTTACTTCCTGTACACCGGCGGATTATGATGGTGAGATTGAACTCACGTTGCGTAATGGGTTTAAAATGATTCCTCCTGATCTGAGTGCCACACGGAATTATACTTTCAGATTGACTGGTCTAAGCGGCTATGATAATAGCATAAGCAGCACTTCAAATGTCACCTTTACCAACCTAGGTCCTGGGGATTATCAGGCGATTGTTACCGATGAATTGACCGGGTGTACTTCTGCACCAATTGATATCACATTGATACAGAAGCCGCTTAAGGAAATCAATATAAGTTATACTAGACCTACCAATTGCGGTCTATTAGGAATTGGTAATGGAGACGCTTCTATTTCCGTAGAAACGGATACCAACAGCCCCTCCATTGGGGGTAGTCCCGGCTTCTCTTTCAGTTGGACTTATGAAATTACTGGCGTAGCAGTGACCAATGGAAGTGATGGCTCTTTTTCTTCCAGCAGAACTTTACTAGGCCCGGGATACTATGTGGTTGAAATTGAGGACCTTGAAACTGGATGTAGATATACTGAAAGATTTCTCTTGAAAATGGCAGACCCACCTATACTAACCGTTGATGATACTGATAATAGTACGCAGTGTGCGAGTGAAGATGGCAGCATTGATGTTACCCTTACCGCTTCGGCTACAAGTTTACCGCTTACAAGTTACCGTGTCAATTTATTCAGAGGTAATGCCATTAAAGTAATACCTGATGCTACGTGGATACCTCTTTTAGGTAATAACCATACTTTCAACAATCTGGAGCCTGGAGAATATCTGGTCGCGCTGCAAATTGGCATAAGCCCTTATTGTTATATTTCAGATTCATTAGTAGTAATAGGACAGGATTATGCTGATCCAACTGTGAATATTACCAAAGATGTTGATTATAGCTGCAATAGTAGTGGAACAGGCAGATTGAGTGCTACGATTACTGGTTCTGATGGTAGCCCAACCAGCGATTTTACCCTTAACTGGTATAACGGAAGCACTGTATCAGGCACCCCTTTCTTTACCGGAAGCAGCACTCCCGCATCACTCAGCGCCGGTACTTACACTTTGGAAGTGATTGATAACAGTGGATTAGGACTAGGCTGTACTTACGATACTACCATCACTTTGAATAATATTCCTAAAAATATTCAGATCAGCAACTATGCTAAAACTGATAGGGATGGTTGTGATGTCAATAACTTTGGAACAGCGCATATAGTTGAGATCACTGAAGACGGCAGTACAGTAAGCCTTAGTAACTACACTGTTTTATTGTATGATGAAAACCTTAACCCGCTTAGCAGGCCCGGAAACGGTACAGTTGCAACGCCCTTTCGGGAATTGGACAATGGAGTTTATTTCTTAGTGGCAGAAAACAATACAACATCTTGCTTGTCAACTTCTCAGCGAATTGAGATATTCAATAATGGCCTCCCTCCTGTCCCTTCATTAGCACTCAATCAGGCTGATTTCAGTTGTGGTATCAGCAGTCAGGCCATCGGTCAGCTTACAGCTTCAGCTTATGGGGCATCTGATGGAGATGCCGACCAGAGTCATTTCTCTTTTCAGTGGTTTAGTGGACAAGACAACACTAATCCTGCTGATGCATTGCTCCCTTCCCAGATCAATGGTAGCTATGGTGAGCAGGCGATTAACCTTCCTGCTGGTTACTACACTGTATTGGTTACTGACCTCAATGGAAATGGCAATGGCTGTACAGAAACAAAAAGTTTTGAAGTACCAGCACAGTCCAAAGATATTGAGCTTACAGCAACCGTTATTCCTCCCTTTGCCTGTGGAGGAGAAGGAGATATAGAAGTAAACTCAGTCAGTGTGTTTGACAATTTTAATGGTACACAAGCTGATGTGCTCACAGATTATACACTTGTGCTTCAGGATGAAAATGGTGTTGAAATTACTACCCTTGATGGTAATATCAGCACTACATTTACCAATATTCCATTAGGTAATTATCGGGTACTCGCAAGGCATAAGACTTTCAACTGTTGGACTTCTACGCCTATCAATAAAACTATTGACGACCTGAATGTGCCACCAGTTGCCGTATTAAGCATGTCTCAACCGGACTTTAGCTGTGGGGATGCCAGCAAGGCTACTGGTCACCTTATTGCCTCTGGCTATGGTCCCTTTGATGGGGATACTGACGTGAATAACTTCAGCTTTCAGTGGTTCAGCGGACAGAACAACACCAATCCAGCAGATGCTCTTCTGCCCGCCAATTTATCAGGAGTGAATAATTCAGAAGCTGTAAACTTAGCTGCCGGATATTACACTGTTGTGGTTACCGATATCAATGGCAATGGGAATGCCTGTTCGGATATTACCACTATGGAAGTGCCTACCCGTGTCAAAGAAATTAACGTACAAACCAATGTGATTGATCCTTTGGCATGTTCTGGCCTGGGAAATATTGAAGTGAATTCAGTAAGTGTTTATGATCCGATCAATGGAGATCAGCCAGCCAATCTAAGCGATTATATGCTGGTGTTGCAGGATGCAAGCGGAACTGATATCAGCACCATTGATGGTGCGGTGGAAACTACCTTTGTGAATTTGACCGAAGCTTCGTATCAAATTGTTGCTCGTCATAAGTCATTCAACTGCTGGATATCTAATCCAAATGCTGAAACGATTATTGACCTGAACGAAGAACCTGAAGTTAACCTGCTTGCCGTTGAAGAAGATTTTAGCTGTGCCGGAGGAAATCCTACAGGGGCAATCTCCATAAGTGCACGAGGTCCGAATGATAACGATACTGACCCTACGCACTTTGATTACATCTGGTACAGAGGAAATATAGTGGATGGTGCCAACCAGCTGACAATTGCTAATATTGACACTTCCAATCCAGCTAGAGCAACAGGTCTTTTAGCCGGAGTTTACACTGTTGAAGTAATTGACCTTAATGGTCGTGCTGTCAACTGTAGCAGCATTCTAACTTTTAACGTTCCTAGAGTTACGACCAACATAGTGGTCACTGCTATTGCTTCAGATCAACTGATCTGTAGTGATGGCGGACAGGTATATGTCAATTCCGTTACTGAGACTCTTTCCAATGGTACGATAAATATTGGCGATCCTGAAGTGTACGACTATCAACTATATGATGAAGGCAGAAATCTGATTACCGCCAGTGGAAGAGGAAAGCCTAGTGATCCATTTACCAATCTTGCTGAAGGAAATTACTTTATTCAAGCAGTAAGTACCAGCGGTAATAATTGCTTATCACAGCTTAAAGGATTTACTATCAATGACCTAAGCAAAAACCCAATTGTTTCTGTTCAGAAGCAAAGTGAACAGTTTAGCAATAATCCTGATCCTTCCACTTGGACTGGTAGCTTGTCTGCCACTGTAAATGTCAATCCATTGAATCCTTTAGATTCTCTTACTGATAATTTTGCTTATACATATGCATGGTATACAGCGGCTACTTATCCTTCCGGCACTGCATTTAGTAATGCTGCTCAGGTTGACCAGCTTGCTGAAGGTAATTATTATGTGGTCGTAACCAATACAGTCACCGGTTGTGCTTCGGTTGCTTCTGCCTACATCAATAAAATCATTCAGGCACCTGAAGTAAATTATGCAATGGACACTGACCCTACATCTTGTCTTTCAGATGGAAAAATCTTCCTGGATGGGCTTATGCAAAATGGTAATCCTGCTAATCTTGATGATTTTGAATTTATCCTGTACAGCTCATATCCTGATGATGTGATCCGCAGCATTACCGCTCCGGCAAATGATACGATTTTCTCAAATCTGGCTGAAGGTTCATACCTGATTAGCATCAGGAATGTTACTTTAAACATTGAAGGAGAACTTAAAGAGGTCAAAATTGAGAAAAGCACAAGCCTTCCTTATGTGCAGCTTGATGTTACTAATTACCAGGTACAATCCAGTTGTGACCCTGCTACCCCCAACGGAGTCCTGGCAGTAGAGGTATACGAAGCTGATTATTCAATAGGCAACTATACGTATCAATGGTACAATGGTAGAGAAGCCTTAGCCAGTGCAATGATAGCTGGAGCTACTGAGCCTGTGATCAGGAATTTAGAGTCAGGTTTCTACACCATTGAAGTTATCAATCAGGAAACACAATGTGTTAAAATACAAACCTTGTATCTGGAAGAAAATATATCAATACCGATAGTTTCAGCTTCTACTTCTCTCAACATCTACTGTGATCCGGCAGATTATAATGGGTCAGTTTCAGCATTTGTCATCAATGCCAGTAGCCGGCAGTTGAATACGGGCAGAAGTGGAGAAAGATACCGCTTTACCTGGTACAGAGGAAGCCAAGCAAAGCCTAAACCTGAATTTGTTGGAAAGACCTGGGAAGATGTACCTCCGGGAGATTATACGGTGATGGTAACTGACCTTTGGAGCCCTAGTTGTTTTTCGGAGCCTGTCACAGTAACTCTTTTAGACAAAGCTGCTGAACCTGAGATCACTATTATTGAGGATGCACCTCAGAGCAATTGCGATCCTGAGCTTGTCAATGGTAAATTGTCCGCTTATGTGAATGATTCTACTTCTGTTTACCAGTATACCTGGTATGATGAAGTGGGAGAGATTGTGAGCGAAGCATATCAGGCCAGCAATCTTTCTGTACAAACTTATACAGTGGAGGTGGTGAACCTGGTCACCGGATGTACATCTACCGCAAGCTATAGGCTTACAGAAGAAATAAAGCTGGTAGAAGCTCCTCAGATTACTATCAATGCGCATCAAACGCGCTGCGATCAGCCTGATGGTATTGCCACCGCCACCATTCCCGGTATTATTGAGGATTTTGAGTTTTTCTGGTACGATGCTTCAGGAAACCTCCTGCCAGTTCCTGAACCTGCCACTAGATTATCAAATCTGGAAGCCGGAGAGTATAGTTTAAAGCTTTTAGAGAAAAGATCAGGCTGCGAAACGACAATGGTAAGCTTTGAAATAAGGGACGAAACAGTTCCTCCTACATTTGAAGTCATGACTGAACCATCTGTCTGTGATGATCATACCGGACTAATCAGAATTATTCCCCATGATGTCACAAGTATTGACAGAGTAGAATGGCAGGCCTCCAACATGCAGTCATCTTTAGGCAATGGCTTTGAGCTTACTGAACTTTATGCAGGGAATTACAAATATACTGTATTTGGCACCAACGGTTGTATCGTAGAGGGAGATGTCACTGTAGAAGCTGATATCAAAGTATACAACGGAGTTTCACCCAATGGTGATGGCGATAACGACTATTTTCATGTTGATTGTTTAGAGTATTTTCTATCAAATAATGTGAAGATTTTCAATCGTGCGGGAGCATTGGTGTATGAAGCTGACTATTATGATAATACCAGCACTTTCTTTGAAGGACGTGGCAACCGAGGACTCTATATTGGTGGTAAAGATTTACCTACCGGAACCTACTTCTATGTTATTGACAAGAGAGATAATATCTCCAAACCTAAAACAGGTTATCTTGAATTAACCTGGTAAGTTGCTCAAATCATAATAAATCAATATTAATATCACTCAATTCAAAAAGGTTTTCTCAGCATGGGAAAGCCTTTTTTATTGATATATGAGGGATAGTCATAGAAATTGATATTTTTTTTAACTTGATGTAAATTTAAGGGTTACCTAAGCATGAAAACTATTTTTTTAAGCTGTATCAGGCTCCTTTTCATTTCCTTACTCTCTGCCTCTGCCCTATTGGCTCAGGTTAATCCGGCTGAGCAGTATGGTGAGTTGTTCAAAGATGTGCAACTGGCAGGTATCTTTCCGGATTCCAAAACATTTCCGGATTGTATTCCCCTCCATGAGCCACAAACAATACTGGAAGATTATCAGCAAAAGAAAGATAAGGCAGGTTTTGATTTGGAAGATTTTGTATTGGAACACTTTCAATTGCCTAAAAGCCCATCCGTAGATTTTCAGACGGATACCACCAATAATATTGTAGAACATATCAATGCGCTCTGGCCGGTGCTTACCCGCAGTCCATCGGATAGAATCAAAGGATCATTGATCTTACTACCTGAATCTTATGTAGTGCCCGGCGGACGCTTCCGGGAAATCTACTACTGGGACTCTTACTTTACCATGCTTGGCTTAGAGGTGTCGGAAGAATATGCTCTGATCCGCAATATGGTAGATAATTTTTCTTTTCTGATTGAGACACTTGGTTTTATTCCCAACGGCAACCGGACTTACTACACCAGCCGTTCTCAACCTCCCTTTTATTCCCTCATGGTCAGATTACTCGCTGATATTGAAGGAGAGAGTACCTTGGTAAGGTACTTACCTCAGCTGGAGAAAGAATATGCATTTTGGATGAATGGTGCGGAAGAGCTTAGTGAAAGCTCCCCTGCTTATCGCAGAGTGGTACGGCTGGAAGATGGCACCATTCTGAACCGTTATTGGGATGACAATCCTGCTCCGAGGCCTGAGTCATACAAAGAAGATTATGAACTGGCCCATAGCATTGAGCGTAATAATGAAGATTTGTACAGAAATATACGGGCTGCCTGTGAGTCAGGATGGGATTTCAGCAGCCGCTGGCTTCGTGATGGAAAAGACCTTGCAACAATTCACACCACCGAAATTATTCCGGTAGATCTGAACAGTCTGATGTACCATCTGGAAAGAACGCTGGCAGCAGCCTATGCTGAAGACGGGCAACTGCAAAAGCAGAGAGACTTTAACCAAAAGGCTGAGCAAAGAGCAGAAGCTATACGTCGCTATTGCTGGGACAAACAACAAAGATTTTTTCTAGATTATGATTTCGTGGCAAAATCTACCATTGATCAGCCTTCACTCGCCGCAGTATATCCCCTGTTCTTTGAGATTGCCAGCAAGCAGGAGGCAGTTAGAGTGGGAAGAAAACTTGGCAAGGACTTTATGGCTCCCGGAGGTTTACTAACCACTTTAGTCAATACTGAACAACAATGGGACGCACCCAATGGCTGGGCGCCGTTACAATGGATGGCCTATCAGGGATTACTTCATTATGATCAGGATAAGCTGGCGCAGATGCTGGCGGAGCGATGGATTGACAACAATATCAGGGTATATCAGAATACCGGTAAAATGGTGGAGAAATATGTCGTCACTGACATCAGCCTGGAAGCCGGAGGAGGGGAATATCCCGTACAGGACGGTTTCGGTTGGTCCAATGGGGTACTGCTCAAAATGATGTCAGTGCAGGAGGTTGAGTAGTCCGCTAGGAAAGCGAACTACCTACTTTTTCCAGTAACTTTTTGGTAGAGACCACCCCGTCTTTGTTGCCGATTTTTTCCAGTTTACCGCCAAACTCTATGCCTACATACCCCTTAAAACCTGCGTCTTTTACAATTCGCATCAGCCTGCTGATATCCATATTGCTCTCCTCTCCATTACTATCAAAATCCAGTGTTTTAGCGCTTACTCCTTTGGCATAAGGCATCAGTTCTTCAAGCAGCAGATAACGATCGTACTGCTCATCGTCGGATATATTGATATTTCCGAAATCCGGAAGCGTACCAACATTATCACGATTAACCTTTTTCATTACCCCCGCCAGCCATTTTCCGTTGGAAGAAAGGCCTCCGTGGTTTTCAACAATAATTTTGACATCAGCCTGCTTTCCGTAATTGGACAATTTGACAAGCGTATCGGCAAACACATCTGCGGCTTCTTCCGGTTCCAAGCCTTCGTATCCATTGGCATTGACACGAATAGCATGACAACCCAACGTTTGAGCAGCATCTATCCAGGGTTTGTGTTTATCAATGGCAGTTTGTCTTTCCTGAACATCAGGACTGGCAGTTTTATAATCCCACAAATCCACCATAATCAGTACATTTTTTACTCCCTGATCGTCAGCTCTTTGATTTAATTCCTTGAGATAATTCTGGTCTTCTTCTTGCCCATCAAAAAAACTGCTTACATATTCCACTGCTGAAATTCCGTATTTTTCTTTGGCAATCTGTGGAAAGTCAAGGTTGCTCATATCTCCATTCCAGATAGGCTGCCTCAGTGACCATTCGGCCAATGAAATATCAAAGAAAAGAGGTTTTTTGATGAGGGTTGAAAAATCGGGCATCAATGCAATACCCGTTCCGGCCTGCATTAATTTAACAAATTCTCTTCTGTTCATGCTCGTTATTTTAGGTTGTGAGTTCTCCTTACAGTACAGGATGCTTATTTTTAAGTATATTAATAAATTTTGATTCAGAATGAAATACTAAATTCTGCTATTTATGCAAACAACCTTAAGACTACGCCCCCTATTCTACATTTTTATATCTTGTCTGATAAGCATTTTTCTGATTAGCTGCCAAACCCAACAAGCAGAAAACCAGCCTGCACAAGCTGAAATTCAGTATCAAAACATTGTGGTGATTATTGGGGATGATCATTCTGCGAATGTACTAGGCACTTATGGCAATGATATTATCAAAACTCCCAACCTGGACAGGATGGCCAGCAGAGGCGTGCAATTCAATCGCGCTTATGCCAATGCTCCCTTGTGCAGCGCCTCAAGGCAATCAATTCTCACCGGACTTTATCCTCACGCAGCAGGAGTTACTTTGCTTACTACGCCTTTTCCGGAAGAAAAGATCACTCTGGCAGATCACCTGCAGAACTACGGATATACTTCCGCCATCATCGGCAAAAATCATTTCAATAACCAGCTGAATCATGGCTTTAACATCAAAATTGAGCGCAGTGATTACAATGCATATATGGAAACTGCTGATGTGGCTAAAGTTCCTGATTCTATCCCCACACGTCCGCCCTGGAAACCCTTTCGTGATCCTGCTCGGGTCTGGCTCAACTCGGAGATGCTACCCGGTGATCGGTATGATGAGTATGACATTGGCACCTGGTATGCGGATCAGGCTAATGATTTTTTAGAACAACATCAGGATTCTTCTTTTCTGCTTTGGGTTGGCTTCCATGAACCCCACTCTCCTTTTAACTTTCCGGTAGAATACCAAAACCGATACAAGCCCGATGAAGTCCCTTTTCCAGAGGGTAGTGCTGAAGATGACCGCTGGATACCAGATGTTTTTCGTGATCTGACCGAAGAAGAACGCAAAGGTATTATTGCATCTTACTATACTTCGGTTGAATATCTGGACAAAAATGTAGGTTTGATTCTGGATAAAATAGAGTCACTGGGACTTGGTGAAAACACACTGGTCATTTACATCGGAGATCATGGTTACTTGCTCAATGACCACAAACGTTTTGAAAAACATATGATGTGGGAACCGGCCATCCGAGCCCCTTTGATTGTGCAGGGAGGCAGCCAACTGGAAGCAGGAAAGAAAATTGACGCTATGGCAGAGTATGTAGACCTTGTGCCTACCCTCCTGGAAGCTACGCAAAACCCTCTTATTGAAGGTCTACAAGGTAAATCACTGATGCCTATCATAAAAGGTGACACCAATCGGCATAAAGAGTATATATTTTCGGAGTTTCTGGCAGATAACAAAGCAATGGTGAGAGGAGAGCGTTTTAAGTATATATTTACCACGGGCAAAAGAGATTTAGGTCAAGGGTATGAAACCGGGTATCCCGCTCCTGGGATTACTCACCGGCTGTATGATGTAGTCAACGACCCTGATGAAACTACTAATCTATACACTGATCCTGAATATACTGAGGAACTCAGGAAGATGCAGGAAGTCATGCTGCAATGGTTTGAAAATACCCATCCCAAAGCCGATAGTATTCAGGATGACTGGGAAGTGGAAAGGCGCTTGATCGCTTTCTGCGAGCCTCCTGATAAACAGGCAAACCTTAGCGCGAGGTAGAAAGTGGAAGTGGGAAGACTGAAGTGGGTTTTTACTTCCTACTTCGTGCTTCACGCTTCTGACTTCCGCCCCTAACTATTCACTAACCAATTGATACGTCTGCTCGGCAATAGACAGTTCTTCATCAGTGGGCACTACCAGTATTTTGACTGTGCTTTCTTCATCCTGTATTTCCTGTATGCCTTTTTGTCTTTGCAGATTTTTGGCTTTATTAAGACGAATACCCAGATGTTCTAAACCTTCACAAGCCTTTTCTCTGACCACAGCACTATTTTCTCCTACGCCTGCTGTAAAGATGAGCGCATCAAGAGGTCCGGTAACAGCCAGATAAGCTCCGATATATTTTCTGATACGGTAAGCATACATTTCCAATGCCAGTGAGGCATCTTTATCACCTTGTTCTACTCTTTCAATGATAGTTCTCATATCGTTTTCACCCGCAATACCTTTGAGTCCGCTTTGTTTATTGAGTTCCCGGTCAATTTCTTCAAAACTCATATTGAGCTTAGTACCCATATAAAAAATAATAGCCGGATCTATGTCACCGGAACGCGTACCCATCATCAGGCCGGGCAGAGGGCTCAGCCCCATAGAAGTATCTACGCTTTTACCCGCTTTGATTGCTGTCATGCTACAGCCATTCCCAAGATGTATGCTGATAGCATTCAGTTTATAAGGAAGCACTCCCAGATGGGTTGCCGCCTGATGTGCTACATACTGATGGGAGGTGCCATGCATACCATAGACTCTGATCCGGTGCTCCAGATAATATTTCTGAGGAATGGCATAACGAAAGGCGTAGTCAGGCATGCTCTGGTGAAAAGCCGTATCAAATACTGCAACTTGTTTTGCCTGCGGAAATACTTCTTCAGCTACAGCTATGCCTTCCAGATTGGGTGGATTGTGTAAAGGAGCAAGAGGAATTAATCTTTTGATAGCTTCTTTCACTTCAGCACTGATGATAACGGCTTCACTGAAACGGCTTCCCCCATGAACCACTCTGTGTCCTACCGCCTTGATCTCATCTGGATTTCTGATCACACCCACCTGTTCATCCTGCAAAAGCTCGCTCACTCTTTTAAGTCCGGCACGATGATCTTTAATAGCTAAGTCTTCCGTTTTTTCTTCTGCATTGCTATTCGTAAGAAAGCGCTGGTGCCTGATATGCCCCTGCTCTTCCCCTATTTTTTCTACCAATCCGGCACTCACCACTTTTTTCCCTTCCATATCAAACAGTTTGTATTTTATGGATGAGCTTCCGGTATTGATCACAAGTAGTTTCATAATGAATGATTTAAACTTTAGTATTGGGTATAATTATATCTAAACTGATGATGAAATGTTATGGTAAGGTAATGTGCATGAAAAAAGCATAATTTAGGAAGTAACAAAAGTCTAACTAAGAAATTAATATGACTGACACTTTTATAAGCTGTGATTGGGGTACCTCAGCATTTAGAATGAGGCTGATAAAAACAAGTTCACTGGAAATCATGCAATCTATTGACGATCCAAAACTTGGCTTTGGTCAGCAGTCACTGACGCAGGATGAATATTTACAACTGTTCAACCACCACTGTCATGAGCTTAGTAGTGCTGCCGGATTGCAAACTATTCCTGTAAGTATCATTTCAGGCATGGCCTCCTCCTCCATAGGAATAAGAAACCTGTCATACGGTAAACTTCCTTTACCTCTGGCTGATTTACAGATACCTTATGAAAGCTTAACAGGGATGGATACCGAGACTTATCTGATTTCCGGATTAGCTACCGATAAGGATGTGATGAGAGGGGAAGAAATTCAGGTAATTGGTGCAGCACAAAAAACACTTTCTACCGAAAAAGAAGCCATCTTTATCCTACCTGGAACACATTCCAAGCATGTTTTTTTGAAAGATAGTCAACTCATAACTTTCAATACCTTTATGACCGGAGAATTGTTTTCTCTGCTTCAGCAGCACAGTATACTGCGACATTCTATACAGAAGGAAGGGGTTGACATTCAAGACCCAAATCATCAACAGGCATTTGTACTGGGCGTACAGAAATCTGCTGCTGCTTTGCTCAATGAGCTGTTTACCATCCGTGCACGGCAGATACTCCAGCACACCAACCCACAGGAGAACTATGCTTTTCTGAGTGGTCTGTTGATAGGCAATGAATTGCTTTCCTTACAAGGTACCAAAACAGAACTGCTGGTACTTTGTGCAGATCAGCCGCTGGCAGATTATTACCAGCATGCCATACAAACTTTGCTACCGGAGAAGAAATTACTTTTGGTGAGTACAGAGGAAGCCACGATATTAGGGCATTATACACTTTTACAACAAATTCATTCAGATGAGTAAGCCTTTTTCCTGGGAAAAATATCACGATATACCCATCGTGGGTATTCTGCGTAAGCTGCCTCCTGCTAAGCTTGATAAAGTGGTAAATCTTTATCAGAAAAGTGGCCTCACAACTCTGGAGATTACCATGAATACCGAAGGTGCTGATGAATTGATAAAGCAAATCCGTAAAGCTTTTCCTGACTTAAATGTAGGGGCAGGAACCGTTTGCAACAACAAAGATTTACAGCTCGCTCTACAAGCCGGTGCTTCCTTCATTGTTACCCCCATACTGGATGAGCGACTAATTCATACTTGCAATGAAGCCGACATCCCTATCTTTCCCGGTGCTTTTACTCCTTCCGAAATTTACCGGGCCTGGAGTGCCGGTGCCCCAATGGTCAAACTCTTTCCTGCCGGACTATTGGGACCAAAATATATCAAAGATGTACTTGCACCCCT
Organism: Catalinimonas locisalis; assembly: GCF_038039535.1. Lineage (NCBI taxonomy): Bacteria > Pseudomonadati > Bacteroidota > Cytophagia > Cytophagales > Catalimonadaceae > Catalinimonas > Catalinimonas locisalis. The sequence goes on along the minus strand of NZ_JBBPHP010000006.1, from coordinate 14,578 downwards.
AGATCAGATCAAACTGATTCCTGTGGGAGGTGTGGATTTACACAACTTCACTGATTTTCTGGATGCCGGTGCCTCCGGATTAGGCTTGGGCAGCCAGCTTTTCCTGAAAGAGGCTATTGCAAAGGATGATTGGGATGCTCTGAAGAAGCACTTTAATGCTTTTGTGGATAAGCATAAAAACTATCTGCAGAAAAAAATGTAGCCCTGGGCAGAGCCATAGGGCTACATATGGATATCCACGAAAAAAGTAGCGTCTTACTTTCCTAATTGCTTCCCAAAATACTTTCCAAAAGTAGCGAGGAAGGCCAGCACTTTCTGAAAGTCCTTATCATTCAACTGCCGCAGCAGTGCAAATACTCCTCCTATCTTTTTAGGTGATTCTTCCAGGGTTTCATGCAAAGCAGTGTTGGCGGCTACCAACATCTTTTGTCCATTTTCAAGCGCAGTATAAAGATCAAAGCCCTGCTGATGTAGCTTGTTCATGGTATCATCAATCGCATCTGCTCCCATACCCAGCATATCTGTACCCTGTTCAGCAAAGTCTAGCATAGCGTTAAGTTGCTCCACCATCTTAGGAGAAGATAATCGGCTGAGTAAGTGCAACATATCTTTACTCCGCTGAGTCACATCAATGCCATTGCGATGGGCTTCAGCCATCGTTTCATCTACTACATTTACCGCATCACTTACAAAGTCAGGAAGCTGTTCGCTCAGGTCAAGCAGGGCATTCAATTTTTCAATGGTTTTGGGCTGACTGAGTCTTTCCATTAATTGCAATGTCATCTCTCCTCTCTGTTCTATATCTATCCCCCTCGCTCTTGCTTTTATAGCTAAATTGTCAATAGCATCGGTAGCCATTTCCATCACCCCGGGAGCCTGCTTCATACCAGTAGAAAGCTGTTCTATACTGCCACGTATGGCATCCAACTGAAGCAAGATATTATTCAGCACCTTAGCGTTTTGTTCCTCATTAAGTTTTTGAGTAGCTGCGTTGCCATTCTTTTCTGTCTGTATTTTATGAGAACTTTCCATATCAATCAGGCCGTGCCTTTTAGAATTTTGTTCCAATACAACCAGGGCAGAACGTATCTCTTGAGCTGGTACATGCTAAACCTTTCCTTCGCCTGGTCAAAAGGAAAGCTTTCCATAGGCTCGTTGTTGTAATCAAACTCGGCCAGTACCAACCTGCCTTTACCAGTGACCAGCGGACAGGAGCCATAACCATTATAATGCCCCTGTGGACTCTTATGGGCCATCACCGCCAGTAAGTTCTCCACCAGTACCGGTGCCTGCTTACGCACTGCTGCCCCGGTTTTGGCATTGGGTGTACCGGAGGCATCACCAAGACCGAAAATGTTGGCGTATTTCGCATGCTGCAAAGTATACTTGTCAAGGTCCAACCAGCCGGCTTCATTGGCCAGACGACTTTTCTTGATAAAATCAGGCGCACTCTGCGGAGGGGTAATGTGAATCATATCAAAGGACCTTACTTCTTCTGTGACATTACCATCCTTATCGGTGACCTTAAAAGTGGCCTGCTGATTAGGCCCGTCTACTTTGATCAGGTCGTGCTTGAAGTTTAGCTTAATACCATAGTTATCCACCACTTCCTGCAATACTTTGGCATACTTCTGTACGCCGAAAATAACAGCTCCCGGGGAGAAGAACTCCACATGGGATTTGCTCAGTATTCCCCTTCGCTGAAAGTGATCACTGGCCATATACATGATCTTCTGAGGGGCTCCACCACACTTTACCGGCGTGGAAGGTTGGGTAAATAATGCAGTGCCTCCCTCCTTAAAGTTTCTGACACATTCCCAGGTATAAGGCGCTTTGTCAAAACCGTAATTGCTGCATACACCATTTTTACCTAACGTTTCTTTTAGCCCCTCTACTTTATGCCAGTCCAGTTGTATGCCGGGGCAGACGACCAGATAGTCATAAGTATATGTGTTACCCTCAGCGGTAGTTACACTATTGTTTTCCGGATCAAAGCTGTCGGCTGCTTCTTTCAGCCAGCTTACTTTCTCCGGCATCACTTCTGCTTCGGTCTTTTCGGTATCCATCACATCATAATCTCCCCCTCCTACCAGCGTCCAGGCTGGTTGGTAATAGTGCTTTTCGGAGGGTTCAATGATGCCTATGTTGAGGTTTTGATCTTTGAGTAGCAGTTGGGAAGCTACCGAAATACCGGCATTTCCTCCTCCTACGATCAGAATTTGATAATGGCTCATGTTTTCAGGTTTTTAAGGTGGTCATGATTTCTTGGCGGGGCAGGTATTAACGCCGAATAGTACATACAATGGGCAAAAACCCATGATGCTGGTCAGTACGAAAATACCCCCTACAGCACCCAGTACGATGGCCCAGGCTCCGCTAAGCGTTCCGCTGTAGATTAATACCACAATTAACAATGCGACTATTACTCTTATGGCTCTGTCAGAAATTCCCATATTGCGTTTCATGGCGATTGTTTTTTATTTGATGATACATTAACTGCTTATCCTTGTAGGATTGATTAAATTTAGCAGTACCTAAAATGAAAAACAGTGACATAAGTCACACAACAGATTTTTATTATGGAGATAGACCTGATGCAGTTCAAACAAGTCTTTCATATCAGTCACCCTGAACTGCTCAGGGAAATACAACAGTACGGGAAAAGGATGCAGTTTGCCCCCGGCGACACCATCATCAATTATGGAAATTATATCAAAAGCGTTCCCCTTATCATCAGTGGTACGGTCAAGGTGATTAAAGAAGATGAGGAAGGGAAAGAGGTCTTTCTCTATTACCTCAAAAGTGGCGAAACCTGTGCCATGTCACTGACCTGTTGCAGTACCTACCAGCCCAGCCAGATCAAGGCGATTGCGGAAGATGCTACCGAGCTGATTGCGATTCCAGTGAATAAACACGAGGAGTGGACGAACACCTACCGTGAGTGGAAAGAGCTGGTAGGCAGGACTTACGCCAACCGTTTTCAGGAACTACTGAATACCATTGAAAATATCGCATTCCGGAGAATGGACGAGAGGCTACTCACCTATCTGGAGGATAAGTTTACCCATCTCAATACCCGACAGCTCAATGTAACCCATCAGGAAATTGCCAATGAACTGGGTACTTCCCGGGAAGTAATCTCCCGGCTGCTGAAACAGTTGGAAAGAAATGGTAAGATTGCACTTGGCAGAAACAAAGTAACGCTCAAAAAGGCAGTTTGATTTTTTATCGTAAAAGCCTATGATGAATATTTTCCTCCAATGTGACAAAGATCACTGACTTAAGGTATTCCAATGGGTATACTTGTACCCAAAAAATTGATCATACTATGGAAACGCCTATAAAATTTAAAGATCTGATAAAGGGAGAGAAAGCTGTTTTGGTAGATTTCTATGCCAGCTGGTGTGGTCCCTGCAAAATGATGCAGCCTATTCTGAAAGAGCTGTCTTCCATGATGGGAGATCAGGTCAAAATCATTAAAGTAGATGTAGAGAAGAACCCCAGGATAGCTGGAGACCTGCGCATACAGGGAGTGCCCACTCTGATGTTATTCCAGAGTGGGAAGATCCTCTGGCGGCAATCCGGTGTGGTGCAGGCTCAGCAGCTCGCCCACATCATCAATACCCATGTGAAGAAAGCAGCGGTCTAAGCTATTATTGAGTTTGTATTCGGCAAGTTTCTACTTTGATGCGACTGTCAACCTACAGCATGCGGCTGTGATGGAATGGAGGGATGATCACCTCCCCCCTTTCCTTACTATGTAATTGGCAACCTTTAATCTCCAATTTTCAATTGGCCACTCACTTCTGCAAGGAGCGCACTCTGATACCAAAAGCTTCCAGCTTCTGAGGATTGTCTTTCAACGCCAGCTTAGCTGCGGCATGAAACTCCTTCAATAGACTTTTCAATTGTTTGACCATCTGGTTTCTGCTGTCGGTACAGTCTTCAGCAATACCTTTTTTCAGCATACGGTCTTCACGCAGCCTGATGATGGCTTCTACCGAGGCTTTGGCCTGTTCCAAATCTTCTAATGCAATACCGTACATAGCCAGTTGCTCCGCATAGGGTACAATGTGGATATACATGTGCCTGGCCTGGGGCAGCCATCCCCATTTATTAGGTGCAACCGGCTTGGGAAGGAAGGTACGCAACAATGCTGGTTCGTGACGAAAAGCATAACGAACGCTCGCCACATGGTCCATAAATAGCGGACGAAGGTCATGCACTTCTTTTTCTATTTGCTCAGACACGCGCAATCCTTCATGGAAAGAGGCGATTTTCGTATTTTCCAAATCCTCTACCATCTTCGTAAGATTTTCTATCTCACGCAATCGTTTATCATTAAAGCCAATGGCACTTAATTTTTTGGCGGTATCTGCATCCTTAGCCGTATTATGGATGGCCAGCCATGATGCCTGGGTTAAATTTTGTACTGATCTCAGATTCATCTTGCTTAAATTTTAACTGTAGATTAACACCTTCTATTCGCAAAGGCTTATGAACAATTTAACCTCCACAAATTGCGAAAGATAAGTACACTTATGCTTATTCAATACACCTGCAATATTTAGTAAAGCAGTGTAAATAACGCTAAAAACTATCTTTGAAGAGGATACAGTTTGTAAAAGCACATTCAACAAATGAGTATAGCGTACATTAACATTACATGTCCATATGCACAAGCCAGCATATCTTACATGAAGGTCATTTGTCAGTTATGAAAAAGGGGCATAAGCATCAATAAGGTGGCTGGTAAGAGATGAAAAGTGGGTGTAAGCATAGCTTAAGCCCAATTGTCAGGCTTGACAAGCCTATGTAATACCCTGCTAAGGTCACATGTCAGCTTTGGAAAGCCACCTTCAAAGCGCATAGCAGACACATGACAGTTTGTGATATTGATGGTAAGACTATCTGTTCAGTATCCTCCCCAAACGTAATAGTAGTGTAGATGTGTAAGTATCGGTAAATAGATACAAAATCATACCTGATTTGGCCTTTACAGATAAATCCGTGGCGATAATATGCTTCATCTGGTTCATTACGCTGCATAATGCTATGGGTCAGCAGGTTACATTATTACTGTTTTCTTCACTAATGATAACAACCCTATTATTAACCCTAAACAAGACTATGAAAGATGGAATCATTAGAAGAAAAATTTAAAAAAATGCATCTTCTTAGCAGAGAAGAGAGGATTCAGCTAACTCAGGAATTAAGGCAATTGAAGCCTGATTTTTTGAAACCATATGTTCCAAAATGGTGGTGGTGGCGAAAGTGTAAAACAAAAGTACTGATAGTATGTGATGGTGGCTTGAATTTCGGCACAGAGGGATTTGACCTATCTGAATTCCTCACAACATTTAATGCACTTGAAGCCCAGTCATTTGTTGACTATGAAGTAACACTTGCCCACCGAGGATTAATCACAATGAGCCCTAACCCAGTGGTGGTCAACCACATAAGCAACTTCAACTTTGCAACAAGCGTAAACCTTGATGATTTTGACCAGATATGGCTATTTGCTATTTCAAGCTTCGGTGGTATTGGTAATGATGAAGTCCAGGCGATTGAAGCGTATATGAATGGAGGGGGAGGTTTATTTGCTACTGGCGACCATGGCTCTCTCGGTAGGGCTATTTGTGATCAAATCCCCAGAGTAAAAGATATGAGGCATTGGGATAACACCCCAGTGGGTGCTTCCAATGATGCCAATGAAGTAAGTATGGGTGGAAGAAGGCGAAACGATACCAATAAACCTCGCCCGGGCAACTCAAGTGCAGATACATTTGATCATCAATCTGATAATGTACCCCAGACCATCGCGGTAAGAACTTTTGGAAGCGGACTTCCTCATCCGCTGTTATCAATCAAAAAAAGTCTAAGACCCTCAGGTATTATTGACATAATGCCAGACCACCCACACGAAGGCGAGTGTTCACCGGAAACCTCCTTTACTGTCAACGGAACAAGTGTGAAGACACAAATTATTGCCACATCATTTGTACCAGGAGGCAATACATCCGGCGGGAAAGATGCAACTGATCCTCATTGTTTTCCTTCCATATCCGTATGGGATGGAAGACAGGCAAATGCAGGTAGAATAGTAATTGACTCTACCTGGCATCATTTTGTTAACATCAACCTTAACGGTGAAGATGCCGCACCAGGAGGATTAGATTCGGCAGACTTTGAAGTCATACGTCAGTATTATATGAATATCGCAACCTGGATGACTCGCCGGAAATTTATACTGTGCTGGAGAAGATGGGTTTTGGTAGACCTGCTGCAAAATTCTCAATTGGTTGAAGCAAGTCTTAATCACCCAACTCAAAAAATTGAGGAAATAGATTTAGCAGATTTGAAAAGCATTGGTGCCTTAGCAGAAGAAATATTATCATCAAAGTTCAGCCCATCTTTTGCGAGAGAATTACTGATTGATTTTGTAAGTGATTTTGATGATTCTATGTTTCAGGACCTGAATATCTGGAAGCCTGATGAAAAAGGTAGCAAAAAAGAGCATTCCTATTATGAAAACTGGATCAATTCTGATCTGGTTCTCCATACTGCTATTGGCTCTGGCTTCATCAGGTTGCGGGATGAAGTTATGAAAAAGCAAGAAGATACTGATGAGAGATTCCTTGATCAAGCAGATAAATTGTTTGTTGAAGGGATGAAATATGGTTATTCTGAAGCACTTGCTGATCTAGAGCGTGAAATCAAGCTCTTTAGGAAAAAGTATAAGAGGAGATAAAAATGTCGGACCAGTATTGCTGAAGGCTGAAGCTTTCTTTATGATGGGAAGCTTCAGTTATTCATCCTAATTCTTACCGCTAGTATCATAACATGCCGTTTTCATCAGACTCATTTGAAAAGTATACGTCAATATCCTACAGCTAAACAGTCGGTCATTTCGTTAGGAATCTTTACCACCTGAAAGGCCTAGCATTTTCTATAAGGTAAAGAGGCACTATCTGTAGGCGCAAAACATGTATCAGTTTGGGCTGGACAGGAATTATTTTCCCTTCCCTTTACAAAAGGCCTGTGAAGACACAGGCCATGGGAGAGAAAGCGTAGAAAATAGATTTTATCCCTTCTTCTCCTCTTCCTTCTCGGTCGGCACGCTCATCTTTTGTGCCTGTATGGCGGTGATGACGACCGTATTCACAATATCGGCTACGGTACAGCCCCGGCTTAAGTCATTGACCGGTTTACGCAAGCCCTGTAGTATCGGGCCGATAGCCAGTGCTCCGGTTTCTCTTTGTACTGCTTTATATGTATTGTTTCCGGTATTTAAATCAGGAAAGATCAGAACGCTGGCATTACCCGCTACTTCCGAATCAGGCATCTTCTTGGTCCCTACCTCCTTATCTACCGCAGCATCATACTGTATAGGACCTTCTACCTTCAGGTCGGGACGCTTATCTTTCACGATATGGGTAGCCTTGCGTACCTTTTCTACTTCTTCACCCTTGCCTGACTCACCCGAGGAGTAAGACAGCATCGCTACTTTGGGTTCAATGTCAAAGGCCTGACTGGTATCAGCCGAGGATATGGCGATTTCCGCCAGTTGCTCGGCATTAGGGTTAGGGTTAATTGCACAGTCACCATAGACCAGCACCCTGTCTTCCAGCGCCATAAAGAAAACCGAAGAAACGATAGACACACCAGGCTTGGTTTTGATCAGCTGAAATGCCGGGCGAATGGTGTGCTGAGTCGTGTGGGCGGCACCGGATACCATACCATCGGCCAGACCTTCCAGCACCATCATGGTACCAAAGTAGGATACATCTACCAGGGCATCGCGCGCATTGTCGCGAGTAGCCCCTTTGCTTTTTCTGATCTCCACATAACGGTCAATAAAGCCTTCCAGATAATCAGATTCTGCCGGATTGATGATAGGCACCTGCTCGGTATCAATCCGAACACCGTGTCGGGCAATCTGGTTTTTGACTTCCTCTGGTTTACCCAGTATGGTTAACTTCACAATGTCCTGCTCCACCAGTATTTCTGCGGCTTTGAGTATGCGCTCATCATTGCCTTCGGGCAGTACAATGTGTTTCTTGGCGTCTCTGGCTTTTTGCACCAGATTGTACTGAAACATTTTTGGCGTAATACCTCGGGCTCGTACACTGCTGATCTTCTGCTGAAGGGCAGAAGTATCCACATACTTCTCAAACAGCTTTTTACTGATGGTAATTTTAGTATGGTTATCCGGGGTAATGTAAGAGGTCAGCGTACCCAGCTTAGCCACTGTATTGTAGGTATTATACCCAACAGAAAGAATGGGTACTAGATTGGGTAATCCGTCCAGCAGTCGTTTGATAGAGTTTTCGGGTAAAAGCTTGGTGGTCATCAGTATACCGCTGATGGGTGGATAGTTTTGCGACTGATGGGCCTGTAGTGCACTCAATATAATATCCCCCCTATCTCCCGGCGTGATGACCAGACAGTTTTCGGTAATGTGCGGCAGATAGTTTTGCAGTTGCATAGCGGCAACCGAATAGCGGTAAGCCTGCTTTTCCATCAGGTCTTCACCATACAACACATCCGCTTCCAGATGCTCCGCTACTTCCCGTATAGTGGGACTTTGCAGTACAATGTTTTCAGGTATCACCGACACCAGCAGTTCTTTGTCTTTGATGGTATTGCGCACTTCCAGCAGAAGCTCATGGGCAAAAGCTGACCTGACACGGTTAATGATAACGCCAAGAATATCACATTCTTTTTCGGCAAAGCGCTCATAAGACAGGCGCACCGGACTGATCACTTCCTCCAGTTCACGGTCCATATCTCCCCTACCCAGTATCAATACCGGGCAACCCAGGTTTTTGGCAATATCAACATTAATATCAAAATCAAAAGTGGAGCTTTCATCGCTGAAGTCCGTACCCTCACAAAGCACAAAGTCACACTTTTTCTCCAGGGCTTTATACTTCTCAATCACCTGATTTAGCAGCTTGTTATACTGTCCATCCAGGATAAGGTTTCTGGCTTCTTTTCTGGTAAAAGAAAAAGTCTCTTCGTAGGATACATCCAGGTTGAAGTGCCGTATTAGCAGGTCAATATTCTTATCTCTATGGTTTCTTTTCCCACTAATGATCGGGCGAAATACTCCTACCCTTTTGGTTTTGCGCAGCACCATTTCCATGATGCCCAGACATATCAGTGATTTTCCGCAATGAGCTTCAGAAGTTGCCAGGTATATTGAGCTTGCCATAGTATTGTCAGTTGATAAAAAAGTTGTTAACTGTGATAATAAAGTTCTTTACTGTGATAATAAAGTTTTTGACTGGAAACTTTTTCATTAAACTACATGCCGGCTGAAGACTGGTAGATTTGAATTCGTCCCCGGGGAACCACTTGTCACTTTACCTCGTTGCAGCCCTAGTGATCTTTTGATACGTAGTGAAGATTCCTTGATCAGGTCATCATTGGTAAAATCAGAACCCATCCACCACTGCATCATCATAGAAGGGGGTAGTTTAATATTTCTGTCAATGGAAGGGATCCAGTTCCATATGTCTTTTTTACGTTTCAGAAACACTTTACCTTTGTTCCGTACCGGCGAGGTAATCAGGATGAGAGCGTTTTCAGTTCCTTTGGACCAGGTTTTAACCGACATATCACGCGACCAGGAAGGGCCGATAATGGAAATGGTAAGTTCTGCCATGGAGGTAGCTCCTCTTCGCTTTCATCAGTCCTACGTATGATACCTTGGCATTTGAAGGAGTACTCTGAAAAGAAGGCAGTAAAAGAAATATTACCAGTAATAAGATGATCAGCCAGAAACGTAACATGAGAACCTGCTTCTGGTAAGGTTAAAATAAGCAGTAAAATATATGAATGATCTAAGTCACTGTTAATTATGAGCTTAATACATGCAGTAAACTTTTCATCTTTTATTACTTTTCAATTGAAAAGTAGATTTTTTTACTACAGTAACAAGTAGGCTTGCTAAAGCAAGCATATTATCGCTGTCTCTATTAAAGCTAAACGTATTTCAAATAAGGAAGTAGCCTCCTAAGTGGAGTACATAAAGTTCAAAAGTCAGCAGGATTAGCGATTCAGCCCATTTTTTTACTCTACTTAAAATTCTTATAAAAAAAATAGTGATGTAAGTCATTAACACTGCGAATTGTGATCATCGGTACTCCATGCTTTAAGAGAGGATAAAATCAACTGAGCTATTCTTGAATGCTTTGTAATTGATGGAAAGTTTGGCATCAGGGTCACCAAAGAAGCAGAGGAACAATTAAGTCCTCATAAAAAAATAATTATTGAAGGTTGAAGTTACTGCTACCTGTATTTTCACCTTCCTCATTGGATGATTGGGATAAAAATGATCCTCTTATTTCTCCAGCAGGATGCTGGTGAGTATGCACGTCTACATAAAGCCTGCCCTGATGCATTGCTCTGATCAGACGCTGCAGGCGTTCATCAGCCAGTTCACCTACTAAATCACTCTCGGTCAGTACTCCTTCAGCCAGTACACCATTCGTACGCCCTGGGATAAGCTGTGCAGGAGCAGCAGCAGGATAAAGCCAAAGCACCACATCCCCCGTGGAATGACCAGCATCATGCCCATCTTCCTCTTCATGTCCCCCTCCTGACTCGTGCCCTACTCCATGCGCTGGACCAGGTATCAGATGCACATGAGCTTCGGTTATATTTTCTATATTTGCTACTATCAGCTTGAAATATAACTTATTACAGTCATCGCTGAGTTTAAAATTTGCTTGCCCCTGGGCTTTGGTATCTACTGGCTGGGGTGCTACCTGCTGACCATTCAGATGCGTTTTAAAGATATGATTTTGCATTTTGTGAGGATGATCCAGGCACTGACCTTCTCCAGGTCCTGGTTCATGGGCCTGGATTTCTACCTGAGCTGCCAACATTTTATCAAAAGATTCTTCCTCCTGACAGGATAAAACAAACAGTAAAGTGAGGCAAAAGCCTAATAACATAAGATTTTTCATGGCTTGTTTAGGTTGATGAATGAAAAATATATTCTAGTAGATTTGGATTATCTAATCGGATGAGAGTATAGTGGAAACACTATACTCTCCCATTAAAACCGTTTTTCCAGTAACTGATGAGGCGTGATTAAGGCTTATCTAGCAGGCTTTCCTTTACCACCGCCTTTACCACCGCCGCCTCCACTGGATGTTATTCTCACATCTATGTAAGACAGATTATAGTCAACATCTATAACGGCTGTACCACCTCCACCTGGTTCTTCAGCAACGACTATTTCTCCTTCTTCTGCAGGCGGAACAATCTGGGTATTAGTATCAAAGAACGTATTTAGTTGGTTGATGCCACCTCCACTTTCGTCAAAACTAAAGGTGATGCGATACACCCCTGGTCCTGTACTGAGTTTTTTCACATCCCATGTATAGCCGAAAATGATCTTTCCTTTTACGTTCACTTCCGCATTGTAGTAACCAGGTCCATCAGCTGCTTCATGCACTGCACTATTAAAAACGGGTGAATTTGCATCTCCTGTCCAGGAATGTGTAGTAGCATCCCATGTCAGGTTTGGTGTTGTGGAAGTGAGTTGCTGGATTGTTAACCTGGCAAGAGGAGAAAAAATTGTAGCCCGATTGCCGGGCCCTTCCACAATATCACCATTTAGTTCAGTTTGAAGACCATGTACTTCATCAGTACCCCATCCTGACACATGCTGCATGGCATATTCTGTTACCGGATAAGTCACATCAGGAAGAGTAAGACTTGCACTGGGTAAATTTTCATACAGTACCACTTCAGTCCGTACTTTAGAGGTAATACTCCAATCCACAGATTCAAGGTTATCGCCCCAGTCAATAGCATCCACATATACTTCACTGGTTGCTGGCTCATTGAAAGCCTGCCAGATATTGTCTGGATCCTTTTGTAGATAGGCTTGGTAAACATCAGGAGTTCCTTCAGGATAACATGGATCTGATATAGTTGGATCGCAACTGTAAATTGGAGAGCTAGGATCTATCGGCTCTGGTCCCCAGACATACCACCATGCACCATCAAGTATCGGATCAGTAGTACCAACAGGTAATTCTCTCAGGGTTAATTCTCTTCCCTCTGACCAGATGACCGGAAAAGATAGGTTGTTGCCGGCACCTTCAACATGACCGCCACCCCCTCCTTTACCACCTCCACCTTTGGCATTAATGTTAATGGGTTGGTCAATGGAAGTAAGCAATTCATCCTCACAATGAGTGAATAAAGCTACAACTGTCAAAGCCATAGCCATACTGAACATTGATCTTGATCTAATCATGATTGACAGCTTTAAGTTGAATAAATTGTTAATTATAGGTATATACTAAGAGGAATGTATTAGTATCTAGACAATTCTATCAATTTGTATTGAAAGATAAGGTGATCTAGATCAGCGAGAAGAATGATCAAAATCACAATCATTCTTTTGAAGAATAATACTTCCAGTAGCGACTACTTGGGTAGCTATTCCTTAGGCTTAAGTATTAAAATAAGTATCCCACTCCTACTGACCAGAAGAAGGTATTCTCAAATTTCTCATTGATTGTTTCCTGCCCTTCCGTAATAGTGATTTCTCCAAAAGGAATGGCTAAAGTAGGAATAAACGAGAAACGAAAAGAACCTATAGTGTATCGCAGGGGAATGCTAAACTCTATATCCTGAAGTTTAAAACTGCTAGTCTCTTCTATTGAGGCAACTGATGAGTTAGGATTACCGCTTCCATGTCCTTTACCATTTTGATTCCCTCTTCTCTGCTGACGTACATTTTGGTAGTAAGCCTCATAATAATATTGGGTACCCATATTCAAATATACTTTAGGCGTTAACTGCAAACGCCTTTCAAGTGCATAAAAGGTACGGCTCAACTCAGTCCCAAGAATCAAGTCAGGACTTTCATTCGCTGTAAAGTACAGGCTACCATCTACGTATACTTCAAGCACATACAGATCATAGCCCAGATACGCTGATAAATCTGTGTTAAACTGTGACTTTATTGTATAGCTTTGATCATTGAAAAAATATTGAGTTACAGCCAAACCAGCGCTCCATGAACTTTTCTGCAACTGATAACCAGCACTGAGTAAGTATAAATCAATACGCCTTTCATCCTCAGCTGTGAGATAAGAAAAAGAGCCACTTACATACAATCCGGTACGATGAAAATAGGAGAGCTGAGGGATCAGATAGGGAGCTGCCACTGAATCTTTTCTCCCCATAAAAACGGCATCACTGACGTACCGTATACTGAGTATGGCATATGACACTCCTTTAGTTGAAGTCGAATCAATTATCTTATCAGGCTCAATCTGAGCTGAAAGAGGAAATGAGCATAGAATGAAGATGCCAAACAATGCTAGTTTGAACATGGCATTAAGTTTAGAGATGATGTAAAACTAGGTTGTCAATATGACAACCTAGTTTTTCCTTCCGCTCCTGGCCCTGTTGCCAGATTGCTGACGTCCATGCTGGGCAGAAGTGTCCCTATTTCTATCCTGCCGCCGTAGTTCTCTCTGTGCCCTGTTCTCCAGGGTTCGCCTGATTTTTTCTTGAGAACGATATTTTTGTCCGTCCATGGCCAGACACTGACCATCACGCAGTTGCTTTTGTTTTCCATTTCTAAGCTGGTAAGTACCATCAGGATTTACCACTATCCCATTGGATAGCCTTAACTGTTCACGTAATTGGCTCCGTTCCTGATCCTGCACGTGCAGCATCTGACCATCCTGAAGCATCAGATAATCCATCTGATGAAGACGGTCCTGATCTTGCTGTTGTGTTCTATCCTGTTGCCTGTCTTGTGCCACTAAGACACTACTGGTTAAGAAAACCATCAAACATATTATCATAATTGTTTTCATGATGCCTGTTGTTTAGTGAAATGATGTTAACTTTTATAAAGCTAAAGGAAGTAATGGTGAACAGCATTGACCTATATCACTGTACTTGATGATCTGAGTCAATCAGTAGTACAATATACATTGAGCATTTAAAGGTTAGCTTTACTAATATTCTGCCTCGTCAAGCTCCATAGGCTGGCTATTCCATATTTTACCACTCTAATCATATACTTTTCACAAATCATCCAAACAGGATTTTAGAAGAAGTTATATCGCAATTACTAGTTCCGCACTAACTCTAACCGGAGCTGTGCCGGTTCCTCAGTACCATCCTCATTGAAATCATACTCTGCAGGGCCGCTTATTACTAATGTATTCTGATCCTGACTTAGCTGAATTCCCATATATTCATAATCATCTGCAGCATCACCATCATAGTGAACTACCAGATAGTCCTCATCAAACCCAAGTTGACCTTTTGATACATCCGGGGTCTCACCAGGAAATGAAATAGTAAACGTAAACCTGCCATTGGACTGTATGACAAGGTTCACTGTCCCCCCTTCATCCACTACATTGATCTGGATCGGAGGGTTGAGTTGATTGTTAGAAAATCTGGCGTATGTCGCAATCCAGTTTCCAGCAATATCATCCATAGAAATACCTTTAGGTTTGTTACATATGAATATTCTTAGAAGAATCAGTTGTTGTTGAGTTGTGGAAATGTGGGTAACTTGATA